>DATEGZ010000187.1:0-85900 GCA_035279905.1 Vicinamibacterales bacterium
ACAGCGTCGCGGCCAGTCCGGCCCACAGCAGCGCGCCGCCGCCGAGGGCGAGGACGCCGCCCGTCACCATGCGCCGGGCGCTGCGCGTCTCTGGTCGCGTCCACACCAGGAGGCCGACGACGGCGATCGCGAGGACGAGGCTGACCATACCGGAGCGAGAGCCCGTCAGCACGACGGCCGTGCTCATGACGAACAGGCTGGCCGCCACGAGCACGAGGCGGCCGGAGCCTACGCCCGCCGCCCAGCGCACCGTGCCGGCCCAATCGAGGTGGCCTGGCCGGCGCGCTGTGGCGATCATCGCCACCAGGTAGCTCAGCGCCACCGGCAGCACCATCACCATCCAGCCGGCGAAGTGGTTCTTGTTGACGAACGGTCCGAACGGCGTCGCGCCGTACGACGGGCGCCAGAACCCGTAGACGAGCGGATCGCTCTTGTCGATGAACGCGGCCTGCACGACCGCCGCCACCGCAAGCGCCAGGCCGAGGCCGACCAGATTCCCCGCCAGCCACTCGAACGGCACGCGACGGATCGCCCGCATCAGGCCGAGCAGAAGCACCGCGAACGCGAGGTACAGGAACAGCGCCACGGTCGTCTGCCCCGGAAAGATCGACAGCGAGTGGTGCGTGGCCTGCTGGTAGCCGATCTCGTAGTTGCTGAGGAAACGATCGACGGCCGGTGACCAGCGCGCGACCCAGGAGGTGGGAATCGCGA
This sequence comes from Vicinamibacterales bacterium, assembly GCA_035279905.1. Classification (GTDB taxonomy): domain Bacteria; phylum Acidobacteriota; class Vicinamibacteria; order Vicinamibacterales; family SCN-69-37; genus DATEGZ01. The sequence continues at coordinate 712 of DATEGZ010000187.1, forward strand.
TGACCTGGACGAGGATCGCGATCGCGACCGCGCCCAACACGCGCGCGATCGATCGCACGCGCCCGTCGCGCCACCCTCTGGTCGCGATGAGTCCCCAGATGCCGAGGGACGCGGCCGCTACCGCGAGCGGCCAGTAGGCCCACGGGTAGACCGCGCCAAAGGCCAGCACGCCCCAGGCGAGCGTCGCCATGAGAAAGCCGCCAAATCCGCTCATGGGTTGGCTAGGTGCGCGTTAGCCACTTCTGCGCGCCGTGCCAGACACGTCGTGCGTAGAGCCACGGCAGGGGCGCGCCGCTCGACGGCGCGTAGACCTGGCGCATGTACTGCGCGGAGGGAAACAGATGCTGGCGCAGCAAGCGGGAGCGCTCGTGCCAGGTCGGCAGCGATCGCAAGTCCCACCACACGCGCTGGACGTGCCGGCGGCCGCCGGCGAGATAGGCCGACGTGCCGGCATCGGCGCCGGTGGAATCGACGAGGGCGAACCACGCCTCGCGCGGGATCGACAACCCGAAGTCGTCGAACGCGCGCGCCAGACTCGCGCGGCAGACGCCGGCGACGCCGCCGGCCCGCGCGACCGCCGCAAACTCACGCCAGTCCTCGTCGTCGAACTCCGAGGCCACCAGATGGATGTCGTACTGCCACAGCAGGCAATGTTGATTCGCGTGATGCGCCACGGGGTGCACGCACGCGATCAACAGCGCGTGCACCGGCGAGAGCGCGCGCGCGTCCGGGCCCAGCGACGGCACCGGTTCGGCGGCCGCGTTCGCGTCTTCGTACGACAACACCTGGCCGAACCGCTGCGGATTGGCGATCCGCCAGTGCAGGTCGACCACGTGCAGCGTGGCGCCGTTTCGCGTGAGCGCGTAGGCCGACTGGTACGACACGAGGTCGCCGTGGCTCTGCTCTCTCGGCGCGTAGCCGAGGCGCTGGAGCTCGCGCGCGGCCGCGGCCTCGTCGCCCCGCGCCACCAGCAGATCGGCGTCGACGCGCGGCCGGAGGTCCGGGCGCTCGTAGTACGCGTAGGCGAGGTGGGCGCCCTTCATCAGCACGGGGCGCAGGCCCGCCGCGGAGAGCGCGTGGATCAGGCGCTTGAGCTCCGCCTCCTGCACCAGGTCGTCGACGACCGCCCGCCGCGCGGCGTCCTCGAGGCGCGGCCTCAGCGCTTCGGGCAGATCGCGGCGCGGAAGCAGACGCGCGGCCACGAGCGGCAGCACGGCGTGCGCTTCGGCGCTGCTCACGAGCGCTTCCGGATCGATCTCCGCGAGCGACACGGCGTCATCGGCCGTATCGCGCAGAATCGATTTCAGATGCTCGGTCAGTTCGTGTGAGGTGAGGTCAGATGAGACCACGGTCGCGAACGACGGACTTGAACGCGATCTTTCGGAACGCCGGATGGCCGAGCAGCGCGATCGCCGCCTTGCGGTGCCAATTGAACGAGGCGGTCTGCTGCAGCAGCGGCACGACGCCGTTGACGCGCGCCAGCTCGATCAAATCGTCGATCGATTCGTCGCTGAGCCGCGCGGCGATGCGCCGGAACGCGAGGCCGATCCGGATCTCCTGGCCGAGCCGGCGGCGCCAGGCGCTCTCGTAGCGGCTGAGCTCGGCGGCGCCCAGACGGTCGCGGTTGAGCGCGCCATCGAGCACGCGGGCCGCGAGCGACCCGCTGACCAGCCCGTAGAAGATCCCGCCGCCGGTCGTCGGCTTCACCAGCCCGGCGGCGTCGCCCACCGCCACCACGCGATCGCTGAAAGTGCGCGACACCGGGCCGAGCGGGAGCATCTTGAAGTTGGGCTTCAGCGCGGGCGTGCCCACGCCGTTCTCGGCCGCGAGCCACGAGAGAAACGTGTCGAAGCGATCGCGGCTGTGCGCGTTGGCCATCAGCCCGATGCGCGCGTAAGGCACGCGGTCGCGCTGCAACGGCACGAGCCACGCGAATCCGCCCGGGGCGACGGCGTGGCCGAATCGGACTTCGATCTGCGGGACGTCGGGACACGGCGTCTCGAGCTGCGCGCTCTGCAGAAACACCTCGGGCATGCCGAGGCCGAGCTGACGATGAAACCGGTAGCTGGCGCCGCAGGCCAGCACGCACGCGCGCGCCTCGACGACGCCGGTGAAGCCGCGGCCTTGGACGAGCACGCTGCGCGGCCCGACCGAGATCGATTCGACGCGGCAGCCGGTGCGCACTTCGGTGCCCGCGTGCTCGGCGCGCCGGGCGAGCGTGAGATCGAGCCGCGCGCGGTCGATGACCGCCGCCTCGACGCGCTCGCTGTGCACCATCACCGATCGGCCGGCGGCGCCCCAGAGGCGCGCGGCGCCCGCGCGCCCGAGGATCAGGTCGCGCGGCAGATCGAACTCGTCGAACGCGTCGAATCCGAGAAGACCCGTGCAGTGGACCGGGGCGCCGATGACGTCGTGCTCTTCGAGGACGAGGACGTCGCGGCCCGCCTCGGCGAGGATTCGCGCGGTGATCGACCCGGCCGGTCCCGCGCCAATGACGACTACATCACGCAATTGGTGCCTACTCTCCTCGCCGTCACACTTTCGTGCCCCGCGTTTCCCAGGCGCCGCGGAACGTAATCCAGAACGACAGCACGATGAGCCGCACGTCCAGCCCAAGCGATTGCCGGGTAATGTACACCCGGTCGTAGCGAAACTTCTGCCGCCGCGGCAAATCGCGCGACGCGTAGATCTGCGCGACGCCGGTCAGTCCGGGCCGGACCGCGCACCGCGCTCGGAAGCCGGGCACGTCCTCCAGCAGCTCGTGACGCCCGTCGCCGCTCACCTCGATCTCACCGGGACGAAGCGCCCGCGGCCCCACGAAGCTCATGTCCCCGCGGAAGATGTTCCACAACTGGGGCAACTCGTCGAGCGCCGTGGCGCGCAGCCACCTGCCCGCGCTCGTGATCCGGTCGTCCCCGGCCCGCGCCTGCCGCGCGCCGTTGCGCTCGGCGTCGGTAATCATTGATCGGAACTTCCACACCCGGAACACGCGTCCGCCCTGGCCCACCCGGTCCTGAAAGTAGAAGATCGGCCGGCCATCGTCGATCCAGATCGCCAGGGCAATCAGGCCCCACAGCGGCCACGAAACGAGCAGGCCCAGGCCCGAGAGCACGACGTCGATGGCGCGCTTCGCGTGGTCAACCGCGACCGACATGCGCCTCCCCTTCCGCGGCGGCGAGCGCGCGCTCACGCGCCGGCGGCGCCACGGCGCGGAAGACCTCCAGGTACCGCGCGACTTGTCCGGTGCGGTCGAACGACGTGCTGATCGCCCGCGCATTCGCGCCTCGTTGCGCGAGGCGCGCCCGATCGGCGCGGCACGCTCGAATCGCGTCGGCGAGCGCCTGCGGATTCCCCGGCTCCACCACCACGCCGCAGTCATGCGTCGTCGCGATCGACGCGACTTCGCACTCCTCCTCCACCGCGCCAATGAACGGCCGCCCGGACGCGAGAATCCCGTACAGCTTGCTCGGGACGATGTAGCCCGCCAGGCCGCGCTTGAGCGACACGACGAACACGTCCGCCGACGCGAACGACTCACCCAGCTCGGCCTTGGGCATGAACGGGAGAAAGACGACGTTCGAGAGCCCGAGATCTCTCACGCGCTGCTCGAGCGCCGGCTTCTTCACGCCGTCGCCCTGGAACACGAGACGGACGTCGGGCACATCGCGCAGGAGCGCCGCCGCGTCGACGAGCGTCTCGAGGCTCTGCGACAAACCGAGGTTGCCGGAGTGCATGACGACGAACTTGTCGTCGAGATCGTGCGCCGCGGAAAACGCGTTGCGACGCGGGCCCGGCTGAATCTGTGACGTGTCCGCCCAGTTGGAGATCACGACCGTGCGATCGGGCGACGCGCCCTTGTTCTCGATCAACCGGCGCCGCATCGTGTCGCCAATCGCGATGCTGCGCGCGGCGCGGCGCACGAGGAACTTGTTCACGGCCTGGAGCGCGCCGTTGATCGTCTCGCTGTGGAAGTCCTCCATCAGGATGGTGACTTCCGGAAACACGTCCTGAAACGCCATCACGAGCGGCGCGCGGAAGCGCAGGCCCGCCAGCCACGCCGCCAGGCCGACGATCGGCGGATCGGTCAGCGCGACCACGACGTCGGGCGCGTCGAGCCGCAGGCCCGCGTAGCACGCGGAGAGAAAGTACGTGACGTAGTTGCTCGCGCGGCCGGCGAGGCGCTGCTTGGAAAATCGCGTGCCCCGCGCGCGCAGGATCTCGACGCCGTTGTGGCGATCGCGCGAGAGCACGCCGGCGCCGGCGACGTCCTGGCCCGCCGCCGGCTGCAGCGGCAGGCCGGCCACCACCGACACGCGGCAACCGTGGTCGCGCACGAGATGCTCGCAGAGCTCGGTCAGCAGCTGGCCCGTCGCCGCTTGATCCGGGTAGTACGAACGATTGAAGAAAGCGATGTGCACGTGGGTCCGCTCAGCCTTTGCTCAGCTCCGGTTCGAGCGACGCCGCCGCCGGGTTGCCCGAGCGACCCGCGGCGGCCTTGCCGGCGGGCTTCGTCACCAGGTACGGCCCGAGCACGAGCGCATCCATGCGCGTGCGGAGGAAGCAGTCGATGGCTTCCGCCGGCCGGTGCACGATGGGCTCGTTCTCGTTGAACGACGTGTTCAGGACGATGGGCACGCCGGTGCGGCGCTCGAACGCCTTGATGAGCGCCCAGTAGATCGGATTCGTCTCGCGGCTGACGGTCTGCAAGCGGCCCGATCCGTCGATGTGCGTGACGGCCGGAATCACGTCGCGCTTCTCTTCGCGCACCGGGTAGACGTGGATCATGAACGGATCGGGGACCGAACCCTCGAAGTACGCCTCGTGCGCCTCGTCGAGCACCGACGGCGCGAACGGCCGGAATTTCTCGCGCAGCTTGATCTTCGTGTTGATGATTTCGCGCATGTCCTGACGCCGCGGATCGGCGAGGATGCTGCGGTTGCCGAGCGCCCGCGCGCCCCATTCCATTCGGCCCTGGAACCAGCCGATGACTTGCCCGTCGCTGATGCGCTCGGCCACCGCGTCGCACAGCGCGGATTCGTCGGCGATCGCGCGCGTCGTGCACCCGCGCTCGTCGAGCTCGCCGGCGCGCGCGGCAAGATCGCGCTCGATCTCGCTCGGGCTGAACGCCGGGCCGAAGTAGCCGTGATTCATGACGAACGTGCGCGGCTGCTTCAGCACCTGGTGCCAGACCCAGTAGGCCGCGCCGAGCGCCGTGCCGTTGTCGCCCGCCGCCGGCTGGATGTACACGTCGGTGAACGGTGTGTGCTGCCGGATCTTGCCGTTGGCGACGCTGTTCATCGCGCATCCGCCCGCCAGGCACAGGCGCGTCGTCTTCGTCGCGTCGTAGAGGCCGTTGAGGATGTGGAACACCGCTTCTTCGAACACGCACTGCAGGGACGCGGCCAGGCCTTCGTGCCGGAGCGTGATCTCTTCGCTCGGCTTGCGCGCCGGGCCGAGCAGCGTCTCGAGCTTTTCGCTGAACACCGGCTCGAGCTGCGGCTCGCCGTCGGTCCACGTCATGCCCGAGCCGCCGGTCCAGTGCTTGAAGAACGACAGGTCGAGCTCGAAGTGCCCGTTCGGCAGCAGGTGGACGAGCTGGCTGACTTCGTCGATGTAGTCCGGCACGCCGTACGGCGCGAGCCCCATGACCTTGAACTCGTCGCCGTACTTCATGAAGCCGAGGTACTGCGTCATCGCCAGGTAGACCATGCCCAGCGAGTGCGGAAAGAAGGTGCGGTCGATGATCTCGATCTGGGTGCCGCGTCCCACCGCCCACGAGGTGCTGACGAAGTCGCCGAAGCCGTCGATCGCGCAGACCGCCGCGTCCTCGAAGGGCGACACGAAGAAGGTGCTCGCCAGATGCGCCGGATGGTGCTCGACCCAATGGATCTTTGGCTGCGGGGCGCCCGGCGCGAGATCGAGCGCCTCGGCGAGCGTCTCGGGAATCGCGCCGACCTGCCGGTAGTTGTTCGCGCGGTCGCGGAGGAGCCGGCCGGTCGGCAACACCGTGGCCGCGTACCAGGCCTTGCGGGCGATGTTGGCCCGCGGATCGCGCGACACCGCGACATGCGCGATGTCCTTGCCCGTGATGCCGGCCATCGCCAGGCACGCGCGGATCGCCTCGCGCGGAAATCCCGCGACGTGCTTGATCCGGCGGAAGCGTTCTTCCTCCACCGCCGCGACGAGCTTGCCGTCGCGGAGGAGCACGGCGGAGACGTCGCCGTGGTACGCGTTGATGCCCAGAATGAACATCGCGGTCCCGACTACAGCTGTGGCCCGTCGCCGTCCGGCACGACCGCGCCGGACAGCCCGCCTCGTTCCAGTTCGGCAGCTGTGGCCGAGTGGTGGGCGGCCCGGAGCTCATCGAGGTTGATGTCGACGAGCAGCCGGTACCAGAACGCCTGGAGCACGTGAAAGATGAAGCCCTCTTTGCCGTCGAGCCAACCGAAGCGCAGGACGTACCGGTAGAAGACGTACAGCACCGGCCGCACGTAGAGCGGCAAGCCGGCCCACAGATGCTTCAGCCAGCGCATGCGATCGTCGGGTGAGCCGAGCACAGCGCGCACGCTGATCGTCGGACCGCCCGCCGCCGCGAATTCCTGCCGCGCCTGCAGCACGGCGTAACGGTTGTGCTTGGCCGTCCACTCGACGATCTGCGCTTCGTTGCGGTTGTCCTCGATGAGATCGCCGCGGAGCTTCGCGACCGGACCGCTCACATGAAAGTGATGGTCGACGAGATCGGTGTGATCGATCGTCACCGACTGGCGCCGGAAGAGCTTGAGCAGATACTTCGGGTAGTAGCCGCCGTAGCGAATCCAGCGGCCGCGGAACACCTGCCGGCGGCAGAGGAAGTAGCCGTTCGCGCGCGGCGCCGCGAGCTCGGCCGAGATCGCCTCGCGGACCTCCGGGGTCAGGCGCTGGTCGGCGTCGATCGCCAGCACCCAGTCGGTCGCGAGCGGCAGCTCGGCCAGCGCCCAGCTCCACTGCCGGGCGTGCGTCTCGAAGGCGTGCGTCGCGATCTTCGCATCGAACTGGCGCGCGATCATGAGCGTCGCGTCAGTGCTGCCCGAATCGACGACGAAGATCTCCTGCGCCCAGCCCGCGAGGCTTTCGAGACACGCGCGGAGGTTGCGCTCCTCGTTGCGCGTCAAAACGACGACCGAGACCGGCGCGGTGCTCATGGTCTCGCCGCCTGTCGCGCCGGGACGGCCGGCGATCGCCGCGGCTGCTCTTCCGGCCGGCGGCGCAGCACGTTGTCGTAGACCTCCACGAGCTGGCGCGCGACCGCCGGCCAACGGTAGCGCTCGGCGGCGCTCCGCGCGCGGCGCCCGCGACGCTCGAGCTCAGCGGGATCGTTGAGGACGAGCCGCAGCGCCTGTTCCCACGACGCCTGATCGCGCGGCGCCACCCACCCGGCGCCTTCCGCGAGGATGTCGTTGGCGAGGTTCACGGCCGGCGAGACGATCACGGGCACGCCGCCGGCCATCGCTTCCGCGACCGCAAGTCCGAAGTTCTCCTGATGCGACGGCAGGGCGAACAGCCCCGCGCCCTCGACGAGCGCGCGCCGGGCCTCGCCGCTCACCCACCCGGCGAATCTGATGTGGCCCCGCGCCGGGCCGTCAGCGGCCAGACGCGCGAGCTCGGCGACGTACGACGCGTCGCCGTCACCGGCGATCACGAGCGACCAGCCGCGGCATTCGCCGCCAGCCGCCAGCGCGTGAAACGCGCGGATCAGCAGATCGAGGCCCTTCTTCACATCCAGCCTCGACAACGCGAGGACGTAGCGGTCGTTCGCCGCGAGCGTTCGCCCGGCGGCGGCGAAGCACTGGTCGTCGATGCCCAGCGGCACGACGACACCCGGCGCAAGAGACGGCACTGCGCTTTCCGCGAGCGTTCGCTCGGCGTCGCTGGTGTAGTGAATCGCGACCGCGCGCCGGAGCATCTCGCCCGCGCCCAGCCGCATCAGCACCTGCTTGCGGAGGCGGTGACGATTCAGGCTCCACGGATCGAGATGACCAAGGGGCCGCACGAAGTACGGCACGCGCGCGGCCCGGCACGCGCGGCTCGCGGCGATCGACGAATGCGAGAACACCGAGTGGATGTGCACGAGATCGAACGCGCCCGCATTTGCGTGCACCCACGCGGAGAGCGGGCCGGACCACTTGAACGACTCGCTGAACGTTCGCGGGAAGAAGATCACGGGTACGCCCAGATACTTCTGCAGCGATCCCGTGTCGACGGCCAGCCGCCCCGGGCCATCCGCGTCCGTCGTCGCCACGACGACTTCGACGCCGGCGGCTTCGAGGGCGTGGCACAGGCCGAACGTGGCCGCGCTCGGGCCGCCGTAGCGCGGCGCGACTGCCGGAATCACGTGCAGGACGCGGCAGGCCATCAGTCGAGTGCCCGCGACACGGAGGGCAAACCCACCGCGTCGGTGCTGAGCGAGCGCCGCACGAGGTCCACAAGCCGATGCGAGAACTGCCGGTAGCTGAATTGCTCCGCGACCCGGCGCCGGCCGGCCGCGCCAAGCCGGCGGCGGAGGTTCTCGTCAACGAGCAGCTTCGTGACGCGGTCGGCAAGCGCGTGCCCGTCCGCCTGATCCACCAGATACCCCGTGGCGCCGTCGTCGATGACTTCGCGCGCGGCGTCGTGCGTCGAGCCGATGCACGGCAGGCCGTGCGCCATCGCTTCGAGGTACACGAGGCCGAAGCCCTCGCCCCGGCTGGGCATCGCAAACACCGCGGCGGAATTGTAAAGGCACGCGAGGCCGTCCGTCGGCAGAAAGCCGGTGAAGATCACGTGTGACGCGACACCAAGCGCCGCCGCCTTGGCGAGCAGCCGCGCGCGGTCGTCGCCGTCGCCGGCGAACACGAGGCGCGCGTCGGGCGTGGAGGCCACGACGCGCGGCCAGACTTCCAGGAGCTCGTCGTGTCCCTTGTAGCGCTCGCCGGCGTCCATACGGCCGACGAGCAGCACGGCCCTCGGGCCGACGTCGGGCGTCTCCGCGCAAGGCCGCTTGACCTGCGACGGCGCGTCAACCGGCGCGAACGCCAGAGGACAGATTTCGATCGATCCGAGACCCGGATTGGCCGCGGCGATGGCGCTCGCGGTGTAGCGCGAATTGGCGACGCGCAGTGCGGCGCCGTGCAGAATCTCCTGTTCGTCGGCGTTGAGCGTGCGCCACGCTTCGATGCCGTGCAGGAACACGGCGTACTGCCGGCGCAGCATCGCGGGGACGTATCGTTGCGCCCGCGCCAGCGACAAGTGCGTAAAGAACACCCAGCCGTCCGGGTGCGCGGCCTGCGAGGCCGCGAGCCGGAGCCCGAACGCCGCGCGGCCGGCGATCGACGGCCGCCGGCGCCTGGCCGGATAGGCCGGCGCGTTGCCAAGCGTGATGAGCCGGCGCCGATCGCCCCACGTGTCGCCCATCACCTGCCAGATGAGGCGCGAGACGGAGGCGACGCCGCCGCCGCTCTCGTGAAGGGTGACCGCCGCGAGTGTGGGAGACGCCATCTACGGCAGCTCCTGGCCGATGAACGCGTCCGGGGGCGCGACGGTCGTCCGCGCCGCATGAGCGCGCAGGATCATGTCGATCGCGTAGTTCGCGAAGACCGTGCCCGCGAGACCCGCGCCCGCCGTCAGCGACACGTCGACGAGCGATCCGCCGACCTGCAGCAGGCTCAAGCCCGGCACGAACCACAAGCAGCAGCGTTTCACGTCGCCATTCGCGAGATGGAAGGCCGCGCGTTCGTCGATGAGCACGAGCAGCGCACCGAGCACCGCCATGCCCGTCCAGACGCCGGGCGATCCGAAGTTCACGTAAAGCTCCATCACCTCGCCGATGCCGACGCTCGTATCCGGGCCGAACTGGATGCCGGTGTACTGGCTCACGAGGTCACCGCTGCCCGCCGCCATCGGCTTGTCCCGCCACACGACGCGCGGCACGAGCGCCAGCGCCGCGTCCTTGAGCGTCGCGCCGTGGCCGAACGGCGCGTAGCGCTGGTCGAGCCAGCTCTCGGCGCGGCCCACGAGGTAGTCCTGGTTCAGACGATCGTCCACGCGGCTCAAGTGCGCGTTGTTCCGAATGTCGAACGGCTCAATCGATCCGAGCGTCCGGCCGACGACGCTCACGCGCTCGGCGGCGCTCGCGCCGTTCCAGACGGCGTAGCGGATCTCGTTGCGATCGCGCATGTACGTGACGTAGAACGACATCGTGATGTAGCTCACGACGAGGCCGCCGGCGATGAGCACCCAGCGCGGCCGCGCGTTTTCGGCGACGAACGCGAAGATCACGACGAGCGCGGCGATGCCGTAGCTCAGGTAGCCTTGCGTCAGGATCGTCACGAACGGCAGCACGGCGCTCGCGAGGAGCCACAGGACCTGGCGCGAGCGGCTGACCTGCCAGCACTTCAGGCACAGCCCGAAGATCACGAGGCTCGATCCGGCGGCCGCGATCGCGCCAACGGATGGAATGTCGGCGACGAACGAGCGCACGACGGTGTACATGGCGCCGCCGACCGCGAGATACATCAGCGCGAGCTGCGGCTGCGCGTCGCTCTCCTCCGGCATCGGCGCCGTCTCGGACTGCAGGAACAGCGACATCAGGACCGCGCCGATCCCGAGCGCCACCAGCCCTTCGAGCGCGATGAACAGCCCGGCCTGAATGTAGTCGCGATCGAGCCCGGCGTACCAGGGCAACACGTAAATCGTGGCGGCAAGAAAATGCAGCGAGCTCAGGCTGACGACGAACGCGACGAACATGCCGAGGCCGCGCGACAGGTGCCATCGCCAGAACACCAGCGCCGACGCCACCACGAGCCAGATGAGGACGAGAGTCGTCACAGCCGATGGCCTCGCGACAGCGCGGGCGTGATCGCCGAGAGCCGGCGCACCGAGGGCGTCACGGATTCGAGCGCCGCCAGGGTCCCCGCGACGGCATCGTCGCACGCGTAGCGGCTGATGCGGGACCGGACGGCCGCGTCGAAGCTCGCGCGATCGCGCTCGAGCGCGTCCACAACATGGGTCATCCGATCCCAGAGCTGCGGCGCGTCACCGGCAGGATAGATGAAGCCCGTCTCGCCCGGCACGACGAGATCGGTGGCGCACCCGACGCCGTCGGTCACGATCGCGGGCAGGCCGCAGGCCATGGCCTCGTTCACGACGAGGCCCCATGTCTCGCTCAACGACGGCAGCACGATGCAATCCGCCGCCGCATACGCGACCGGCAGTGCCGTCTGGTTGAGGAACCCGGCGAAGTGCACCGGCGCGCCGAGCATCTCCGCCTGCTGCCGCAGATCCGCTTCCTCCGGGCCCGATCCGACGACGATGCCGTGCACGAGGCGCCCGCTGGCCCGCAGTCCCGCGAGCGCCTGCACGAAGTCGATCACGCGCTTCTGCGCGAGCAGCTTGCCGGCGAAGAGAAACACGACCGCGTCCTTCGGTACGCCGGCCGCCTCGCGAAATGCCGCCGCGGCGCCATCGGTGCGGGCGCGCTCCGCGCCCCGGCTGAACCGGTCGTTCTCGACGAAGTGCGGCGTGAAGAAGAGCTGCGTCTCCGGCACGCCGTAGTGCCGAAGATACGCGCGGTTTGCCTCACCCACGAACAGATGCGCGTCCATCTGGCGCAGCATCCACGCGTAGGGGACGAACTTCGCCGCCGTCTTGAGGGGCGATCGCGGCGTGCCCAGGTGCGAGTCGCCGCGCATGAGAATCGGCACGCGCGCGTTCCAGCACGCGCGGATCGCTTGCCAGTAGCTCTTGAGGTACCAGCCGGTGACGACGCACGCGTCGTAGCCGCCTTCGCGCACGAGCGGCGCGACGGCCGGCGTGTCGCATCCGCGAAACGACTCGACCTGCGGTGTCGGCGAGACGTTCTCGAGCCACCGGTACCGATAGCCTTCGAGCAGCGGAACGTCCCACTCGAACGGTTGTCCGAATCCCGCGGCGCCCTGCCCTGCCGCGTCCTGCCGGTGGCAGTAGAAGACTTCGAGATCGACGACCTGCGCGAGCGCCCGGAACCAGGGCGAGTGGTACTGGATGGGATGACTCGTGACGACCGCGACGCGCGCTACCCGAGACACGGGACCTCCGCCGCCACCGGCCGATGCTGCACGGAGGCATCAAAGACTTCGCACTGCCGGCGCGTGAGCTCGCGCGCCGAGAACGGCTCGAACGCCGCCCACTGAATCTCGGGCTCACCGGGCATTCGCGTTAGCAGCCCCGGCAGATTGGCTGCCAGGCGCGCGACGGCCGCCGGCACGTCCCCGGCTTCCCGGAACGTCACGACAGTACCGGCGCCGGTCCGCGTCAGCAGGTCCGTCACCGGGTTCGACGCGTGGAGCACGGCCACGATTGGCCGCCGCGCCAGGATGTACGGATAGACCTTCGACGGGCTGTAATCCGGATCGTCCGAGCCGAGGACGACGAGAAAGTGCGCGTCGCGCAGGAGCCGCAGCCCCTCGAAGTACGGCACGCGCGACGGCTGCTCCGTCACCATCGGGCCCACACCCTCGGCTTCGGCGACGGGCGCAATGGTTTTCCTGGCGCGAGCCGGCGGCGCGTAGTCCGTGCCGACGAACGAGACGTGCACGGATCGCGACGGTGTTGACGCCGTGACCTCGCGCAGCGCGCGGAAGAGGATCGTCGCCGCCAGGCGCATGTCCTCGCCCCCGCGTCCGACCGCGACGCCGTGAATGCGGCCGTCGTGCGCGTCGAAGACCGGGTTGTCCCACGCGAGGCTGTCGGCCACGGTGAAGTCGCCGGCGCTCGCGCCGAACGGCACCGTCCGGCACATCCCCTCCGTGATCCACGGGTACCGGCGCCGGAGCGTCGACAGATACGCGGGCGACACCGCGATCAGCCCGTCGACTTTGCGCATGGTGTACGGCTCGAGCGTCGCGTTGAGCGCGTGGGCAAACGCGTACTTGGGCGGCCGCGCCGCGGCCGGTTTGTCGTCGTAGTACTCGCTCAGCCACGCGTCCTGAATGTCGAGGACGTACGGCACGCCGAAGCGGCGCTTCCACAGCCGCCCCAGCGCCATGACGGGAAACACCGTCGTCGAGAAAAACACGAGATCGATCGACTCGCGCGCGATGATGCGCGCGCCCTCACGATAGAGATGAGCGAACGCGCGGAGCCCGACGCTGCCGATGCCGAACGGCCGCGTCCATCGTGCCGGGAGCGCCTTCGTCAACGCGACGTCGAGATCCGCGGGAAGCGTCTCGCGCAGGCGCGGTTCGAGCGGCATCTCCTGGCATTCGGCGGCGACCGACAGCACGTACGGCTTCCATCCGAACGAGGCGAAGTGCGGAAGGCTCACGCGCACCCGATGCATGTCCGCGGCGTTCACCGGCGGGAAATGCGGCGAGACGATGAGCACGCGCTTCACGATGCGCCCACCGCCTGCATGTGGGAAGCGTCGGCCAGGTCATGATGGCGCCCGCCGGCCGGCGCGTCGAGCGCGGTCCGCACGACGTCGAGGAACACCTGCGACTCGACCTCCCAGTTGAACCGGCGATCGCCGCATGCCCACGACGCGCGTCTGGCCGCGGCGAGCGCATCCGGACTTTCGATCCAGCGGCGAAGGTGCGCGGCGAGGGTGTCGATGTCCCCCGGGTCGTAGCCGAGTGCGGCCTCGCCCACGTGATCGAGCAGCCACTTCTGCGCCGTGGTGCGCGTCGCGAGGACGGCCTGGCCGCCGAGAAGGTACGTAAAGAACTTGTTGGGCAGCGCCAGGTCGCTGTTGCGCGTGCGTCCGACTTCGAGCGCGAGGCCGATGTCGTACGTCGCGCACCGCCGCACCATCTCGTCGGGCGCCGCGACCGGATGACCGACGATCCGCTCGTCGGCCACGCCGCTCTCCGCCGCGATCTGGCGCAGGCGCCGCTCGTAGTCCGCCGCCCAGAAACCACGGACGTGCAGCACCGTGCCGTGCGCCGGGGTGCGACCCATGGCGCGCACGACGTCCTCGAGCCCGCGGTCAGGCCCGATCGTCTGCGAGAACCAGTACAGCGTGAGCGGCAACCCCTGCGGACGGGGCTTGGGCGCGCCAGGCCGCTGCGCTTTTGGAAACACGTTCAACACGCATCGCGGCGCCGGAATCCCGTACGCGTCGCGGTACGCCTCGGCAATCTGCGGTGACGACGCCGTCACGTAGTCGCAGTCCGGCAGGTAGCGCTGCTCGACGCGCTCGACGACGGTCCGCATGCGATCGTCCCGGGCCATCTGGCCGGTGTGACAATCTTCGGCGTCGAAGCCGAGCCGCGCGCCATGGCGCCTGGCCGCGCTCCACGCGGCCGGCAGCGCGCCGAGGTTGTGGGCGATGTAGAGATCGGCGTCGATACGCGAGGCCGCGCGCCGGAGCTCCGGCGCGATACGCGAGACCGCCGCTTCGGCGGCGCCCGTCGCCTGAATCCACGGCGCGGTCCAGCAGGCCGCGCGATGACGGATTCTCGACGTCCAGTACATCCATGGCGCCGATCCAAAGCGCCAGTCGAGGAACGTCTGCGACCAGCCGCGCGATTTCACGAGATCCCGATCCGCATCGGTCGCCCAGTCCGCCGAGTACGCCGCGACGACGTGAACGTCGAAGCCGGCGCCGACGAGCGCGTCGGCTTCCTTCACCAGGCGCGGGTTGCACGCCGGCTGGCCCGTGGTCACGAGGCAGATGCGCGCGCTCATCACTTCCCCACTTCCGCTTCGCGCGCTTCGACGGGCGCCGGTGTGGGCCGGGCAATGCGGCGGTACAGCGCTTCGTAGGCGTCGACGATCGCGGTCTGGCTGAATCGCCGTTCGGCGACGTCCCGGCAGACGCGCCGGTCGATCACCGAGAGGCGTCCCACGGCCGCGACCATCTCGTCGACGTTGCGGCACACGAAGCCGGTCACGCCGTCGGACACGACCTCGGGCACCGACCCGCGAGACAACCCGATCACGGGCGTCCCGCACGCGAAGGCCTCGGCCATGACGATACCGAAGGGCTCGTTCCACAGGATCGGCATGAGCAGCGCCTGCACCTGCGACAGCAGCTCGCTCTTCATCGCGTCGTCGACCGGCCCGGCGTACATGATCCCGCGCCCGTCGATGTGCGGTTCGATCTCGTTCTTGAAGTAGGCGGCGTGCTCCTCGCCGGCGGGAATGTTGCCGGCGATGATGAGCCGGCGTTTCGCCTTGCGCGCGACCTCAATCGCGAGGTGCGCGCCCTTGATGCGCTCCACGCGTCCGAGAAACATCAGCGGCGCGTCCGTCGAGACGACGGACTCGAATTGGAAGTGCTCGGTCGCGACACCGTTGTAGATCACCTGCCATTGCGGGCCGTCGACGTCGCGCATCAGCTGACGGCTGCACGCCGTGAAGTACAGCGTGCCGCGGCTCAAGCGCGTGCCCAGCTCGACACTGCGTTTCGTCACCGCGCGCTGGTAGCTCATGATCTTTGGAATCGGCAGCGGCATCACCGGCAGCAGATACGCCAGACGGCCGAAGCTGTGAATCACATCAGGATGGCGGCGCGCGGCCTCAATCGCGATCTGCGCGGCGTTCATCATCGTGTCCGCGGCCGATCCGCTGCGATGGCCGGAATACGCGACCAGATCGGCGGACACCTTCGACTCCGCGTGTCCAAACAGCGTCACGGCATGCCCGCGCGCGACGAGGCCTTCCACGAGCAGCGCGATCACGCGCTCGATGCCGCCGTAAAGCCGCGGTGGAACCGGCAGCTCCGGGTCGGCCGTGACGAAGATTCGAAGAGGATCGGTCATGAACTCAGGCCAGTGCCAGAACGTCCGACGGCGTCTGCGCGTCGACGGCCCCGTGGACCGACGCGGCAAACGCGCGGCGGAAGTGCAGCCAGGTCCACAGGGAGGCCCGGCTCAACGCGGACGAACGCATGTGCCAGAGGTCCTGCGGATGACTCGCGCACCAGGACAGACATTCCGCGAGCGCCGTCTCGTCGGCGGGCGGAATGACAAAGCCGTTCTTGCCGTGCTCCACACAATCGGCGGCGCCGGCGTTCTCGGTGGTGAGCACCGGCACGCCGTGCGCGAGCGCGTCCGACACCACTTGTCCAAAGCCGTCGCAGAGCGTCGGCAGCACGAGCAGGCTCGCCTCGAGATAGACCTGATTGAGCGTGCTCGCGGGCACCGATCCGTGAAAGACGATGCGGTCGCCGCCGGGACCGGCCTGGGCTTCCGCCAGCAGGGCGTCCGGCAACAGCGGCTTGCCGTAGAAGTGCAGCTCGACGCCCTTCGCGGTCATCTGGCGCCACGCGCGCAACAGGTAGTGCGCGCCCTTGCGCACGGACACCGGGCCCACGTAGATGAAACGCATCGTGCGCGGCGGCGCTGAGGGCAGCGCCGAGGCCGCCACGGGTTCCGGACCGCCGAGCGGAATCGTCAGGATCCTGTCGGGAGCGATGCCGGCGTCGACGAGTGATCGCGTTGTGAACGACGAGCCGCTCACCACCCAGTCGGCGAGCGCCGCTTCGTCGTCGCGGCGCGCGTCGCGCTCGTCCGAGAGATCGTCGAGGCGCGCGCGGCCTGGCGTGCCGAGCTCCGGTTGCCGATCGAACTCCGCGTCGACCCAGCGCTCGCGCGTCCGGTGGTGCGGACTGAGGAACGCGAGCACGGCAGGCTTGCCGAGACCTTGCGCGGCTTTGATCGCGGCGAGCGCGCCGTGCTCCACGCCGAAGAACCCGCCGACCTGGGGCTCCCGCAGCACGTTCGCGCACAGCCGATCCAGATCGTGCTCGCCGCGTTCCCACAGCCAGTCTTCCACGCGCATCGCCGCGGGAAAGCGTCCGGCGATCACGCGCGGCAGCTCCCAGCGCCAGCGCGACCGGACGAGGTCGTCAGGGATGCCGCACACCGCGCGACGCGACAACTCGCGCCCGAGCGGCGGCACGCCGTTGCCGACCCACTCGCGAACGCGCTTGAGCGCCGGGCCGCGCCACACGTCCACGCCGCCCGAGAAGTACGCGTAGAGCGAGCCGGTCTCGTACAGCGCGCGCACCATGTTCTGCACGTGGCTGTTGTGGGCGGATGTGCCGACGAGAAGACGACGCCGCATCGAGGGGCAGGTCATCACGCGGCCCTCTCCGCCACCAGCACGGCGTAGGTTTCGAGCGTCTCGCGCGCGACGTCCGCGATGGTTCGCACCGGTCCGGTCGGCCGAAGCTGCGCCAGCCTCTCGGGGGCCTGCGACAGCTCGAGCAGGATGTGCGCCAGCGCTCGGGCGTCGCCCATCGGAAACAGCAGGCCGTCGCGGCCAGGTGTCACGCGCTCCGCGATACCGCCGAGGTTCGATCCGACCACCGGGATGCCGGCCGCGTGCGCTTCGAGGACGACGAACGGGCCCGTCTCATAGCACATCGACGGCACAGCGAGCACGTCAACGGTGTCGTACGGCGCGGTCGAAGTCGCCTCGCCGTGAAACACCACGTTGCGAATCCCCTGCGCATTGCGCATGACTTCTTCGCGATAGGCCTGGGCCGCTGGAATCCGCGCCGCGCCCCAGATGTGGAACTCGATGCGCGCGTCGGGCGGAATGCGCTCCGCCGCGTCGATCAGCACGTCGAGCCCTTTCAACGGATCGAAGCGCCCGACGAACCCCACCTTCAGCACGCCCGGCTCGCGCGTTGCGGAGATCGGGCGGCGAGGCTCGGCGGCCCGCTCCACGCCCTGGCGGCAGACGACGATCTTCTCCGCCGCGACGCCGTTGCGAATCAACACCGACTTGAGAAAGTCCGACACCGCGACGAGGCGGTCCGCCTGGTCGGCGATGGCCGAGACCCACCGCATCCGATCGCGGTGCGAGTCGTCCGCGGCGACCACGCGTCTGGCGATGTCCGGCACAGGCAGCCGCGCGACCCAGTCGCCGAGGCCGGACGGCAGGTCCGAGAGAAGCGATCCGACGGAGGCCGGCACGCCGCGCGCTTCGAGCCGGCACGTCGTGCACGGTTGCGTGCGCAGGTCGCCGTCGCAGAGCTCGCGGCCGAACCGGAGGAGCGTGCCGCGAGCGCACACGAGCCCCGGCAGATGAAGGCTGACGAGCGTCCGCGCGCGAAGCGCCCGGGCGGCGCGAAGATGCGCGAGCCCCATGCTGCTCGTCACCGAGTGCAGGTCGACGATCGTCGGCCGGAAGGCTTCGAGAATCTCCTGCCAGCCGTTCGGTGCGTGCGTGGTGAGGTCAAAGTCGTCCGTCTCCGTCGGTGCAAACCTGAACACCGGCACGTCGTCGATCAGCTCTCGCGTGACACGCGTCGCAAACGGCGACGGCACGGCGATCGCGACGTCGATGCCCGCCTGCCTCAGCTCGGTGGCCAGACCGCGCACGTACTTTTCGGTGCCGCCGATCGAATCCGGCAGATACCAGGCGACGCCCAGCAGCACGCGCACCGAGTTGCCGTTCCGGCGATTCATGACCGGGCGCCCACCGCGCCCTTGACCTGCCGCCACCACATCGCGATTTGCTCGGCCGCGGGATATCCGACGACGCCGGACAATGCGCGCAGTCCGGGAGGTCCCGCGGGACGGAATCGAGGCTCGAGCGCTTTCAGGCGCGCGACAGTGGCGCCGAAGCTCGAGCGATCCCACGAGAAGTACGAGCGCGCGACGTGCTCGTAGACGGCGATGAGCGCGCGGCGGCGCTCGTCGTCGAGGCCGCCGTCACGGCGCCAGCGATCGTCGAGCTCCGCGGCGTTGCGGAAGCAGTCGTGCGTGAAGGCGTGCGGGTCACGCTGCGACAACGAGCCGCTCCGGTGCACGCGATACTTGAGGCCCACGCCCGTGACGTGAACGAAACGGCCGCCCGCCAGGGCGGCGTCGAGCTGAAAGCGCGCGTCCTGGATGATCGGCAGATCGATCCGCCACGGCAGAATCCGATCGACGAAGCTGCGGCGATACAGCAGCGCGCCCGGCGGCCACCAGGCGTCCCGCAGCATCTCGCAGTCGGGCCTGGCGCCGAGCTTGCGCGTCACGAACCGGCCGACCTCGAACGTGCCGTCGGCCTGCGGCTCCCACCGCACCCAGTCGCTGTACGCGACGTCGGCCCCGCTCGTCTGCAGCGCGGTAACGCGTGCGCGCACCGCGCCGGCGGCGAGCACGTCGTCGGCATCGAGATACTGAAGGAACGCGCCGCGCGCGATCGCGGTGCCCGCGTTTCGCGCCGCGCCGACGCCCTGCTGCTCCTGGCGAATCACGCGGATGCTGCGGCCGCCGATCGACTCGGCCACGCGCGCGCTTGCGTCCGTCGACCCGTCGTCGACGACGATCACTTCGCACGCGACGTCGCGTTGAATCGCGACCGAATCAAGCGTCTCGCCAAGCCAGGCCTCCGCGTTGTGACACGGGATGATCACGGACACGAGCGATTCGTCGCGCGCCGGCCCGGCAGGGCTCATCGTCCGGCCACCATCGTGTGCGCGACGTGCGGCCGCGCCGGCTTGTGCGCGACGGCGGTCGTCTGGCCGCGCGAACACGCGAACGTCGCCGGCACGTTGAGCACGCCGGCCCACTCGTCCTGCGGGTGCGCGACGGGAGGCGTGTCGATCATCAGGCCCGGGACGGCCGTCCACTTCTCGAGGAGCTTGCCGCCGGTCAGATTGTTGCCGTGGTTGAACAGCGCGAAGCTTAGCCGGTACGTCCCGGGGCGAATCGGGAGCTGCTCGACGGTCACGTCGAGCAGTTGTCGTCCGGGGCCGAGCGACACGGGCTCGAACGCCCAGCCGACCACGACCTCGTCGTTCTCGTCGAGGACGCTGACGCCCAGATGGCCGTTCGTCACCGGTTGCGTGAGGGTCGCATCGATGCGGATCGCGAACGGCCGGCTCGTGTCCTCGAGCGTGTGTTCGCCGTCTTCGAGCGTCCAGCCGTTGAAGCACTGGCCGTGGCCGAGGCCTTCATCGCGCCGCAGCGTCGCGGCTTCGTACTCTTTGATCGTCGAGGCGGCGTCGCCGATGTGGCGGAGCTGGCCCTTGTCGAGCCACATCACCGTCTCGCACAAGCGCCGGATCTGGCCCATCTGATGGCTGACGAGCAGCACGGTGCGGCCTTCGCGGCTGACGTCCTGCATCTTGCCGAGGCAGCGGCGCTGGAACTCCGCGTCACCGACGGCCAGGACCTCGTCGACGAGCAGGATGGTCGGCTCGAGGTGCGCCGCGACCGCGAACGCCAGCCGCATCTGCATGCCGCTCGAGTAGTGCTTCACCGGCGTGTCGATGAACCGCGCGACGTCGGCGAACGCGACGATCTCGTCGAACTTGCGCGTGATCTCGCGGCGTCTCATGCCGAGGATCGCGCCGTTGACGAAGACGTTCTCGCGCCCCGACAGCTCCGGGTGAAACCCGGTGCCCACTTCGAGCAGCGAGCCCACGCGGCCGCGCACTTCCGCGAGGCCGGACGTCGGCTCGGTGATTCGCGAGAGGATCTTGAGCAGCGTGCTCTTGCCGGAACCGTTCCGGCCGATGATGCCGACGACCGAACCTTCGGCGATTTCGAACGACACGTGATCGAGCGCCCAGAGGTACTCGGCCGGCGCCGATCCTTCCCCACCCATCCACCGGCGGGCCAGGCGAGCGGGCGCCGTGATCCCGCGGCTGAGCACGTCGCGCATCGCGCCGTACGCCTGGCGGGCGCCAAGGCGGTAGCGTTTGCTGAGCGAGTCGGCGCGGATCACGGTCGTCATGAGGTCAGATCACGTCGGCGAACGTGCGTTCCGTTCGCCTGAAGTAGAAGAGTCCGCCGGTCAGCAGCAGCCCGACCGCGAGACACGAGACGCCCACCGTGAGCGTCGGCGCCGGCGCGCCGTCCATCAGCGCCCAGCGGAAGCCATCGACGACGCCAACCATCGGGTTGAGCGCGTAGAGCGAACGCCAGGCGGCCGGCACCATCGAGCTGGGGTACGCCACGGGCGTGGCGACGAGCCAGATCTGCGTCAGGAACGGCAGCGTGTACCGGATGTCCCGATACCGGACGTTGAGCGCCGAGAGCCACACGCCCACGGCGAGGGCCGTCACGACCGCCAGCAGCGTCCAGAGCGGCAGCGTCCACAGCGCGCCCGATGGCGCCACGCCGTAGTAGGCCATCAAACTCAACAGGACGATCAAGGACAGGCAGAAGTCCACGAGCCCGACGCACACCGCAGCCATCGGCATGATGAGGCGCGGAAAGTAGACCTTGGTCACGAGCCGCTGATTGGCGACGACGCTGTTGCTCGACTCGGCGAGCGCGAAGGCGAACAGCTGCCACGGCACGAGCGCGCTGAAAGCGAACACCGGATACGGCAGCCCGTCCGACGGAATCCGGCCGAGCCGGCCGAAAAAGATGCTGAAGACGACCATCGCGAGCACCGGCTGCAGGATGGCCCAGGCGACGCCGAGCGCCGTCTGCTTGTAGCGGATCTTCACCTCGCGCCACACGAGGAAGAACAGGAGCTCGCGAAACTCCCAGATCTCACCCATCCGGATGGGCACCCACCCGGCCGCCGGGGCGATCGTGTGGACCGGAAGATCGGACGCGCGAGCCGCTGAAGTATGAGTCACGTATGGGGGAAGAATCGCAAAGGCGTGGCGGCTCGGTGAATGCCGAACCGACACGCCTGGATGTTCACGTCGTCAGGCCTGATTGGCCGAGCGCTGATAGTACTTGCCATACTCCTTGCGATAGTACGGCGCATAGTAATACGCGTTACGCTCGATGTTCACGCGATTGAGCACAGCGCCGATGAGCTTCGCATGGGCGCTCCGGAGCTGCTCGACGGCGGCCATCGCCGCGCGGCGCGGCGTCATCTCGGCGCCGACGACGAACAGCACGCCGCCCGCCATGTGGGCGAGCACGGCCGCGTCGGTGACCGGCATGACCGGCGGCGCGTCGATGATGATCCAGTCGTACCGGCCCTTGAGCTCGTCGAGCATGATCTCGAACTTCTTCGATCCGAGCAGCTCGGCCGGGTTGGGCGGAATGTGCCCGGCCGACAGCAGCCAGAGGTTGTTGACCGACGACTGCCGCGTGGCGTCGGGCAGCGTCGTGTCGCCGACGAGGACGTTGGACAAGCCCGGCTCCTGCGACCGCCCGAGCGTCTCGTGCATCCGCGGGCGGCGCATGTCCGCGTCCACGATGAGCGTGCGCTGCCCCGCCTGGGCGAGCGTGATTGCCAGGCTGCTCGAGATGACCGTCTTCCCTTCGTGCGGACCGGTGCTCGTCACGAGCACGCTGCGCGCGCCCTCCTCGGCTGAGGAGAACAGCATCGCGGTGCGCAGCGCACGGATCGCTTCCGCGAAGTTTGGCGGCACGTCGTGGTGCAGCATCGGCGCTTCGCCGGTGTCCTTGTTCTTCGTCTCGACGAGCGGAATCAGTCCGAGGAACGGCACGCCGAGGTGCGCCTTGATTTCGTCGGGCGACTTCAGACGGCTGTCGAAGTACTCGACGCCGAAGGCCAGCAGGATGCCGAAGAAGCAGCCGCTCATCGCCGAGAACATCAGATCGCGCCGTGTCTGCGGCAGCACCGGATACCGCGGCTCTTCGGCGCGGTCGACCACCTGGATGTTCGTGCCCTGGTAGCCGCCGCTGACGCCGGTCTCCTTCGTCCGCTGCAGGAGGTCTTCGTAGAGCTTGCGATTGCTGTCGGCTTCACGCTGCAGGCTCGCGTACTCCATCGCCTTGCGATCCAGCCCGAGCGCTTCGGCCTTCTGCGCGTCGAGCTCCTTCACGAGCGCGTCTTCCTTCGTCTTGGCCGTGAGGTACTCGGCCTGGATCGATCCGACGAGCTTCTTGACCTCGGCGTCGAGCTGCACTCGGGCGGCTTCGATCTTGACCGTCTGGGCCTTCTGTTGATCGGAATTGGGCCCGTAGTTCTGCGCGGTCAAGCGCGCCTGCTCGGCCTTGGCGTCCGACATCTCGGTCTTCAGCCGCCGGACGAGCTCGTCGGCGAGCACCGCCGGCGCGGAATCGAGCGGCTCGCCGCTGGCCTGCATGCGCATGATCTGCTGGTAGATCGCTTCCTTGTCGATGCGCTGCAGGCGCGCTTCGGTCACCTGCGAGTTCAGCGCGTTCAGCTTCTGCACGACGATATTCGACTTGTCGTCAACAGCGAGCGCGTTGTGGGTCTCTTTGTAGGCCTGAAGCGCCGCGTCGCTGGCGACGACCTTCCGCTGCTGCTCTTCCAGCTGTTGCGTCAGCCACGTGTTGTCGCGCACGGACGCGTTGCGGCGGAACTCGAGGCTCTGCCGGATGTACTGCGCGGCGAGCTCGTTGGCCGCTTTCGCGGCGTAAGCCGGGTCCGGCGACTGGAAGCTGATGTCGACCAGGCGCGAGTTGTGGACCGGCGTCACGTTGAGTCCCCCGAGGAACCCGTCGACGCGGGCGGACTGCGGCACCGATTCGTCCACGGGAGCCGCGGCGGCCGCGGGCGCCGGCGCGGGCTTCGGCCACGGCGACTTCACGAGCGCCAACGCCCGGTCGACGAGCGCGCTTGGACCGAGCGAGAAGGCGTTCTGGACCGGCACGCGTTCGGTCTGGCCGTCTTTCTCGAGCGCGTCGGCGGTGCGCAGGGCGAGCGCGCGGCTCTGCAGGATCTTGTACTGCGTCGGATAGAAGTCGTCGTCCATCCACGCCGTCTGATCCTCGAGCACGGTGTTGATCGACGACGCGCGGCGCGCGTCCTTCTCGATCAGGATCTGTGTCGTGGCCTCGTAGATGGGCACCGCGCGCAGGCTGCCGAGGACGCCCGACAGGAACAGGACGAGAAACGTCGGCAGCGCGAACCATCGCCGCTTGTGCAGAATGCGGAGGTAATCGGTCAGGTGCCAGGCCGGACCGTGGGTGTGTCGGGGAGCTGCCGGATGCGTCGCCATTGGGGTCCGAAGCGATTAGAAGATGCGCGACTTGACGGTGACGGTGTCGCCGGGCCGCACGATCGTGTCGAGCGTGACGTCTTTGACTTTCTCGTCCTTGCCGTTCACCGTCTTGCGCAGGATCTCGACGCGCTTGTCCGAGCCGCGCTCGGTGACGCCGTGCGCGAGCGTCAGGGCCTGCTTCAGCGAGATGCCGCTCGGCTCCACCGTGTAGGCGCCCGGATTCTGGACGAAGCCGCCGATGTACACCTGGCCGGCCTTCTTCACGAACACGCGGTCGCCGTCGCGCAATGTCAGGTCGTTCGTGCGGTTGCCGTTCTCGAGATCGCGGAACGAGCGCGTCTCGACATTGTCGGGCGACGCGGCCGCGACGCCGGCGGGGCCCGGCGCGTTCGCGGCTTCGTGCACGACCATTACCTGATCGCCGGCCGCGGGTGTCGGCAGGCCGGCCTTGACGAGCGCCTGAAAGAGCGTCATCTCACCCGCGTAGCTGAACGTGCCGGGCGTCTTCACTTCGCCCGTGACGGTCACCGTCCGGTTCGCCGACGGTTGCACGGCGACCGAGACCTGCGGGGGCCGGATCGCGAAGCCGCCCGTGACGAGGCCGTCGCTGATCGACGCCTCGACCTCGCGCGTCGTCAGGCCGCCCGCCTTGAGGAGCCCGAGGGGCGGAAACTTGAACGTGCCATCCGTGTCGACGAGAAATTCGCCCGACATGCCGTCGAGGCCGAACACGCTCACCTTCAGCTGATCACGCGGCGCGATCTTCGGCGCGGTCTGCCCCGCGGCGAGAAACGACACCGACGCGAGCGCGACGACCAGCGCCGCCGAACCCGTCTGCCATCTAGAAGCCATACGTAACCGAACCCCCGAGTTTGAAGCCCGTGTAGCTGCGACCGGCGACGATCGAGCTGCGCTCCGTCCAGTCGGCGTCGACGCCAAGGTGGAGATTCGCCGCGGTGCGGCAGCCGATTCCGCCGCCGTAGACGACCACGCGGTCGTTGCGCGACGCGATCTCGAGGCCGTCCGCCGCGAGCCCGGCCAGCGCCTGGTAGTTCAACGTCGTGCGGCTGATCCGGCCGATCGCATCCCACCTGGTGCCGATCGCCTGCGTGAGCGTGACGCCGCCGCCGTTGCTCACGTAGTAGGGCGACGTCAGCTCGAACGAGTACTCGACGTCGCGGTTGAACGCGACGGCGAACCGTGTCGCATCGCGCACGGTGTAGGTGACGTCGACGGCTGCGATGAGTCCCGAGTAGTCGGGCACGGCCGCGTTGAGCGCATCGAAGTGCCGGTAGCCGACGGAGGCCTTGCCGGAAATCAGGGCAAAGGGCTTGAACTCGAGCCCCGGCGCAATGCGCGAGCTGTTGCTGTCGCGGAGCGGCGAGTACTGGAAGCGATCGTGCTCGTTGGCGATCAGGACGACGAAGGTCGTGAGCGGCGTCAGGCTGTAACGCACTGTGCCGGTGACTTCCTGTTCGGTGTGGTTGAGCGCGGTCGCGAGGCGAACGTTCTCGATTGTCTGTTCTTCCGCGTATCCCAGGTCGCGGTAGGCGACGCTGGTGTCGAACGTGAGCTTCGGTCCGACCCGGAACAGCACGCCGCCGTCGCCGGACGTCGTCGTCCGCAACGCACGCGCGTCGATTTCCAGGTTCGGACGCGACCGCGTCCGCAGGTACCCGCCGGCCACGTGCGGCACGATGCGCGTGAGCACGAGATCGAGCCGTCCCTGCTGGTTGACCTCGAACGAGCGCTGGTCGGCCAGGTCCTTGAAGTAGACCCAGCCGAGGTCGGTCCGCGAGCTGAGCCGCGCGCGGCCGATGCTGAGCCAGAGGTCCGCGCCGGGCGCGAAGGTCGCCGTGAAATCGCGCTGCGGGTCACCAGACGCGTTGAGGACGTTGCTGTCGATGCCGAAATTGCGCAGCGCGAGCCGCGGCGTGAGCCCGACCGGTCCGAGGTGAATGGCCGCGTCCGCGCCGGGATCGTGCGCGATGTCCTGGGCCTGGACGGTGGCCGGCGAGACGATCGCCAGCACGCACGTGATGGCACGTGCAATTCGAGAGAGACGCATGAGCGCGCTCACGATCTGTGTTGGATTGCGGTTGAGGTTGAGGTTGACGACTTCGCGAACGTGCGCGGTCGAGTGTTATTGACTCGCGCTGCGGGTCATGACCGCGGCCGACCCGGCGAGGCCGGCGGCGGCGGCCAGCACCCAATACGCTGCCGGAATGCGCCCGCAATCAAGACGAGCGTTCGTCTTGACCTTCGGATCCGGCGACGCCTGAAACGGCCCGGCCGTGCACACGAGCGGCGCGTTCTTGACGCTCGTGCGAATCAGCTCGAGCAGATACGGCTTGCCGACCGGCACTTCCTTCGCGGCGAACTGCCCTTGCGGATCGACGGGCACGACCCTCAGCACCTTGCCCGTTTCCGCATCGCGCAGCTGGACCGCAAAGTCGGTGAGGTGCCTCGCATCGGCTCTGACGCGGCCGCTGAGCACACCAAACGCGTCCTGAGCGGCCGTCAGCGACGGCGCGCCAAGCGCGAGGAGCACACACAGAGCCGCGGCGGCGAGTCGATGGATCTTGCGCACCAAGACAGTATTTTCGGGCCCCGGCGTCGTACCGGTCAAACCGCCGCGTATCACTCGCGGCGCGGGCCGTCGCCGAATTGATACACGCGGGTTCATCGGCGAGCTGCCAACAGTGATCGCGCCACATTCAGCTGGCGGACCTTGCGATACAGATTTGTACGCTGGATGCCCAGCGCCTTGGCGGCGTCGCCGACGCGGCCGTGGTGCTTGATCAGCACCGCGCTGATGCAATCGTGCTCGAACCGCGCGCGCGCGTCCCGCAGCGTCATCCCGGTGTCGACGCGCGCCGACGCGCCTTCCAGGCTCGCGTGCGCGAGCACGTCCTCGAGTTGGATCACCGAGTGTCCCGACGCGTGCATGAGCGTTTCGATGAGCGATCGGAGGTCGCGGGCGTTGCCCGGCCACGGCAGCGCTGACAGGAGCGCCATGGCCGATCGACTGAGGCCCTTCATCGGACGGCCGGCCGAGACGCAGGCGGCCCGCAGGAAGTGCACCGCCAGCAACGGGATGTCCTCGCGGCGCCGCCGCAGCGGCGGCACGTCGATGCGCAGCGCCACGAGGCGCTCGTAGAGATCCTCCCGGAGATGGCCGTCGTCGACCGAGGAATCGAGCGACGCTTCCGCGCCCGCCATCAGCCGCACGTCGACGTCGATCGTGTCGCGGCCGTCGCCGAGCTGCGCTTCGCCGTCGCGCAGCAGCCGCGCCATGCGCGCCTGAATCCGCGCCGGCACCTCGACGACGTTCGCCAGATACAACGTGCCGCCGCGGGCTTCGAAGATCGCCCCGCCCGGCCCGATGCGCTCGACGGCGTTGCCTCTCGGCTGCGCGCGTCGCTCGACCGCGCCGCCGAACAGCCGATGCTCGAGGTCTTCGGGGCTGCCGGCGCAGTCGACGCTCACGAACGGCTGCGCGGCGCGGCCGCTCTGAGAGTGAATGGCATACGCGACGCGCGCCCGGCCCGTGCCCGGCTCGCCGCAGAGACACACGCCGCCGGCGGTATCGGCCGCGCGGCGAACGGCATCAACGACCAGGCGCATCGGCGCGGAGTGCGCGAACAGCGAGTCGACGCCGCACGCCGGTGCCGGCTCGAGCGCGGGCGCGGCATCCTGTCGGTCGGCGACGTTGGCCAGGAGCGTCGTCACGTCGCGGCCGTCGAACGGCCACGGCAGCAGATCGACCGCGCCCAGGTGCAGCGCCTCGCCGGCGACGAGCGGATTCGACGGATCGACGATGGCGCCGATCGGCACCTGCGGATGCTGCGCGCGGACGACGCGAATCGACGGCAGCGCGAGCCGATCGTCCGCGAGATCGACCAGGCACAGCGCGAACGATCGCGTGGCGAGCAGGCGCAGCGCGTCGGTCACGTTCACGACCGTCGTCAGCGGCAAGCCCAGTCGGCCGAGGCGCTCGCGGACGGCGGCGCGCTCGCGCGAGGCCGCCGGCACGAACAGGATGCCGCCGGACTCTGCGGTGTCGCGGCTGTCGGCGTCTGGCGCCACCACGGTGCGTGTCGGAGTCGGGTGTGAAGCCATCGTGATTACCGGCCGCCCTTTTTCACGGGCGGGGCCGTCTTGGCGGGCGACGCGGGCTTGCTGGCGCGCGGCTTCGGCGCATCTTCTTCAGCCTTGGCCGAGACCATCTTGAACTCACCGTCGCCGTCCGGGTCCGCTTCGAGATGATCGAGCGAGCCGTCCGTCCGGTAGACGAGCCGCCGTTCCGGACGGCCACGGTGGTGCAGGTCGAGGTCGACGTTCGCGAGGAGGCCGCCCTTGTACTGTTCCCACTTGTCGGTCTTGCCGTCGCCGTCGGTGTCCTCTTCCACGCGTGCGATGACGCCGGCTTCGTAGAACTCGCGGCGGGCGATCTTCCCTTTCGCGTTCGCCTCTTCCGCGCGCGTGATCACGCTGTGGCCGTCGGGCGATCCAGCCGGTGCGGCGCCGTTGGTGATCGGCTCGTAGTATTCCCAGCGATCAGGCTTGCCGCTGCCGTCGCGATCGATCTCGATCGACTTCACGAGCACGCCATCCATGTAGGCGCGCGTGTCGACCTTGCCGTCGCCGTCGCGATCGAAGTCGAGCTCCGAGAGCTTGCCGTTCTGCTGGCTGTAGGTCGCCGTCGGCTTGGCGGCCTCGTCGGCGGCCGGGCGCGGCGCGGTCGATCCCTGACACGCGGACGTGAAGGCCGCAGCCAGCAGCAGAAACCGGAGACGGTGAGCGATGAGTGGCACGAGTAGAGGGAGCTTCGCCCCGTCACTTACAGGCAGTGACCGGGCACCATCACGACGAGCGGCCGCCTGCTGCCTTAGCAGGGACGAACGTCGGCCGCGTCGACTTCGACGCTGACCGCTTGACCGATGAGGTCAACGGCCAGGATCAGCCTTGCGTGCGAGCCTTTGCGAACGAGTCGTCCAACGACGCCGCGCAGCGGTCCCCAGACCACCTCGACGCGCGCGCCCTCGTGGATCAGCGGGCACGGGTCGTAGCGCAGCTCGCTCGTGACGAGCGTCCGAATGGCTTCAATCTCTTCGTTGGGAATCGCGAGCGGCCGTCCGTCAGCAGACACGAGGCTGACGACGCCCGAGCACTTGAGCACGGGCAGCGACGCCGCCGGGTCGATGCGGGTGAAGCAGTATCCGGGAAAGAGCGGCCATTCGATCTTCTTCTTCCGGTCTTTCCAGCGACTCCACCGCGTACAGGTCGGCAGAAACGCCTCGATGTGCTTCTCCTGAAGCTGCTGCAGGACGGTGCCTTCGTGGCGGGAACGTGTCCAGACGGCAAACCACGGGGGAGCGGGCGCTGCTTGGTCGACCAACACGGCGGTCTCACTTTGAGCAACGGCCGTACCAGAGTGATACGGACGCGCCAGGAGACCTTGACCGCGTGAATCGAAGGGTTTCCTTCGTGAATCGGAGGAAATTCGTGAGCCGGCTGTCAGCCTCGTATCCGAACGGGTACAGCGCGGGTCGTTAATGTGCCATTTCGCGAGGAGGGGTGACAGAACTGTAAGGTCACGCGGCGCCCTTGCGGAACGCGTAAGCGAGCGACGCGGCGAGCAGCAGCAGGATGACCAGCAGGGACCACCCCTGGCTCACCCGCCAGCCGATCCATCCGGCGTCATTGGCGTAGTCGATGAGCAGCCTGAGGCCGACCCACAGGATGATCACGAACGCGCCGTCGGCGAGCGCCGGATACCGCTGCATCAGCACGACGAGCCGCGCCGCGACGACGCGCATCGCCAGCACACCGAGGAGGCCGCCCGAGAGCACGACCCATTTGTTTGGCGACATCGCGACCGCGACGAGGATCGAGTCGACGGAAAACGCGAGATTCATCAGCTCGAGACGGACCACGGTCGGCCAGAACGCCACGGTCCGGCCCTTCGGCGCCGTCGGCGCGGCCCCGCCCTCGCCCGCCACGAAGTGCCGGACGACGAGATAAATCAAGTACAGCCCGCCGATCGCTTTCACCCAGACGACGCGAATGAGGAGCGTCGCGAGGAGTGTCGCGGCGATGCGAAGCACGAACGCCCCGAACAGTCCGTAGCTGAGCGCGCGCGCGTGCTGCTCGCGCGGCAGCCCGAGCACCATCACCGCCATCACGAGCGCGTTGTCCGCGCTGAGGAGCGCTTCGAGCACGACCAGCAGACCGATCGTGGCGAGGTCGACCGTCATCCGACCACCTCAGTATTGCCGAAGGTCCCGGCGGGCGCCACCGGCGGCGTCCGGCCAACATTGACACGTGCCGTATCAATGCCTATACTCACTGTGTAGCAGGTTATGCGCAAGACGCCCGAGTTCGTCCTGATCAGCATGGCGGCCGAGATGCTCGACATGCACCCGCAGACGCTGCGCAAGTACGAACGGCTCGGTCTCGTGCGTCCGCCGCGCACCGTCGGCAGCATGCGCGTCTACACGCGCGACGAGCTCGATCGGCTGCGGCAGATCAAGGCGCTGGTCGACGATGCCGGCATCAACCTGGCCGGCGTGCAGCGGCTGTTGTCGATCGCGGACGTCGCCGAGCGCCTGCGCCCGCTCCTCGCCGAGGATCGGCGATCGCGGGCCGACGCGCGCAAGGTGGCGATCGAGCTGGACGAGCTGTTCCGGCTGCTGGGACTCGACGATCTCGACTGACGGACGCGCTCATGGATTTCAAGGACTACTACGCCACACTCGGCGTGACGAAGACGGCGACCGACGCCGAGATCAAGCGTGCGTACCGCAAGCTGGCGCGCAAGCACCACCCGGACTTCAATCCGGGCGACAAGGCCGCTGAAGCGAAGTTCAAGGAGATCAACGAGGCGAACGAGGTTCTCGGCGATCCCGAGAAGCGCCGCAAGTACGACGAGCTCGGCGCCAACTGGCAGCAGTACGAGCAGGCACAGCGGCAGGGCGCCGGCGCGCCGGGCGCGGGCGACTGGTCCTCGCATTTCGGCGGCGGTCAGGGCGGCGCCACCTATCGCACGATGACGCCGGAAGAAATGCAGGAGATGTTCGGCGACGGCGATCCGTTCTCCGACTTCTTCCACACGTTTTTCGGCGGCGCGGCGCCGGGCACGCGCGCGTCCGGCGGGCGCGCGCGATCGCGGCGCGGACAGGATTTCGAATCGCCCGTCGATCTGACGCTCGAGGAAGCGTATGCGGGCACGATGCGCCGGCTGGTCACGACGCGCGACGGCAAGGAGCGCACAGTGGACGTGCGCATTCCGGCGGGCGTGAAGGACGGCGCGCGCGTCCGCGCCGCCGGCGAGGGTGCTGCGGGACATGGCGGCGGACAAGCCGGCGATCTGTATTTGATCGTGCGGGTGCTGCCCCACTCTTCGTTCGAGCGGCGCGGCCAGGATCTCTACGTGAAGGTCGCGGTTCCCGTGACGACCGCGGTGCTTGGCGGCGAGGCCGTCGTGCCAACGCTCTCGGGCTCGACGCTCCGGCTGAAGGTGCCGGAGCTGACGCGGGCCGGCCGGGTGTTCCGGCTGCGCGGGCACGGCATGCCGGCCGTCGGCAAGCCGGACGAAAAAGGCGATCTGTACGCGACGGTCGATGTGCAGATTCCCGCGACGTTGACGCCGGAAGCGCGCACGCACTATGAAGCACTGAGAAAACTGGACGACACGCAATGAATCTGAATCGCTACACCGAGAAAGCACAGGAGGCCGTGCAGGCCGCCCAACAGCTCGCGGAACGCGCGGGGCACCCGGAGATGTTGCCGGAGCACCTGCTGCTCGCGCTCATCAATCAGCCCGACGGGATCGTTCCGGCCGTGCTCGGCAAGATGAACGTCGATGCCGCGCGACTCGCGGGCGCCGTCGAAGGGCTCGTCAACAAGCTGCCGCGCGTGCAAGGCGGCGCCACGCCCGGACTGTCGAGCCGGCTGCGTGCGGTCTTCCGCAACGCCGAGCATGAAGCCGAGCGGCTGAAGGACGAATTCACCAGCACGGAGCATCTGCTGCTCGCGCTCGCGTCCGAATCCGGCCGCGGGCTCGCCGGCGACCTGCTGAAGAAAGAAGGCGTCACCAGAGACGCGATCCTGCAGGCGCTCACGCAGGTGCGCGGCTCGCAGCGCGTGACCGATCAGAATCCCGAAGGCAAATACCAGGCGCTCGAGCGCTACGGCCGCGACCTCACCGAGGTCGCGCGCAAGGGCAAGCTCGATCCCGTGATCGGCCGCGACGACGAGATTCGGCGCGTAATCCAGGTCCTCGCGCGCCGCACCAAGAACAACCCGGTGCTCATCGGCGAGCCGGGCGTCGGCAAGACGGCCATCGTCGAAGGCCTGGCGCAGCGCATCGTGCGCGGCGACGTGCCGGATGGCCTGCGAAACAAGAAGATCGTCGCGCTCGACATGGGCGCGCTCGTCGCGGGCGCGAAGTATCGCGGTGAGTTCGAGGAGCGCCTGAAGGCCGTGCTCAAGGAGATCACGGACGCGCAGGGCCAGATCGTGCTGTTCATCGACGAGCTGCACACCGTCGTGGGTGCCGGCGCGGCCGAAGGCGCGATCGACGCGTCGAACCTGCTGAAGCCGATGCTCGCGCGCGGTGAGCTGCACACGATCGGCGCGACGACGCTGGACGAGTACCGCAAGCACATCGAGAAAGACGCCGCGCTGGAGCGGCGCTTCCAGCCGGTGCTCGTCGACGAGCCGAACGTCGAGGACACGATCAGCATCCTGCGCGGCCTGCGCGAGCGCTACGAGATTCACCATGGCGTGAAGATCAAGGACGCCGCGCTCGTCGCCGCGGCCGTGCTCTCGAACCGCTACATCACCGACCGGTTTCTGCCCGACAAGGCGATCGATCTGGTCGACGAGGCCGCGTCACGGCTGCGGATGGAAATCGACTCGATGCCCGCTGAGCTGGACGAGGTCGAGCGCCGCATCATGCAGCTCGAGATTGAGCGCGAAGCGCTGCGCAAGGAGTCGGACAAGGCGTCCAAGGAGCGGCTCGGCAAGCTCGAGAAGGAGCTGGCGGCGCTGAAGGAAGATCGCACGCGACTGGCCGCCCAGTGGCAGCAGGAAAAGGACGCGATCCAGGGATCGCGCACACTCAAGGAAGGCCTCGAGCAGGTGCGCCTCGAGATCGAGCAGGCGCAGCGCGCGGGCGACTACGCCAAGGCGTCCGAGCTGCAGTACGGCCGTCTGCCGGAGCTCGAGAAGAAGATCAAAGATCAGGAAGAGCGGCTGAGCGCGATGCAGCAGTCCAAGCGCATGCTCAAGGAGCAGGTCGACGAGGAAGACATCGCCGGCGTCGTGTCGCGGTGGACGCACATTCCCGTGAGCCGGCTGATGGAGGGCGAGGTCCAGAAGCTCATCCACATGGAGACGCGTCTGCACCAGCGACTCGTGGGCCAGGACGACGCCGTGACAGCCGTGGCGAACGCGATTCGCCGTGCGCGCGCCGGCCTCCAGGACCCGAACCGGCCGCTCGGCAGCTTCATCTTTCTGGGCCCGACCGGCGTCGGCAAGACCGAGCTCGCCCGCGCGCTCGCCGAATTCCTCTTCGACGACGAGCAGGCGATGATCCGGATCGATATGTCGGAGTATCAGGAGAAGCACACGGTGTCGCGCTTGATCGGCGCGCCGCCCGGGTACGTCGGCTACGAGGAGTCCGGCCAGCTCACCGAAGCCGTGCGCCGGCGGCCGTACGCCGTCGTGCTCTTCGACGAGATCGAAAAGGCGCACCCGGAAGTGCTCAACGTGATGCTCCAGCTGCTCGACGACGGACGGCTGACGGACGGCAAAGGCCGCACCGTGGATTTCAAGAACGCGGTCATCATCATGACGTCGAACGTCGGCAGCCACTTCATCGCCGAGCGGGCCCAGCGCGGCGATACGACGATCGACGAGGGCGTGCGCCGGCAGCTGCTCGATGCGCTGCGCCAGCACTTCAAGCCGGAGTTCCTGAACCGCGTCGACGACGTGATCTTCTTCCACGCGCTGTCGCGGGACGACATCCGGAAGATCATCGACATCCAGCTGCATGCCCTGCTCCGCCGGCTGGAGGATCGGAAGATCCGGCTCGAGCTCACGGATCAGGCCCGAGACTTGCTCATCGAAGAGGGATACGATCCGGTGTATGGCGCTCGTCCGCTCAAACGGACCCTGCAACGTCGCGTGCTCGACCCGCTCGCGCTCGGCGTGCTCCAGGGCGATTTCAAGGAAGGCGACGTCGTGCGCGCGTCGGTCGATCGTGGAGCGCTCGTCTTTCGACGCGAGGCGCCGGTAAACGCATGAGCCCGGAAACAGGCGGTCCGTCCCCTCTTCAACGTCGCCCGGCGCCGCGGCAGCCGCGCCGAGCGCTGTCGCCGGTCTGGATCACGGTGTCGTTCCTCGCGGTGTTCCTGCTGGTCAACATCGTCTCGTCGGCGCTGCGCGACGGCAAGGTGCTCGAATACTCCGAGTTCAAGTCGCTGCTTCAGCAGGGGCGCGTCGTCGAGGTGACGCTGTCGCAGGAATCGATCCGCGGCAAGTATCAGGACGCCGACAACAATCAGGTCGCCTTCACGACGATTCACGTCGACGACCCGAAGCTCGTTGAGCAGCTCGAAGCGCAGAAAGTGCGCTTCTCCGGTGAGCTGCAAAATCGCTGGCTGACCGATGTGCTGCTGGGCTGGGTCCTGCCGCTCGTCCTCATCGTTGGGGTCTGGACGTTCCTGTTCCGCCGCATGGGCGGCGCCGAGGGCGGCATCATGTCGTTCGCGCGCAGCCGCGCGAAAATCTACTCCGACGATGACGTCAAGGTGAGCTTCGGCGACGTCGCGGGCGTCGATGAGGCCGAGGAAGAGCTCAAGGAGATCGTCGAGTTCCTGAAGAACCCGCGGAAGTACACGACGCTCGGCGGGCGGATCCCGAAAGGCGTGCTGCTCGTGGGACCTCCGGGCACGGGGAAGACGCTGCTGGCGCGCGCGGTCGCCGGCGAAGCGCACGTGCCCTTCTTCAGCCTGAGCGGGTCGGAGTTCGTCGAGATGTTCGTGGGCGTGGGTGCCGCGCGCGTCCGCGATCTGTTCCGGCAGGCCGAGAGCAAGGCGCCGTGCATTGTGTTCATCGACGAGCTCGACGCGCTCGGCAAGGTGCGCCTGCAGTCGCCGATGGGCGGACACGAAGAACGCGAGCAGACGCTCAATCAGTTGCTGGCGGAAATGGACGGCTTCAATTCCAACAAGGGCGTCATCATCATGGCCGCGACGAACCGGCCGGAGGTGCTCGACCCCGCGCTGCTCCGCCCCGGCCGTTTCGATCGGCAGGTGCTCGTCGACAAGCCTGACGTGAATGGCCGCGAGGCGATCCTCCGCATCCACGCTCGCCAGGTGAAGCTGGCCGAGAACGTCGACCTCAGGGTGGTCGCCGCGCGCACGGCCGGATTTGCCGGCGCGGATCTCGCGAATCTCGTGAACGAAGCCGCACTGCTCGCGGCCCGCCGCGACAAGCCGGCGGTCGAGGCGCGCGACTTCGACGAGGCGATCGATCGCATCGTCGCCGGGCTCGAAAAGAAGCGCGTGATGAGCACCAAAGAACGCCGGATCGTGGCGTTCCACGAGTCGGGACACGCGATCGTCGCGACGGTGCTGCCCAACCTCGATCCGGTGCACAAGATCTCGATCGTCCAGCGCGGGTTCGGCGCGCTCGGGTACACGATGCAGCTGCCGCTCGAAGATCGGTACTTGATGTCGAAGACCGACCTGCAGAATCAGCTCGCGGTGTTGCTCGGCGGGCGGACGGCCGAAGGGATCGTCTTCGGCGAGGTCTCGACCGGCGCCCAGAACGACCTGCTGCGCGCGACGGACATCGCGCGCGCGATGGTCACCGAGTTCGGGATGAGCGACGCGATCGGTCCGATCAACCACGAAGGCCGGCGCCGGGGCGCATTCATCGACTCGCCGTTCCCGGAGCGCGGAGCGTACGCCGAGGACACAGCGCGAACCATCGACGCGGAAGTGAAACGGTTCGTCGAAAGCGCCGAAGCGCTGGCGAACCGCATTCTCACCGAGCACCGCCAGCAGCTCGACGCGCTGTCGGAGCTGTTGCTCGAGAAGGAAGTGATCGAGGGCAGCGAGCTGCGCCAGCTCCTGGGCGTTACGGCTCTGCCGTAAGCGCGCGGACAGGGTCGATCTTCGCGGCGCGCCGCGCGGGGATCCAGCACGCCACGACGGCTGCCAGCACCACCGTGGTCACGGCCACGCCGTACACCGCGGGCTCTGCCGGCGCCGTGTCGAACAGCAGCCCGCGGATCGATTGCGCCGCCAGCAGGGCCGCGCCGGCCCCGAATACAACGCCGGCCACGACCGGGCGCATCCCCTGCCGCAGGACGAGCCCGGACAAGCTGCCGGGCGTCGCGCCCAACGCGGACCGCAAGCCAAACTCGCGCGTGCGTTGCGCGCTCGACCAGCCGACGACACCGTACACACCGACAATCGCCAGCCCGAGGGCCAGCGCGCCAAATCCGAGCGTGAGCGTGGAGAGAAACGTGCCGTCGCCGTACGCACGCGTCAAGTGCCGATCCATCGTGCTCACGTCCGAAATCGGCTGCGACGGATCGAGCGTGGCGACGGCCGCCCGAATCGCCGGGACCACCGCGAGCGGATCGTGCGCCGTCCGTACCGCGACGGCCAGGAACGGGAGCGAGCCCTGGTAGTACGGCTCGTACATCTCGGGCCGAGGCGGCCTGCCCGGGCCGAGGTGCCGGATGTCGCTGACGACGCCAATCACGGTGATCCAGGGTTTGGCGTCGCTAGGGTCGAGCTTCAGCCGGCGCCCGATCGGATCCTGGCCGGGCCACACGGTTGACGCCATGGTCTCGTTGACGACGGCGACGGGCGCGTCGCGGCGGCCGTCCTGCATCGTGAAGTCGCGGCCCGAGACGACGCGCATGCCGAGGGTGCTGAACCAGCCGGTGCCGACGATTTGAAATCCGACGTGGCGCTCGGCGCCCGGCGCGGGAAGGGGCTGCCCCTCTGGAAAGATCGGCGCCCCGAAATCATCGCCGCCGATCGGCAGCGTCACGGCGCCTCCGGCGCCGGCCACGTCGGGTATCGAGCGAATCGCGGTGAACATCTGCTCGAAGAACGCGATTTGCTTCGACTGGTATTCGGCGCGCTCGCCGATCAACGCGACGTTGAAGGTCAGCAGGCGGCTCGTGTCGAACCCGACGTCGACGCGACGCAGACGCATCAGGCTTTCGCCGAACAGCGCGGCGCCGACGACCAGCGAGACCGCGAGCGCGACTTCGAGGGCGACGAGCGCGTGCCTGAACCCCGGCCGCGACGCGAGCGACACGCCCGACGTGCGCAGTTCCGCCATCGGCCGCATCCGCCACACGATGAGCGCGGGGAACGTGCCCATGACGAGACCGCACCCGAGCACCGCGAGGCCGGTGACGAGCAGCACCGGCATGTTGATCACGACGTGATCGAGCCGTCCGATGCCGCTGGGCGCGAGCGACACGAGCGCGCCGAGACTCAGCCGGGCGATGACGACGCCGGCCAGGCCGCCGCCCGCGGCGAGCAGCAGTCCCTCCGCCAGCAGTTGACGCACCAGCCGGCCGCGGCCCGCGCCGAGGGCCACGCGGATTGCCAGCTCGCGCGCGCGTGACGGCAATCGCATGATCAACAGATTGGCGACGTTGACGCACGCCAGCAGCACGACGAGGCCGCTCGCCCACATGAGAAACAACATCGGCGTGCGCACGCCGCCGAAAAACTGCTCGTCGACGCTGGCGGTGGTGAATCCGATGCCGCCGTCGGTGGTTGGATGCTCGCGGCCGAGCGCCTCCGCCACCGCGGTCATCTCGGCCTGCGCCGTCGCGCGCGTGGCTCCGGGCGCGAGACGCGCGACCATGCGGATGAACCCCGCCGTCCGATTCGACGAGAAGTCACCGTCGGTCGGAATCGGTCCCTCGGGAACGTCGTTGCCCGGAGCGCAGGTCCAGAAGTCCGGGCCGTCGGAGGACGTCGGCCTGCCCGTGATCGCGGGCCAGAAGAACTCCGCGGGCATGACGCCGACGACGACGCGAGGGCGGCCGCTCATCATCAACGATCGTCCGATCACGCTCTCGTCGCCGCCGAAGCGAGTCATCCACAATCGATGGCTGAGCACCACGAGGTCGCGGCCGCGATCGGCGCGATGAAAGAGCTGACCGCGCTCCGGCGGTGTGCCGAGCACATCGAAAAAGGATGAGCTGACGCTCGAACCGCTCCAGCGCTCCGGCGGCCCGAGGCCGGTGACCGTCATCGAGGTGTGGTCCAGCAATGCCGCGTCCTCGAGCGCACGCGTGCGCGCGCGGACGTCCAGCGCGCGGCCGGGCGTGAGCGGGTCAGGATGATTCGCGCGGAGGGTCCAGACGAACACGAGATGGTCCGGGTCTTTGAGCGGCAGCGGCTTGAACAACACGGCGTGCGTGACGCTGACGAGCGCGGTGTTCACGCCCACGGCCAGCGCGATGGTGAGCAGCGCCGAAGCGGTGCCCGCGGGATGGCCGATGTGCTGGCGCCAGGCGGACTTGAGATCGCTTGTGAGCGACGACATGAGCGGTCCTCGTGTGTGTGCGCGTCGTTCCCGCAGCTCGAGCCAGGCGTGCCGGCGGCTGTCGATCGCGCTCGAGAGCAGATCGCGGCAGAGCTGCCTCGCCGCGCGCGAGGCGGGGCCTGTACGCCTGGCCGCGAGGTAGTCGTCGACGAGGTCGTCGACGATCGCATCGCGCTGCGGGGCGGCGATCGTCCACGCGAACAGCCGCGCCGGCCACGGCCTCGAGTTCATCGCGCGCGTCCGAGTCTCAACGCGCGCTCGATGCCGTCGGCGAGCGCCGAGTACTGGCCCCAGGTGCGCCGCAACTCCGCGAGTCCCGCGCGCTCGATGACGAAGTGGCGTTTCGATCGCCCGCCGCGTTCGGGCACCGGATCGCCGGCGTAGGAACGGACCAGTCCTTTTCGCTCGAGACGATCGAGCGTCGGGTAGATCGCCCCGGGCGTGACGCGCCGCCCGGTGCGCTCGCGAATCTCGTCGCGGATGCCCGCGCCGTAGGCGCCCTCCCCCAGGCGAAGCAGGGCCAGCAGGACCAGGAGCTCGAGCTCACCGAGGCTGTTGCGTGATGGCATATGAACTATTCAATCAGACAAATAGACGAGGGGGCGTCTCAACCGGTTAGGTTCCGGGGTTCCGCGGTTCCGGGGTTCCGAGGGCGAACCGCTAAGCTGCGAGCGTGGTCAGGATCTCGCAGCCGCCGGGGCGGACGACGATCGTGTGCTCGTGATGAGCGGTGAGGCTGCCGTCGGCGCTGCGCACGGGCCATTCGCTCGCGGACGTGCGCGTCCGGCGCGTGGCGGCGGAAATGATGGGCTCGATCGTGATGACGAGGCCGTCGGTCAGCCGCCCGGTCGCGCGCGGGTCGTCGTAGTTCACGACGTTTGGCGGCTCGTGGATCGTGCGGCCGATGCCGTGGCCGCAGAGCTCGCGCAGGACCTTGAAGCCGGCGCGCTCGACGTGGGCCTCGACGACGCGGCCGATGTCGCGCAGCGGAGCGCCGGGCATGGCCGCTGCGATCGCCGCCTGGAACGCACCTTCGGCGGCGGCGATGAGGTTGGCGGCGACGGTCGAGACGCGGCCGACGGGCACGGTCACCGCGGCGTCGGCCATGTAGCCGTCGAGCTCGGCCGTCACGTCGAGCGTGACGAGGTCGCCCTCAAGCAGGACCCGCGCGCCCGGCACGCCGTGCACGGCCTCGTCGTTCACGCTGATGCACGTCACGCCCGGGAACCGATACACGAGCTTCGGCGCGGATCGCCCTCCCGCGCGCGCCAGCACCTTGCCGGCGATCGCGTCGAGCGCGGCGGTGGTGACGCCCGGCCGCACGGCCGCGCGCATCGCGGCGATCGTCTCGGCGACGAGACGGCCCGCGCGGCGCATGCCGGCCAGGTCGGACGGATGCTCAATCGACATGGTCTTCCCTACCGAGCCGCGCGAACGACCGGACCGTAGCCGGCCGCGCGCCACAGCACGTTGCAGTCGTACATCCGCCCGTTCGTGACCACCCAGCGCGTGTCGCGGATGTTGCGGATGTTCTCGATCGGATTCGCGCCGAGCACCACGAGATCCGCGCGCTTGCCCACTTCAATCGTGCCGACTTCCTTGTCCACACGCATCGCCTTCGCCGGCATGATCGACGCGGCCTGGATCGCCTGGAGCGGCGTCATTCCGCCCTGGACGTACAGCTCGATCTCGCGCGGCAGGCTGAAGCCCGGCACACCCTTGTCGGTGCCGGTGACGACGAGCAGACCGGCATCGACGGCGTCTTTCAACAGCTTCAGCGAGGCGGTCTGCCGCGTCTTGTAGGCCGCCGCGTCACCCGGGCCCCAGTTCATGCTCGCGAACATCCGCGTCAGCGGCACGGGCAGCCGGCTCACGCCGGGAAGCAGATCGTCGAGCGGAATCGCCGCGGGGTGGCTGCTGAGCTCGTTCCACGATTGCGTCGGGTCCATCACCGTGTGATGCGCCTTGAAGAACGCGATTTGCGCTTTGGACGCGTCGGATCCCGACTCGCCGTTGAGCGCCATGTGCGCGATCCCGTCGAAGCCCGCTTCGACGACCATCGTGCCGTTGCCGCCAGGTCCGCTGCCGCGCATCGCCGTCGGCACGTGTCCCGTGACGGTCATGCCGAGCCGGTGCGCTTCGTCGATGATGGCCTTGCCGACGTCGGCTTTCACGTCGGAGTAGAGCTTCATCTCCTGGAAGTGTTCGCCGTGATAGCGCCGAGTGATGGCGACGCCCTGCTCGGGTGTATCCGCAACGACCTCACCGAACGCGTGCGGACTCGGGCCGCCGTCAACGAGGCCCGCAAGAAAGTATCGCGGGCCCATCGCCTTGCCCGAATCGATCGCGTCGCGAATCGCGACGAGGAACTGCTCTTCCCCGCCCATGTCGCGGATCGACGTCACGCCGCTCGCAAGATACACGGGCGCCCAGTCGGTTTGTCCCGCGTGCGCGTGCATGTCCCACAGGCCCGGCACGATCGTCATGCCCTTCGCGTCGGTCACGGGCACGCCGTTCGGGACGGGCGTCGAGGATGACGGGCCGACGGCGGCGATGCGGTTGTCACGGATCACGATTGTCGCGTTCTGGATCGGCGCAGCGTCCGTGCCGGTGATGACCATCGCGCCGGTGATCGCAAACGATCCGCGCTGCACCGTAGGCGTCGCCGTCGTCAGTTTGACCAGATCGGCGACGCGCTGAGCCGCAGCATCTTTGATGAACGCGTCAGTGTTGTACTTTGCCTCGGTGACCCGGAATGCTTCAAACGGCAGTGCACCAGCCCACGTTGTCAGCGCCACCAGGCGCCCGCTATCGCGCTCAATCCAGGCTGTCTCTGTGCCCCAGACCACGCCGTCAATCGACAGGATCTCGAGGACAGGCACGGGCGCCCGCCCGGCGGGCATGTCGGCCGTCAGCATTCCGCGCGTGGCGATGCGGATCGCCGGCCCTGAGGGCGCCGCGGCAATCTGAGCGGGCCGGCCCTGCGCGCGCCAGTACTGGATGAGCGCTTCCTGAACTCCGATCGGCGCGTAGTTGTCGATGGGGAAAAACGGCTTGCCGGCGAGTTCGACGTCGCGTTCTTTCTGCAGGTCGCGAACGTGCGCGCGCCCGCTGGCGATCGTGACTTCGGAGTCGGATGCGAACAGGCGGTAATTCCGTCCCTTGACCGTGAGGTGCAGCGGTTCGCCGCTGGCGGTACCGAGCTCGAGCGCCGCCGTCAGGTTGACCGCCGTGCCGCGGTCGGTGAACTGAAACGCCGCGTCCAGCCGGCGGCCGCCGGTGATCGTCGTGATCGTATCCGTCTCCGCACCGATCTCGTGACCGAGGAAGAACAGACGGAACGTCGGTGGAGTCGCTGGCGCCTGAGGCATGGCCTGCGCTGCCCCGAGGAAGGCGCCGGCCGTACAAAGAAAGATGGCGGCGTATTTCACGCCGCCATCATAGGGCCATTCGAACTCGCCGGGCTTAGGAACCCAACGAACCTAACGAACCCAACGAACTGGGTTTATCCCATTTTCTGCATCGCCGCCAGGAACTCCGCATTGCTCTTCGTCTTCCCCATCTTGTCGAGGAGCAATTCCATCGCCTCAACAGGCGACAGCGGCGTGAGCACCTTGCGCAGCACCCAGATGCGGTTCAGGTCTTCCTTCGGGATGAGCAGTTCTTCCTTTCGCGTGCCCGACTTGATGATGTCGATCGCCGGGAAGACGCGCTTGTCCACGAGCTTGCGGTCAAGATGGATTTCCATGTTGCCCGTGCCCTTGAACTCTTCGAAGATGACGTCGTCCATGCGCGAGCCGGTGTCGATGAGCGCGGTGGACATGATCGTGATCGAGCCGCCCTCCTCGATGTTGCGCGCGGCGCCGAAGAAGCGCTTCGGCTTCTGAAGCGCGTTGGAGTCGAGACCGCCCGACAGGACCTTGCCCGACGGCGGCGCGACCGTGTTGTAGGCGCGCGCGAGGCGCGTGATCGAGTCGAGCAGGATCACGACGTCCTTCTTGTGCTCGACCAGGCGCTTGGCCTTTTCGATCACCATCTCGGCGACCTGCACGTGGCGCTGCGCGGGCTCGTCGAACGTCGACGAGATGACCTCGCCGCGCACCGACCGCTGCATGTCCGTGACTTCTTCCGGCCGCTCGTCGATGAGCAGGACGATGAGGTAGATCTCCGGGTGATTGGTCGTGATCGACTGCGCGATGCTCTGCAACAGCATCGTCTTGCCGGTGCGCGGCGGCGCGACGATGAGGCCGCGCTGGCCCTTGCCGATCGGCGTCATCAGATCCATGACGCGCGCCGACAGGTTGTCGCTGACCGTCTCGAGCCGGATGCGCTCCTGCGGATACAGGGGCGTCAGGTTCTCGAAGAAGAGCTTGTTTCGCGCCTGATCGGGCGACTCGAAGTTGACCGCCTCGACCTTGATGAGCGCGAAGTAGCGCTCGCCGTCCTTGGGCGGCCGGACCTGGCCGGAGACGGTGTCGCCGGTCTGCAGGTCGAACTTGCGAATCTGCGAGGGCGAGACGTAGATGTCGTCCGGACCGGGCAGGTAGTTGTAATCGGGCGCACGCAGGAAGCCGAACCCGTCGGGCAGGACTTCGAGGACGCCTTCCGAGAACATGAACCCGCTTTGCTCGGTCTGGGCTTTGAGGATCTGGAAAATCAGATCCTGCTTGCGCATGCCGGTCGCGCCGGCGACGTTCAGATCTTTGGCGACCTGCGTGAGCTTCTGAATGCTCATGTCTTTCAGGTCATTGATGTTGAGGGCGGGTGCCTGTTTCCCTTGCGGGCGGGGGGGCGTGTCGCTGCCGGCCTGCGCGCCGGGCGTCTGCGCGGCCGTGCCGTCCTGGGCCGCGGCGTCGCTTGCGGTGCCGTTGCCTTCCTGCTGTTCGGTTTGTGGCTCAGCGACCGTCGTGTCGGCGGACTGCCGCCCTGAGGAGCGTTTCTGGTGATTGGCCATCGTGGTTCGTACGGGACAAGTGAAGTTGTTGTGTTGGTGGAACGTGGAACGGAAGTGCGCGGATCCGAATCGGCCGCGCCAGTGGTTAGAACGCAGTCAGTATAGCACGGAAGCTGTCAGTAGTCCCCCGGCCGCTCCCCGATGCCGAGCATCGAGCACGCGACGCGCGTGGCGAGGCCCAGCGCCCGGGCCCGTGCCACGACCGCCGCGCCATCGGCGCCCGGATTGAGCCAGACCGTCTTGATGCCCTTCCTGGCGATCTCCTCGATCACCCGAATCCCGATGTGCGGCGGCACGTAGACCGTGGCCTCGTCGATGGGACCGGGATAGTCCAGCACGCTGGCGTAGGCCCGCTCCCCTTCTACTTCCTTCGCGTTCGGGTTGATGGGAATGACGGTGTCCCCGTGGTGGCGGAACGCCCGAACCGCCTTGTTGCCAAACTTGGTCGGGTCGGCCGACGCGCCGATCACTGCGACAATCGCCATTACGGTTTCCTGTAGGCCCGGGTGATCTTGATGGGCGGATCGAGCGTTTCGGTCCGGTACGCGCCTGTGCTGCCGGTGTGCGCGGCCTGAATCTTCTTTACCACGTCCATGCCCACCACGACGCGGCCGAAGACCGCAAACCCCTGCCCGTCGGCATTGCGCTTGCCGCCGAAATCCAGCTCCGGCTGATCCCCGATGGCAATCGAGAACGACGCCGTGGCGGTGTCGGGGCCGTTGCGCGCCATTGAAAGCGCGCCGTCGACGTTCTTCAGGCCGGTCACCGACGTCGCCTCCATCGGGATCGGCGGAAACTGATCGCGCCGCCGGGCCGGATTGATCTGGAACTGGATCACCTGGATCTCGACGTCGTGACGCACGGTGTTGTCCGGCCGGACCGCGCGGTTAATGACACCGTCGTCGTAGAACTTCTCGTCGACGTAGCGGAGAAAGTTCTTCGAGGTGACGGGCGCGTGCGCGATATCGACCGCCACCGTGATGCTGCCGAGCGCGGTCTCGAAGATCACGAGGACGGGAGCGGCTGTCTGGGCGCCGCCGCCGGCGGTAGCCAGCAAGACGAAGAATGCGCCCGCCAGCAGAACTTCGGAACCGCGGAACCTGGGAACCCCGGAACCGATCATTCCGCGACCTCCGACGGAAAGATTTTCCCGGGATTGAGGATGCCATTCGGATCGAACGCCGCCTTGACGCGCCGCATGAGTGCGATGGTTTCAGGCGTCAGCTCGAGCCCGAGATACTTCGCCTTGGCGAAGCCGATGCCGTGCTCGCCGCTGATCGATCCCTCGAGCGCGACGACCCCGGCGAAGAGTACGGCCTCGGCCTCGTGCGCGCGCGCGATCTCGTCCGGATCGTTGGAGACCATGATGT
Source organism: Vicinamibacterales bacterium (assembly GCA_035279905.1). Lineage (GTDB taxonomy): Bacteria > Acidobacteriota > Vicinamibacteria > Vicinamibacterales > SCN-69-37 > DATEGZ01. Next base: position 45,482 of record DATEGZ010000187.1, read on the forward strand.
TCACGTGGATGTTGCCGTCGCCGACGTGGCCGAAGCACGGGATGCGCAGTCTGAACCGCCGCTTGAGGTCGTCGACCAGATCGAACAGCTGCGGAATCCGTGCCTTGGGCACGACGACGTCGTGATTGAACTTGATCGGTGCGATCACCTTGAGTGACAGCGAAATCTCGCGGCGCACGCGCCAGAGTTCCTGGCGCGCCGCTTCGTCTCGCGCGCGCACGAACTCCGTCGCACCGGCATCGCGGCACGACTGCTCGACGCGCGAGGCTTCCCCGCCGACCTGCTCGGACAGACCGTCGACCTCGATCAGGAGAATCGCGGCGGTGCCCGCCGGTGCGAGCGATCGGACCTTGAGATTCGCCGCGACGGCTTCGAGGCAGTCGCCGTCGATGATTTCGAGCGAGGCAGGCACGACCCGCGCGCGCACGAGACGCATGACGGCGTCCACGGCGTGCGTCACGCTCGGAAACGTCGCGCGCATCGTCGACTGCACGAGCGGCTTCGGGATCAGGCGCAGGATGATCTTCGTGAGGATCGCGAGCGTGCCTTCGGAGCCGACGAGCAAGTGCGTGAGGTCGTAGCCGACGACGTTCTTGACGGTTTTCCCGCCGGTCTTGATGATCTCGCCCGTCGGCAGCACGGCCTCGGTGCCGAGCACGTACTGCTTCGTCACTCCGTACTTGAACGCGCGGGGGCCGCCGGCGCACTCGGCGACGTTGCCGCCGATGACCGACTGCCGCAGGCTCGACGGATCCGGCGGGTAGAACAACCCGACTCGCTCCACGGCGTCCTGCAGGTCGCCGGTCACGACATTCGGCTCGACGACCGCGATGAGATTGCCCTCGTCGATCTCGAGAATGCGATTCAGGCGTTCCAGGCTCATCAGCACGCCGCCGCGCACTGGCACGGCGCCGCCGGTGTAGCCGGTGCCGCCGCCGCGCGGGACGAGCGGCGTCCGCGTCTCGTTGCAGTAGCGCGCAATCGCCGCGATTTCGGCGGTGTTGGCCGGCAGGACGACGACGTCGGGCGGGTGCCCGCGCTTCAGCGCGTCGGCGCCGTACTGCGCCCGCGCGGCATCATCGGTCCGGACGAAGTCGGGACCGACGATTTGGACGAGGGGGACGGGGCTTTTTTCCACAGTTCCGGCCCAGGTGGGGACGGAGGTCGGCAGGTCCGAGCTCTACCGACCTCCGTCCCCGCGGGGGCCGGAACTGTGGGAAAAAGCCCCGTCCCCAAACCTGATCAGCCTCGTGACCCCTTCGCGCAGGCGATCGAGGGAGGTCGCGTACGAGAGGCGGATGAAGCCGGGCGTGTCGAAGGCTTCGCCGGCGGTCGTGACGACATGCTCCTTCTTGAGGAGCGCGTCGGCGAAGTCGAGCGACGTGCGCAGCCCATCGGGCGAGAGAAAGTCGCTGACGTCGGGGAACAGGTAGAACGCGCCTTGCGGCACCGCGCACCGGAAGCGCGGCTCCTCGGCCAGCCACGCGATCACCTGATCGCGCCGGCGCTGATATTCCTCGAGCATGTCCGTCACGCACTGCTGCGATCCGGTCAGCGCCGCGACCGCGGCCTTCTGGGTGATCGAGTTCACGTTGGACGTCGTGTGGCTCTGCAGCGCGTTGGCGGCCTGAATCAGCGGTTTCGCGCCGACGGCCCAGCCGCACCGCCACCCGGTCATCGCATAAGCCTTCGACGCCGATCCACACAGCACGAGGCGATCGCGCATCGCCTCGCCGAAGATCGCCGGCAGGTTGTGTGGCACGGCGTTGTAGATGAGCTTCTCGTAGCAGAGATCGATCACGACCCAGAGGTCGCGCCTGGCGGCTTCCGCCGCAAGCATGCGCGCGTCGGCTTCCGACAGCAGCGCGCCGGTCGGATTGCCGGGCGAGTTGATGACGATGCCGCGCGTGCGCGGCGTGAGTGCGGCCAGAAACATGTCGGCCGTGAGCGCGAAGCCGTTCTCCGCGCGCGCCCGGACGATCACCGCCGCGGCGCCCGCGAGCTTGATCTGCTCGGCGATCGTCGGCCAGCCCGGCGCGTGCGTGATGACTTCGTCGCCCGGCTGGAACAGCGCGAACGCCGCGTGCGCGAGCGCCTGCTTGCCGCCCGCCGTGATGATCACTTCGTCCGGCAGGTACCGCACGCCGTAGTCCTGCAGGTAACGCGACGCGACTGCCTCGCGGAGTTCCATCACGCCCATGTTGGCGGTGTACTTCGTGAAGCCCGCGTCGAGCGCCGCGTGCGCGGCGGCGGTTATGTGCGCGGGCGTCGGAAAATCCGGCTCACCCGCCCCGAGGTCGACGACGTCGATCCCCTGGCGTCGCATCTTCTCCGCCTCGATCGTCCCCTTCATCGTGGGGGACAACGCGATGCGCTGCATCCGGTCGGCAAGACGAATCGTTTCGATGCTCATACGGGGCTCACACGCGACGAAGGGTGGCGGATTCGCGTCGGCTGGTCAGCCGGGCTTCGACCGCCGGAGGCACGAGTCCGGTCAACGGGCCGCCGAGCTTCGCGATTTCGCGCACCAGCGTGGCGCTCACGTAGGTGAAGCGCTCGGACGGCATGAGAACGACGGTGTCGATGCGCTGGTCGAGATGGCGGTTCATCAGCGCCATCTGCCACTCGTACTCGAAGTCGGCGGCCCCGCGAACGCCGCGGACGATGACCGAGGCCTTCTTGCGGCGCGCGTACTCGACGAGCAGGCCGTCAAACGTCTCGACTTCGATCTGCGGCCGTCCCGCGAACACTTCGCGGATGATCGCGACGCGCTCCTCGGCCCGGAAGAACGGCTGCTTCGACGTGTTGGTCAGGACGGCGACGACGATGCGATCGAAGAGGGCCGCGGCGCGCTCGATGATGTCGACGTGGCCGTTGGTCAGCGGGTCGAACGAGCCCGGGTAGACCGCGAGTCGAGGGGTGTCGGTCATGTCAACTCGTAGAACGACAGCGCGCTGTCGCCGGCAATGAGCACCCGCGTGCGTCGCAATCCCGGCACCGCGTCCGGCGACTCGCGTCGCCGCGCGTGCTCGAGCACGAGGCGGCCGTTCGGGCCGAGCAACGCCGCCGCACAGCCAACGACGGCGTCGAGATCCTTCAAATCATACGGCGGATCGAGCAGCGCAAGATCGAACGCGTGCGGGATGTCGTGCCGGCCGTCGATTCCGAGGAAATCGTCGCGGATGATAGCACACGCCTCCTGGACACCGCAGGCCGCGATGTTCGCTTCGAGCACGCGCACCTCGCGGCGATCGCGCTCGACGAACGTCACGGCGATCGCGCCGCGGCTGAGCGCTTCGAGCCCGAGCGCGCCCGTGCCGGCGAACGCGTCGAGGACGCGGCAGCCCTCGACCGTCGGCCCGAGCACGTTGAACAACGTCTCGCGCAAGCCGTCGGACGTCGGCCGCACGCCCGGCCCCACGGGCCCGCGCAGCCGTCGTCCTTTCAATTGTCCGGCGATGATTCGCATAAACGGAGGACGCCGGGAGTAGTTTTTACAATTTCACGCGGAAGCGAAATTGTAAAAACTACTCCCGGCGTCATTTCATCCCACATCCACGAGCCCGAAGCGCGCGGCCCAGTTTGCCGTCAGGTACTCGACGAGCGGCCGCGCCTGGCCGTCGGTGTCGAGCCAGGCGACGGCGTCGCGACGCGCGTCCTCCATCAACGCGTGGTCGCGGAGCAGGTCGCCCACGCGCAGCGTCGGCAGCCCGGATTGCCGCGTGCCGAAGAAATCGCCGGGACCGCGCTGCGCGAGATCGCGCTCCGCGATGACGAAGCCGTCCGTCGTCTCGACCAGCGCGTCGAGCCGCGCGCGCGCCGCCTCGCTCACCGGATATTGGTAGAGCAACACGCACGTCGACTCGTGATCGCCGCGGCCGATGCGCCCGCGCAGCTGGTGCAGCTGCGACAGCCCGAACCGCTCGGCGTGCTCGACGATCATGACGGTCGCGTTCGGCACGTCGATGCCGACCTCGACGACTGTCGTCGACACGAGCAGCTGCACGTCGCCGCGCGCGAAGGCGCCCATCACGCGATCCTTCTCCTCCGACTTCAACCTTCCATGGAGCAGCGCGACGCGGTACTCCTGAAATACTTCCTGCTGCAGGTGATCGGCCATCGCCGTCGCGGCGCGCAGGTCGACCTTCTCCGACTCCTCGACGAGCGGGTAGATCACGTAGACCTGGCGTCCGCGCTCGAGCTCCTGCCGCGCGAGCCGGTACACTTCGTCGCGGCGCGACTCCGGCTTGGCGAGCGTCCGAATCGGCTGGCGGCCCGGCGGCAGCTCGCGAATCGTCGAGACGTCGAGGTCGCCGTAGGCCGTGAGCGCGAGCGTGCGAGGAATCGGCGTCGCCGTCATGACCAGGACGTCCGGATTGGCGCCCTTGCCGCGCAGCATCGCCCGCTGCAACACGCCAAAGCGATGCTGCTCGTCGATGATCACAAGCCCGAGCTCGTGAAACGCCACGTCCTGCTCGGCCAGCGCGTGCGTGCCGACGACGAACTGAATCGCGCCGCTCGCGAGCTCCGCGAGCACCTCGCGGCGCTTCGCCGCCGTGAGCGCGCCGGTGAGCGACGCCACGCGAAATCGCGACGCGTCGAGCAGCCGGCGGATCGTGATGAAGTGCTGATCCGCCAGGATCTCCGTCGGCGCCATGAACGCGACCTGAAAGCCGTTCTCCATCGCGACGACCGCTGCGATCATCGCGACGATCGTCTTGCCCGCGCCGACGTCGCCCTGCAGCAGCCGGTTCATCGGCTCGATTCGCTGCATGTCGGTGACGATGTCGCGGAGCGCCGTCTTCTGACCTTCGGTGAGCTTGAACGGCAGCACCTTCCGCGCTGACTCGCGAATCCGATCGTCGACGACGATGGCGCGGCCCTTGCGATCTGCCGCGTGGCGGCGCTTGCGCAGGATCAGCCCAGCCTGAAAGAGAAAGAACTCTTCGAAGATCAGCCGCCGCTGCGCCGGCGTGCGAAAGCCGTTGAGCGCGGCGACGTCCGTCCCCGCTGCGGGGAAATGCGTGTCCGCGATCGCCTGGCGGCGATCCGGCAGACTCCGGGCCGCGCGAATCGGCTGCGGAATCGGATCCGCGAGCTCGGCGGGCAGCGCCGCGAGCAGCCCGTGAACGAGCGTGCGCTGCATGCGCGGCGTCATCGTTCCGGCCTTCTCGTAGATCGGCACGATCCGTCCGGTGTGCACGGTCTCATCGTCGTCGTCGGCCTCGCCGCGGACGATCTCGTACTCCGGATTCGTGAACTGGAGCCCGCCGGAGCCGCGAAACTCCACGGATCCGAAGAGCACGACCTGCTGGTGGGGATGGAAGACGTCGCGCAGGAACGCCTGATTCGGGAAGACGGCGCGCACGGTGCCGGTCGCGTCGCGCGCGATGAGCTCGAAGATGCGGAAGCCCGGCCGCCGCGTGGACCGCAGGCCCGTCGACAGCACTTCGCCGACGACCGTGGCGGTCTGTCCCGGCCGCAGCGCGCTCACCGGCAGCAAGTCCGCGCGATTCTCGTAGCGCAGCGGAAACCGGAGCAGCAGATCTTCGACGGTGAGGAGCCCGGCGCGCGCCAGATCGGCCGCCCGCCGGGGACCGACGCCGCGAAGGTATCGCAGCGCGGTCGAGAGCGACTCGGGCATCGAGAGGCTATTGCACCACAGTCGCTGCCCCGCGGCGCGTCTCGACGGCCTGGATCGCGGCGGGCAGCACGAACGGCTTGTCGAGCGTGAAGCCGTTGGGCGTTTCAGGCGTGCGCGAGTAGTAGCTGACGAGCTCCTGCAGCAGGCTCTTCGGGATCGAGACGCCGCCGAGCGTGGCCGACTGCAGATCGAACGTGCCCTGTCCGTTGGCGGTCTTGAGCGTGCCGACGGCCGTGACTTCAACCGAGCCCGTCACGTAGGACAGCGGGTCCAGCATGCCGCGCTCCTTCGACTTTCGAATCGCGTCGAGATCGACGGTCGCGCGGCCGGTGAGCAGGCCCCCGTCCGCGATCGTCACGCGCGGATTGAGGACGCCCGCGGGCATCTGCACGAGCTGGCTGTACTGGAAGAGCGCGTTGATTTCCTGCTCGGTGAACGACGTGCGCACCGGCGGGAGCTTTGTCTTCGGGGCCGTGCTGCCGCGCGCGGCAATCGCGACGAGCTTCTGCTCCATGCTCGTGGCGTCCTTGCGCGACAGTTCCTGACGCGCGCGCGGCGCCGCGACCGACAGCACGAGCGCTGCGGCGATGGCCGCGACGGGCTTGATGGCGGGCCCCATTTCTCGATTGTAGCGCGTCGAGCGGACGGGATCCGCTCGCACCGGGTCCTGTTACTTGCCGCCCCGGCCGGGCGCCGCGGGCGCGCCGGACTTGAGCACACGCGTGAGGATCTCCAGCTTGCGCTGCTCCATCTGCTCCTCGAAGAGCCGGAAGCGCGCGCGCTGCCGAACGTTCAGCACTTCATCGATCTTTGCGTAGGCGTCCTGCAGATCCTGGAAGTGCTGCTTGTCGAAGTCGTCGAGCCGCTTGGTCGGCGCCTCGAGCAGCGCGTCCTCGACCGGCGGGTTCGCATTCGTGAGCCGCCGCAGCTCCATCACGAGCCGCTGCCGCTGGTTCTGGTGTTGACGTCGCAGCTTCTGCAGGTTGCGCAGGCGCTGGATGAACTCGCCGTAGTGCTGGTTGTCGACCTGCAGGAACTTGTCGGCGTTCGAAATCTCCATACCTTCGAGGAGATCTTCGACCGTCTGCAGCTTCGCCAGATCTGCGGCGGCAGGCCGCTGCGGATTGTCGCCTCGCGCAGCGCCGCGTCCCTGCGCCGGCGCGTCAGCCGTCTGCGGCGGCGGAGGCGGCGGCGTGGCCTGCTGCTGCGACGTCGCGATCGTCAGCGCGACCGCCACAATGCTCAACGAAAGACTGGTCATCATGAGGAGCTACTCCGACCCGATCAACTCTTCGCGCACCAGCCGCATCAGCTCACGCTGCTGCGCCTCGCTCAACGAAGATACCGCGAGATCGACGGCGCCACGGCTCGGGACGAGATCCGCCGCGCGCAGCTCATCGAACGACAAATCACCGACGACGGCCGTGACGACGTCCACTGTGTCGTCGGAGGGCGTCAAGTCCCCTGCCGCCGCCGCGATCTGCGCCTGCTCGACAGCGACCGTCGGCTGTACCGATCCACCGCTGCGCAGCAGCACGGCGAGCGCGACCGCGCCGGCGACGGCGCCAAACGCGATGACCGGCCGCCACATGGCATGCCACCACCGCTCCGGCGCGGGCACGCGCTCCGCCGCGGTCGCTTCGCGCACGCGCCGGCTGAGGTGCTCCCAGAAGAGGGGCGACGGCTCAGGCACGCTCGAGGTGTCGCCGACGTCCGACAGCACGGCCCGCAGCGTGTCCACGTTCGTGCGGCACACCTCGCACTGCTCGAGGTGGCGAGTCCGCTCGGCCGAGAGGACGCCCTCGGCCGCTTCGACGAGTTGTTCCGAAGTCAGGTGCGTCATGACGATTGCAACAGGCGCTTGAGATTGCCAAGCGCGTGGAAAAAGTTGGCTTTGACGGCGCCGACGGAGCTGCCCAGCACGCGGGCGATCTCCTCGTGCGAGAGCTCCTGGTAGACACGCAACACGAGCGTCGCGCGCTGCTTGGGCGGCAGCCGTTGAATTGCACGCCGCACGACGACCGCCCGTTCGCCGCGCATCACGAGATCGAGAGGATCCGCGGCGCGCTCATCAACGCGCGGCGACGCTTCGATCGACTCGGTCGCGGGCTTCTTGATCGCGACGCGGTTGAGGCAGGTGTTCACGCCCACGCGATAGAGCCACGTCGAGAGCGACGAGTCGCCCTTGAATTTGCCCAGCCCCTTGAACGCGCGCACGAACACGTCCTGCGCGAGATCCGAGGCGTCCTCGTGGTTGCCGACGAACCGGTAGCAGAGTTGATAGACGGCCCGGCGGTGGCGCTCGACGATGACGTCGAACGCCTCGCGGCGTCCGGCGAGAAACGCGGCAATGAGCGTGCGATCGTCGACGCCGGCGAGATCGTGCACCGGTCCGGTGGCGTCAGTCGGCGCGTCTGAACGCGTCATCCTGACATCTCGCGCTGGCATCCAGCCAAAAGCGACAGCTGAGTCTGGCCCGACCCGCATGCCGTGTCCTCCCGAGCGGTCCGGACGGGCCGCTCCAAGCCCACCCCCGCTCCAGGTCTTCCCTGCTCAGTTAGACTGGCCATCGGCACTGCCCGTTACACCTGGGCGATGACAATTATCGTCCTGCAAACCCCTGAGCGCGGAGCCTTTGCGCCTGAGGCCCTCTTGATCTTCGCCTTTTCTTTGCGTATAGTCCCTGCAGCTTGCAGCCCCTGACCAAGCGCCAGCGCGAAATCCTCGATTACCTGCAGGATTTCATCCAGCAGCACGGCTACGCGCCGAGCCTCGAGGAGATCGGACGGCGGTTCAGCTTGTCCTCGCTCGCGACGGTCCACAAGCACCTCACCAACCTCGAGGAGAAGGGCGTCATCCGCCGCTCGTGGAACCGCAGCCGGTCGGTCGAGCTGCTGTCGGCCCGCACCGGGCATCGCGCGGTGGATCTCCCGCTGCTGGGGTTCGTCGCGGCCGGCGCGCCGATCGAGGCCGTCGTGTCCGCCGAGACCATCGCGGTCCCGGAGGACCTGGTCGGCAAGCGCGAGAGCTACGTCCTGCGCGTCCGCGGCGACTCGATGATCGACGAGCAGATTCGCGACGGCGACTTCGTCATCGTCGAGGACCGCAAGACGGCGGAAGACGGCGAGATGGTGATCGCGCTCATCGGCGGATCGGACGTCACGCTCAAGAAGTTCTACCGCGATAATGGCCGGATACGGCTCCAGCCGGCCAACCCCGCGATGCGGCCGCTGCTCTTCGACGCGTCCCAGGTGCAAGTCCAGGGCGTGGTCGTGGGCGTGATGAGAAGATACTGAGCGGGTATGTCCAAGCAGATCAACTTCACCATCGTTCCGGAGGACCCGGAGGATCCGGCACGCGCGCGGCGCGAGTACGCGAACTTCTGCGCGGTCGCGCACACGCCGTTCGATCTCACGCTCACGTTTTGCGACGTGCGGCCGTTGTCCTCGCGCGACATCGAGCAGGCTGAAGCGTCGCAGACCGTGCGCGCGCCCGTCGTGGCGCGCATCGCCCTGCCCTTCTCCGTGGTCGCCGGCCTCGTCTCCGCGCTGCAGGAACAAATGCGCGCCGTGCAGGAGGCGCAGGCCGCGCCCTCGCCTGAAGGCTGGCCCAAGGGTCCGCTGCACTAAAGACGCGCATGGCCGCGCGCCGGACCTCGACTCGAAAGACACGCCCCGCGAAGGCGCGCGCTCGACGCGCTCGCGCCAAACAGGCCGCGGCGCGCCTGCTCGTCACGCCCGCTGCCATGGCGTCCGTGCTCGATCGCCTCGAAACGCAGCATCCCAACGCCTTCACCGAGCTCAACTTTCGCGACGCGTACGAGCTGCTCGTCGCGACGATTCTCTCCGCGCAATCGACGGACGCGCGCGTGAACGTCGTCACGCCCGCGCTCTTCGCGCGGTATCCAGACGCGGCGGCGCTCGCCAGGGCGGAGCCCGAAGAGCTCGAGCCGCAGATCCTCTCGACCGGCTTTTTCCGGATGAAATCGCGCAGCCTGGTGGGCATGGCGCGCGCCGTGATCGAACATCACGGCGGCACGATTCCCGCGGACATGGACGCGCTCACCGCGCTGCCGGGCGTCGGACGCAAGACCGCCAACGTCGTGCTCGGCCACGCGCTCGGCGTGCCGGGGCTGCCGGTCGATCGCCACGTGCTGCGCGTCGTCAATCGCCTCGGGTTCGTGCGATCCGACGATCCCGTAATCGTCGAGAGCGTCCTGACGCGCGCGCTGCCGCCCGAACGCTGGACGCGCGCGTCCGACACGATGATTCTGCACGGCCGGCGCATCTGCCGGCCGCGCCCACTCTGCGATCGCTGCGCCGCGAAATCGTCGTGCGCTTACTTCCGCGCGCTTGGAGCCAAGACGGCGAGGCGGAAATGAACCGCACGAAGTTCCGCGAGCTCGTCGACGAAGCGCTCGAAGGCATCCCCGCGCGGTTCCGCAAAGCGATGAAGAACATCGCGATCGTCATCGAAGACGAGCCGACCGTCGAGGAGCTCGAAGAAGTCGGCATCGAGCCGCCGGACACGCTGCTCGGCCTCTATCAAGGCACGCCGCTCACCGAGCGGCAATGGGCGCACGGCAACGTGCTGCCGGACAAGATCACGTTGTTTCAGGGCCCGATCGAAGACTCCAGCGAAGATGAAGACGACGTCGTCGTCGCCATCGGCGAGACGTTGATCCACGAGGTCGGGCACTACTTCGGTCTGTCCGAAGAAGAGATCGAAGAAATCGAAGAACGGTACTGGCGGGGCGATGACGACGAAGAAGTCGAAGACGAAGATGCGGCGGACGACGAGGCGTGAGCGGCAGCCGGGACGGCACGTCCCGCGCAAGCGGTTCAGTCAGCATTTTCTGGCGCCCGCCTGGGCGCAGAAAGTCGCGGCGGCCGTCCAGCCCGCGGCGGGCGACGTGTTCGTCGAAATCGGCCCCGGCACCGGTGCGCTCACGCTGCCGCTGGCCGCAACGGGCGCGCCGATCCTCGCCGTCGAGATCGACCGGGACCTGTCCAGGGACCTGGCCGGCAAGGTCCCGTCGAACGTCACGGTCTACTCGGGCGACTTTCTCCACGTCGACGTGCTGCCGCTGCTGAGCGGCCTGCAGCCACAGCGCCCAGCCGACGCGGGCCACCAGGCTCACGTCCAGCGCCGGTTCCGCATCGTCGGCAACCTGCCGTATCACCTCTCGTCGCCGATGATCGCGTACCTCATCCGGCTTCATCGGCAGACGGGCATGTTCGCGGACGCGACGCTGATGCTCCAGCGCGAGGTCGCGGATCGCCTGGTCGCGCGTCCGTCCACGCACGACTACGGGTCGCTCTCGGTCCTCGTCCAGATGCACACGCAGTGCTCGCGCCTGCTCGAGCTGCCGCCGGGCGCGTTCAGTCCGCCGCCGAAAGTTCGATCGAGCCTCATCAGGCTGGAGTTCCGGCCCCCCGTAGCCAGGGTCAGCGACGAGCCAGGGTTCGAGCGGCTGGTCAAAGCCCTGTTCTCCCAGCGCCGGAAGACGCTGCTCAACGCCCTGAAGCGCTTCGACCAGACCGGGGCCGCCGTCCTCGCGATTTCCGGGCTCGACGGGCGCCGGCGGCCAGAGACCCTGCAAGTGACAGAGATCGCAGGGCTTGCCGAGCTATTCGCTTCGGTCCGCCGGGGCGCTGTGCTATAGTTTCGCGAGTTTTCCTGCCGGTTTTTCGGGTCCTTCCCAGCGACCCCTATGACCGGACACCTCGGGCGGGAGTGACGGCGCGCTTGCGCCGTGCCTGTGCTGAGGCGAGCGCCTGCTCGCCGGGGCACGTGTCCGGAGAAACAGAAGTCGAGGATCACTGTCGATGACGTCGTCGGGTGCCGCGGGCGCCCCGGTGCTGGATGTCATTCCACTCGGCGGGCTGGGCGAATTCGGCATGAACATGATGCTGGTCGCCTGCGGGGATACCGCTGTCCTCATCGACGCCGGCGTCATGTTTCCCGAGCCCGAGCTCTTCGGGGTCGACCTCGTCATTCCGGATCTGGACGTGCTCGATCCGTATCGCGGCCGCATTCGCGCGCTCGTGCTGACGCACGGCCACGAGGACCACATCGGCGCCGTCCCGCACGTGATCGATCGCGTCGACGGCCCCGTCTACGGCACGAAGTTCACGCTCGCGCTCGTCCAGCCGAAGCTCGAGGAGCACGGCATCGACGTAGCCGGACGGCTGGTGCCGGTGGCGCCGCACGAAAGCGTCACCGTGGGGCCGCTGCGCATCGAGTTCCTGCGCGTGACGCACAGCATGCCCGACTGCGTCGCGATTGCCGTCCACTCGCCGGCGGGCACGATCGTGCACACCGGCGACTTCAAGATCGACCAGACGCCCATCGACGACGAGCCGTTCGATTTCCATCGATTTGCCGAGCTTGGCGCCTCCGGCGTGCTCGCGCTGTTCTCCGACAGCACGAACGCCGACCGCCGCGGCTACACGGGCTCGGAACGCGACGTCATCCAGGGCTTCGAGGAGATCTTCAGCAGCGCGACCGGAAAGATCGTGATCACGGCGTTCTCGACGAGCGTCTACCGGCTGCAGCTGCTCGTCGACATGGCCGAGCAGTTCGATCGCAAGGTCGCGTTCGTGGGGCGCGGGATGCAGCAGACCTCGCAAATCGCCGACCGGCTCGGCTACCTGACCATCCCGCCCGGACTCCAGATTCGCGACACGGACGTGCGGGAGTACCCCAGCCAGGACGTCGTCTGCCTCTGCACGGGGTCGCAGGGCGAGCCGCTGGCGGCCCTGCCACGGATTGCCATCGACGACCACAAGCACGTCCGGCTCGACGCGGGCGATGTCGTCGTGTTCTCCGCCCGGGTGATTCCGGGCAACGAGAAGAGCGTGGGACGGGTCATGAACCACGTGGCGCGGCGGGGGGCGGAAGTCGTGGCCGACGGGCAGAAGGCCATCCACGTCTCCGGGCACGCCAGCGAAGAAGAGCTGAAACTGCTGCTTTCCCTGGTCAAGCCAAAGTACTTCGTGCCGATACATGGTGAGTACCGGCAACTGTCCCGGCACGCCCGCATGGCCACCCTGGTCTGCCCCGACGCGACGGTCCTCATGGCTGAAGACGGCGACGTCCTGCGGTTCGAGGCCGGCGAGGCCCGGGTCGCCGACCGGCTCGAGGCCGGGCGGGTCCTGATTGACGGCACCCGCACCGGAGAAATCGGGGACGAGGTGCTGCGTGACCGGCGTCACCTGGCGGGAGACGGGTTGGTCGTGGCGGTGGCGGCCATCAACGGCCAGACGGGCGCGCTCGAACAGCTGCCCGAGCTGATCACGCGCGGCCTGGCCACCGACGCGCGCCACGACGACGTCCTGCGCGAGGCGCCTGCCCTGCTGGCGCGCGCGATCGAGGATGCGCCGCGCGAGGAGCGCACGGACCCCGGCTTGTTGAAGGAACGGATTCGGGTGGAGATGCAGCGGATGTTCCGCAAGCGCGCCGGACGCCGGCCGCTCGTGCTGCCGGTCGTGATGGAAGTGTGAGGAGCTGACTTTGGCGGATTCGGTCGTGTCCCGGCGGTTGAGCGAGATTCTGGGCGTCGCCCTGTTTGCGACGGCCCTGCTCTGGATGGTGGCGCTCGTCAGCTACAGCCCCAGCGATCCCGCCTGGTTCTTCAACAACGCGAACCGCGCGGACGTGGCGAACTTCGCCGGCCGCGTCGGCGCGTTCCTCGCGGTCGTGTCGTTTCAGCTGCTCGGCTACGCGGCGTTCTTCCTGCCCGCGGTGCTCGCGTTTGCCGGCTGGCACGCGTTCTGGTGCATCGACCTCGATGCGCGCGCCACGAAGTTCACGGGGCTCGGCCTGCTCGTGATCTGCGTCGCCGGGCTCATCGCGCTCGCGGCGAGCATGTTCGACACGAGCCTGCGGCCGTTCCGGCCGGGCGGCGTGCTGGGCGAGTGGACGGCCGCCGGACTTTCTGCGTATTTGAACCGCACGGGCACCGCGATTCTGCTCATCGCGCTCCTCGCGCTGGCGGTGATCCTCTCGACGCACTTCTCGTTCGGGAAGTTGTTCAGCGCGATCGGAACTCGCGTGCGGGGCCAGCACGGGCTGCTCAGCCACTGGCGCGATTGGCGCGAGGAACGGCGCCGCAATCGCGAGCGCAAACAGATCATCGAGAAGCACGTGAAGAAGGCGGGGCGCGAGCACGCGCCCGCCATCGAGAGCAAGGTCGCCGACGCCGTGGCCACGCTCAAGGCCGCCCGCGCGCGCAATCTGCCGCTGGACGATGAGGAAGAGGACGAGGACGACAGCAAGCCCGTGGCGCGTCCCGCGCCCGCCGCCAAGGCCGTCAAACCGCCGGCGATTCGCCGGTCACAGGTGCCGTCGACGCCCTCGCTCCCGCTCGAGGATCCAGAGACCTCGAAGGCGCCGGCCGAGCGCCGCAAGGGCGGCTACACGCTGCCGCCGGTGACGCTGCTCGACGCGCCGAAAGACCACCGCAAGATCGACGAGCGCGAGCTCATGGACGCCGCGCGCCTCCTCGAAGAGAAGTGCAAAGAGTTCGACGTCGTCGGCCAGGTCGTGCAGATCCACCCGGGGCCCGTGGTCACGACGTACGAGTTCAAGCCCGACGCCGGCGTGAAGTACAGCCGCATCACGGGGCTCGCCGACGATCTCTGCCTCGCGATGCAGGCCGAGTCGGTGTTGATCGACCGCATCCCGGGCAAATCGACCGTCGGCATCCAGATTCCCAACCCCGTGCGCGAGGGCATCACGCTGCGCGAGCTGCTCGAGTCCGATACCTACACGCGCTCCCAGTCCAAGCTCACGATCGCCATGGGCAAGACGATTCACGGCGAACCGTTCGTGAGCGATCTCGCGACGATGCCGCACCTGCTCATCGCCGGATCGACCGGCGCGGGCAAGTCGGTCAGCGTCAACGCGATGGTGAGCAGCATCCTCTTCCGATCGACGCCCGAGGACGTGCGCTTCATCATGATCGACCCCAAGCGCCTCGAGCTCGGGATGTACGAAGACATTCCCCACCTGCTCACCCCCGTCGTCGTCGACACGAAGCAGGCGGCCAACGCGCTGCAGTGGGCCGTGCGGGAGATGGAAGAGCGGTACAAGACGCTCGCGGCCAGCGGCGTGCGCAACATCGACCAGTACAACCGCAACATCCGCGCCGCGATGCTCGAGCCGCCCGCCGCGAAGACCGACAAGCCCGAGGGCACGCCCGAGCTCAAGACGATGGCGTACGTGATCGTCATCATCGACGAGCTGGCGGACCTGATGATGGCGGCCGGCAAGGAAGTCGAAGAATCGATTGCGCGGCTGGCGCAGATGGCGCGCGCCGTCGGGATCCACCTGATTCTCGCGACGCAGCGGCCGTCGGTGGACGTCATCACCGGCCTCATCAAGGCGAACTTGCCGGCGCGCATCGCGTTCCGCGTGGCGTCGAAGATCGACTCGCGGACCATCCTCGACGGCAACGGCGCGGAGCAGCTGCTCGGCAAGGGCGACATGCTCTACCTGCCGCCCGCCTCGTCGCGCTTCGTGCGCATTCACGGGCCGTACATCTCGGAACAGGAGACCGCGCGCCTCTGCAGCTTCCTGCGCAAGCAGGGCAAGCCGGTCTACGACGTGACGATCACGGCCGAAGACAAGCCGACCGAGAAACTCGAGTTCGAGAAAGACGAACTGTTCGACGAAGCCGCGCGCATCGTCGTCTCGAGCGGTCAGGCCTCGATTTCGTACTTGCAGCGCCGCCTCCGCATCGGCTTCAGCCGCGCGGCGCGGTTGATCGACATGATGGAAATGGACGGCATCGTCTCCCCGGCGACCAACGGCAAACGGGAAGTCCTCGTCGACCAGCACTACTTTGAGGAAGTGGATGCGCAACTGAGATAGCCCATGCGCGAACAGACTCATCGACTCATCCATCCGCG
Organism: Vicinamibacterales bacterium; assembly: GCA_035279905.1. Lineage (GTDB taxonomy): Bacteria > Acidobacteriota > Vicinamibacteria > Vicinamibacterales > SCN-69-37 > DATEGZ01. Next base: position 61,040 of record DATEGZ010000187.1, read on the forward strand.
CCCCGCCCTGATGGCGGGCGTGTTTCTACTCACCGCGTGCGTGTTCTGGCCCGCAGGATCGCGCGCACAAACCCCGGCCGCCACGCTGTACGAGCAGGCACAAGCCGCCGAGCAAACGGCCAGGGCCGACTCACCTGCGTCGCCGGACGCGTTGCGCAAGGTCGCGAAAACGTACGAGAACCTCGTGCTGCGGTATCCGACGAGCGGCTACGCCGACAACGCGCTCTGGCAGGCCGCCGGACTCTTCACGGCGGCGTTTCAGTCGTCGGCGGATGCCGCGGACCGCCAGCAGGCCGAACGGCTGCTGAAGTGGCTGAAGCAGGAGTATCCGACGAGCCCGTTCCTCAAACGGGTCGACGGTGCGATCCAGACGTTGGAGCAGGCCCCGTCAGGGCCCGCCGCGCCGCAGAGCGCTCCTCCTCCACCGCCGCCCGACAGCCCGCCGGCGTCACCGCCGGTGCCGACGACGCTCCCGGCTTCAGGGCCGGCGGCTGTCGTCAAAGGCATCACGCAGAGCGTGCTGCCGCACGGCGAGCGCATCACGATCGAGTTCAGCAAGGAAGTCGCGTTCACGGGCGACCGCGTCGAGAATCCCGATCGCGTGTTCTTCGACTTCGCCAACGCGACCGCGCCTGCGTCGCTCATCGATCACGCGCCCGCGCCGAGCGGATCGCTCGTCAAGGCGCTGCGCATCGGCAGACATCCAAACAGCGTGACGCGCATCGTGCTCGAGCTCGCAGGCAGTCCGCGATACAGCGCGTTCCCGATGTACGACCCGTTCCGTCTGGTGATCGACGTCGAGAGCGCGGATGCGGGAGCGCCCGCGCCGACGCCGGCCGTGACGCCCGTTCCCAAGCCCACGCCGCCGCCGACAACCGTGGTCGCGCCGCCGCCGGCGATGGCGACGTCAGCGAAGACCAGGGAGAGAGAAAAGGAAAAGGACGCCGCGCCGCCTCCAGCGGCCGACCCTCCGGCGCCAACCCGCGCGGGCGGGACGCCAGTGGCGGGAACGCCCGAGCCGCCGTCGAGCAACCGCAGCGGGGAGTATTCCCTCTCGCGTCAGCTCGGCCTCGGCGTCTCACGCATCGTGCTCGACGCCGGCCACGGCGGCCACGATCCGGGCGCGCAGGCCAACGGCATCGACGAGTCCGAGCTCACGCTCGACGTCGCGCAGCGGCTGCAGAAGCTGCTCGAGGCGCAGCCGGGCTTTGCCGTCGTGCTGACGCGCAGCACGGACGACTACATCGCGCTCGAAGAGCGCACGGCGATCGCCAACCGCGAAGGCGCGGATCTTTTCCTGTCGATCCACGCGAACGCGAGCAAGCAACCGGCGGCGAGCGGGATCGAGACGTACTTCCTGAACTTCGCGACCAATCCGACGGCGGAGGCGGTTGCCGCGCGCGAGAACGCGTCGAGCGGCCAGAACATGGGGACGCTGCCGGACATCCTGAAGGCGATCGCGCTCAACAACAAGCTCGCGGAGTCGCGCGAACTCGCGTCGATCGTGCAGACGTCGCTCGTGCGGCGGCTCAGCCAGCAGAACCGGACGATTCGGGACCTGGGCGTGAAGCAAGCGCCGTTCGTCGTGCTCATCGGCGCGCAGATGCCGAGCATCCTCGCGGAGATCTCGTTCCTGACGAACCGGAGCGACGCCACGCTGCTCAAGCAGGGCTCTTACCGGCAAAAGATTGCGCAGGCGCTGTGCGACGCCATCGTGAAATACCAGGCGTCGCTCAAGAAGGTGACGGTCGCGTCCAGGAGCCCCGAGCGGTAGACTGAGGCCAGGCCCTCGCCATGTTCCTGGCGCTGCAAAACCCGAAGCCGTTCATCGTCGTGCCGATTCCGGCGCCGGTCCACGAGGCGTCGATCTTCGACGTGATTCTGAGCGCCATGGGCCTGACCGGCGCGCTCATCGTCGCTTCCCTGCTGCTTGGCGCAGGCTTCGCGCTCTTCCTGATGATCTGGCACCGGCGTCATCCGCCGGAGGCCGACCGGCTGCCGCCGATCAGCCCGCTGATCCCGGATTCATCGTCCCGGCACGAGTCATCCCAAGCTCAATGAGCGCGCGCACGGCCACTCCGGTCGGGCCTTTCGGCTGGTAGGGCTCTTTCGTCTCGGCCCAGGCCGGGCCGGCGATGTCGAGATGCGCCCAGGGCGCGTCGCCTGCGAACTCCCGCAGGAACGCCGCAGCAGTCACCGCGCCGCCATATCGTCCGGCGGAGTTCACCATGTCGGCGATCTCGCTGCGGAGCTGTTCGTTCGCTTCCTCGTAGATCGGCATGTGCCACACGCGATCGCCCGCGCGGTGGGCCGCGGCCTCGACGGTGGTCACCCATTCGCGTGGTTGCCCGAACAAGCCCGAGACCGTGCGGCCGAGGGCGACCATGCACGCGCCGGTGAGCGTCGCGACGTCGATCAGGTGCGTCGCGCCGAGCTTCTTCGCGTACCAGAGCGCGTCGCCAAGAATCAGTCGACCTTCGGCGTCCGTGTTGATCACTTCAACGGTTTTGCCGCTCGCGCCGGTCAGCACGTCGCCGGGACGCGTCGCTTTTCCGCCGGGCATGTTCTCGGTGGTCGGGATGATGCCGATCACGCGGCACGGCGCGCCGAGCTCGGCGAGCGCACGGACGGCGGCCGCCACCGCGGCGCCTCCGGACATGTCGTCCTTCATCCGGTCCATGCCCTCGGCCGGCTTGATCGAGATGCCGCCGGAATCGAACGTGATGCCCTTGCCCACGAGCCCGAGCACCGGCGTCTTGGGCGCGGACGAGGGCTCGTACCGCGTGACGATCAGCCGCGGCGGCTCGGCGCTGCCCTGCGCGACGCCAAGCAGCAGTCCCATGTTCAGCTTGCGGATTTTTTCTTCGTCGAGAACTTCGACCGACAGGCCCGCGGCGACGTGCGCGGCTTCCACGCGCGCGGCAAATTCGCGCGGCGTGAGGACGTTGCCCGGCTCGTTGCAGAGTTCCTTCGCGAAGTTCGCGGCCCGGCCGATGATTCGCCCGCGGCGCACAGCCTCCGCGATCGCGCCGGCATCGGATTCGGGCGCGGTCACCACGACCTTCGCCGGCGGCGATCCGGCGCCTTCATCCTTCTTGTAGGTGCTGGCGGCGAAGTCTGCTTGCGACAGCCCGTCGGCCACCGAGAGCGCCATGTGCGCCGCGTCGCTGACCTTGCGGACGACCCAGCCGATCGACAGGATGCGCCGGCGTCTTGCGAAGTAGCCGCAGGTGGCGGCCACGCGTCGAACGCGCTCGGCGTCGAGCTCGTCGATCCGGCCCGCGCCGACCAGCGCGATGCGCCCGGTGCGCCAGCTGCCCGTCGTCACGGGCGTCATGAACACGTCGTAGAGCTTCGCGCGGAACTCGCCGCGCGCCCGGGCGCGGCCGATTTCGCCGCCGGCGGCCTCGTCCAGGCCGGCAAGATCCTCCAGCTTGTCCCCTTCGCCAAAGACCGGGATAAACACGAGATCGGCGGCTACCTGGGCCGGTGGAACTGACGTGCCGATGAACTCGGCACCCGCGGTGCTCGATCGCATTCCGGGAACGCTCCTCTCTCAGCGCGTGCGCGCCAAGACGTGACGCGCGATCATATCCCAGCCGCCCGCGCCGTCAGGACTGCAGCTCGACGAGATCGCGGAAGAGATCGAGCGCCTCGGGGTTGGCCAGCGCCTCACGGTTCTTCACGTCCTGTCCGTGAATCACGCTGCGCACGGCGAGCTCCACGATCTTGCCGCTTTTGGTCCGGGGAATGTCGGTCACTTGTACGATGCGCGCCGGAACGTGTCTGGGCGAGGTGTTCGCGCGGATGCGCTTGGCGATGTGCTCGCGCAGTTCGTCGTCGAGCGTTACGCCCGCGGCCAGCCGGACGAACAGCACGATCCGCTCGTCGCCGTCCCAGCGCTGGCCGACGGCGAGGCTTTCGACGACCTCCGGGAGCTGCTCGACCTGCCGGTAGATCTCGGCGGTGCCGATTCTCACGCCGCCCGGGTTGAGCGTCGCGTCCGACCGGCCGTAGATCACGAACCCGCCGTGCCCGGTGCGCGCGATCCAGTCGCCGTGACACCAGACACCCGGAAAGCGACCGAAGTACGCCTCGTGATACTTCTTGCCGTCCGGATCGTTCCAGAAGCCCACGGGCATCGACGGAAACGGCGACTTGCAGACGAGCTCGCCGGCGCCGGACACGACGGGCTTCCCGCTCGCGTCGAAAACGTCCACGTCCATGGCCAGCCCCGGCCCCTGGATTTCCCCGCGCCACACCGGCCCGTTCGGGTTGCCGCCGACGAAGCAGCTCACGATGTCGGTGCCGCCCGAAATCGAGGCGAGGTGAACGTCGGGCGCGATCGCGCGATAGACGAAGTCGAAGCTCTCGGGCGCGAGCGGCGATCCGGTTGACGTGATCGTGCGGAGCGCGGTGAGCGGATGCGTCTCGCGAGGCACGATCCCGCTCTTGGCCACGGCGTCGATGAACTTCGCCGACGTCCCGAAGAGCGTGAGGCCGACGCGATCGGCAAGCGCGAACAACCGGTGGGCATCGGGGTACATCGGCGATCCGTCGTACAGGACAATCGTCGCCTCCGAGGCCAGCACGGTCACGAGCCAGTTCCACATCATCCAGCCGCACGTGGTGAAGTAGAAAACGCGATCGTCGCGGCGGATGTCGCAGTGCAGCTGGTGTTCCTTGAGATGCTGCACGAGCGTTCCGCCGGCGCCGTGCACGATGCACTTGGGCACGCCGGTCGTGCCGGACGAATAGAGGATGTAGAGCGGATGATCGAACGGCAGCGGAAGAAAGCGCCCGTCGCTCACCTCGTGGCCCTTGAGCCAGTCCGCCCAGCGGACCGCGCCGTGGATCGCGCCGAGATCCTGCTCGCCCGCCGCCGGCACGATGACCACCCGGCGCAGGCTCGGGAGCTCGGCGGCAATCGCCGCGATCTTGGTCAGGCAGTCGTGCGTCTTGCCGGCGTACTGGTAGCTGTCAACGGCGACGAGCACCGTCGGCTCGATCTGGCCGAAGCGATCGAGCACGCCCTGGACGCCGAAGTCCGGCGACGCCGACGACCAGACGCCGCCGATCGCGGCAGCGCCCAGCGCCGCGATGATCGCTTCCGGCACGTTGGCGACGAGGCCGCACACGCGATCGCCGGGCTCGACGCCCTCGGCGCGCAGCGCCAGCGCCGCCCGCATCACTTCGTCATGGAGCTCACGGTACGAGAGCGTGCGCTCGTCGCCGGCCTCGGTGACCGCGATGATGGCCGGCGCATCGTCCCTGCGCCGGAGCACGTTCTCGGCGAAGTTCACCCGCGCGTCCGGAAAGAACTTCGCTCCGGGCATGCGATCGAGATCGATCGCGATTCGCGATCCTCGCGCGCCTTGCACGCCGGCGAACTCCCACAGCGTCTCCCAGAACGCCGGCTTGTCCTGGACCGAGAGGCGGTGGATGTCGCTGAAATCGTCGAGGGGACGGCCGAGCCGGCGGCTGGCAAACCGCGCAAACTTCGTCAGCCGCGTAGCCGCGATGCGATTGGCATCAGGCTGCCACAACGGCGTCACCGCGCGGTCCCCCGCCGTTCGTCGAGCCGTTCGCGCCACCGGTTCGCCCGCGCGAAGAGATCCTGCAGCCGAGGCGCATCCGTAGCGATCGCCGCGGTCATCCGCGCAGTCATCGCCTGAAGCGCTTCGACGATGTAGTCGGCGTTGGTGGCCAGGATGCTCTCCCACACGCCGAACGAGCTGGCCGCGAGCCTCGTCATGTCGTCGAATCCGCGCCCGGCATGTTGCAGGCTCTCCTCGCCAAGCGCTTCGACGCCGTTGACCATCAGGCCCAGCGAGAGCAGCTGCGGCAAGTGACTGAGGTAGGCGACGGTCCGATCGTGCACGTCAGGCGCGACGATCGACAGCGACGCGCCGATGCCCTGCACGAGGCGGCTCATTCGATCGCGAGCCTCCTCAGAGGCCGTGGCCGCCGGCGAGAGGAACCAGGGCTTGCCGCGGAAGAGATCCGCGCGTGCGCCGTCGAGGCCGCCGCGCTCGCCGCCGGCCATCGGATGTCCGCCGACGAAGTTGCGCAGATGCGAAGATTCAGCGGCCTCGAGCACGCGCCGCTTGGTCGATCCTACGTCGGTGACGACGGTCGCGACGCCTGAACGGCCGAGCTCGGAGATCGAGTCGATGATGGTCGAAACGGGCGTGGCGAGGAGGATCAGATCGAGATCGGCCAGCGCGCGTGCCGATGCACGGCGCTCGTCGACGATCTTGCGCGCGACTGCGGCGTCACCCGCCGGCGCGGTGTCGACACCGGCAATCCGGATCGACGGCCACGCCGCCCGGAGGGCCAGCGCGACCGATCCTCCAATCAACCCGAGTCCGACGATGCCGACGCTTGCAAACGGCGGTTCGGTTGCCGTCGCGGCCATGACGGCTTAGCGGTTCCACCCGCGGCGCGCGACCGGCTCGACGCAGATGCTGCGGCCAATCGCCGGCGCGATGATGCGCAACTCGGCCATCAGGCGCTCGAACTGCTGCGGGAACATGGACTGCGCGCCGTCCGACTTGGCGTGATCGGGATCGCAGTGCACTTCGATGATCAGTCCGTCCGCCCCGGCGGCGACCGCGGCGCGTGCCATGGCCGCGACCTTGTCGCGCCGGCCTGTGCCGTGGCTCGGATCGACGATGACGGGCAGATGACTCAGCTTCTGCACGACGGGAATCGCCGAGATGTCGAGCGTGTTGCGCGTGTAGCTCTCGAACGTCCGGATGCCGCGCTCGCAGAGGATCACGCTCATGTTGCCGCCGGCCAGGATGTACTCGGCCGACAGCAGCCATTCCTCGATCGTCGCCGAGATGCCGCGCTTGAGCAGGATCGGCTTGCGCGACCGGCCGAGCTCGCGCAGCAGCGCGTAGTTCTGCATGTTGCGCGCGCCGACCTGGAGGATGTCCGCGTACTGCTCGACCAGCTCGATCTGGCTGTTCTCCATGACCTCGGTCACGAGCTTGAGGTCGTGCCGATCGGCCGCCGCGCGCAGCATCTTGAGGCCGGCCTCGCCGAGGCCCTGGAAGCTGTACGGCGAGCTGCGCGGTTTGAAGGCCCCGCCGCGCAGCACTTTCGCGCCCGCGCGCTTGACGGCCGCGGCCGTCGTCTCGACCTGTTGCTCGGACTCGGCCGAGCACGGGCCCGCCATGACGACCACTTCGTCGCCGCCGATCCGCACGTCGCCCACGACGACGACGGTGTTCTCCGGCTTGAAGGTGCGGCTGGCGAGCTTGTACGGCTCGCTGATGCGCAACACCTCGTGCACGCCGTCCTGCACCTCGATGAGCTGCGGGTCGCCCGTGCCGTCGCCGACGGCGCCAATTACCGTCCGGCTCGCGCCCGTCGATCGATGCACGTCAAACCCCATTTCGATGAGCTGCGCGATCACGGCCTGGATCTGCGCCTCGCTTGCCCGCTCCTGCATGACCACAACCATGTGCCTGCCCTGTACCTTTCCAGATTCTACCGTTGCTCCGGACTGCTCTCGCCCGCGGCGCGGCTCGCGGCCGCGAGCCGCTCGAGGCGGCGCGCCTCGTCGATGATTCGTTCGAAGAGGCGCGTCATCGCGTCGTCCTTCAGCGGGCCGCGATTGGCCGCGCGCACGTTCGCGAGCACGGCCGCCTCGCGCGCCGGCTGATAGATCGGCTCGTGGATCTGTTCCTTGATCTCGCCGATTTCGAGCGCGCACGCGGCACGCGCGTTCAGCAGCGCGACCAGCTGCGCGTCGATTTCGTCAATCTTTGCTCTGAGCGCCGCTATTCTCTCCACGCGTCACCGGCCCTTCAGCCACCGCACGAAACCTTCGACTGCCGCGGCCGGGTCCTTGCCCTGCTCGGCTGCGCTCGCGATCTGCTGGACGATCGCGCTGCCGACCACGGCGGCGTCGGCAAACCCGGCGATCTGCGCGACGTGCTCGGGCCGCGACACGCCGAACCCGAGCGCCACCGGCAGCGGCGTCAGCGTGCGAATGCGCTCGACGAGCGGCCGCGCGCTGTCGGCCACGACGTCGCGCGTGCCCGTGACGCCCAGGCGCGAGATCGCGTACAGAAACCCACGGCCGAGCCGCGCCGCTTCGCGCAGCCGGGCGTCCGTCGTCGTCGGGCTGACGAGAAAGATCTGATCGATCCCGTGCGCGTCGAGCGCGCGCCGCATTGGCTCGGCCTCTTCGATGGGCAGATCGAGCAGCAGCACGCCGTCGACGCCGGCCTCCGCCGCGCGGCGCACGAACCCGTCCACGCCGAGCCGCATCACCGGATTCACATACGTGAAGAGCACGAGCGGCACGGCGATCGACGAACGCACGGAGGCCACGAGATCGAGCGACGCGCCGAGGTGGCTGCCCGCCGCGAGCGCCCGCTCGGAGGCGCGCTGAATGGCGGGGCCGTCGGCGATGGGATCGGAGAACGGCACGCCGACCTCGATGACGTCCGCGCCGCCGCGCGCGAGCGCGAGCAGGATGTCGCGCGACCGCGCGAGATCCGGATCGCCGGCCGTGACGTATGTCACCAGTCCAGGCCCGGCGCCGTTCTTCAGCCCATTGAAGGCAGCGGTGAGCCGGCTCATCGGCCCCCCCGAAGTTGACGCACCGTGTCGACGTCCTTGTCGCCGCGGCCGGAGAGGTTCACGAGCACGATCGTGCCGCGGGAGAGGTGCGGGACGCTCGCCCGCGTCCACGCCAGGGCGTGCGACGACTCGAGCGCGGGCAGGATCCCTTCCGTGCGCGCGAGCCACTCGAATCCGTCGAGCGCCGCGTTGTCATCGACCCAGGCGTACTCGGTGCGGCCGCGCGAGGCGAGCCACGCGTGCTCCGGACCGATGGACGCGTAATCGAGCCCGGCGGAGACCGAGTGCGTCAGCAGGATGTTGCCGTGCTCGTCCTGCAGCACGAGGCTGCGCGTCCCGTGCAGCACACCGGCCTGCCCGCCCGCGAACCGCGCCGCGTGATCGCCGGGACGGATCCCGCGCCCGCCGGCTTCGACGCCGACAAGGCGCACGCCTTTGTCGTCGACGAACGCGTCGAACAAACCCATCGAGTTGCTGCCGCCGCCGACGCATGCCACCGCGATGTCCGGCAGCCGGCCGGCGCTCGCAAGGATCTGCGCGCGCGCCTCCTGGCCGATCACCGACTGGAACTCGCGCACCATCAACGGGTACGGGTGCGGCCCCAGGACCGATCCGAGCAGGTAGTACGTCGTGTCCACGTTGGCGACCCAGTCGCGCATCGCCTCGTTGATCGCGTCCTTGAGCGTGCGGCTGCCGGCGTCGACGCGCTCGACCGAGGCGCCGAGCACCTGCATGCGGAAGACGTTCAGCGCCTGGCGCGCCATGTCCTCGGCGCCCATGTAGACCACGCACTCGAGGCCGAGCAGCGCGCACGCCGTCGCAGTGGCCACGCCGTGCTGCCCCGCGCCGGTCTCGGCGACGATGCGTGTCTTGCCCATGCGGCGCGCGAGCAGCGCCTGGCCGATCGCGTTGTTGATCTTGTGCGCGCCCGTGTGCGCGAGATCTTCGCGCTTGAGAAACACGCGCACGCCCGTGTCGCCGGCCGCGCGCCGCGCCTCGTACAACGGCGTCGGCCGTCCGACGAACGTCGTCAACAACTGCCGGAGCGTCGCCAGGAACGACGGATCGACGCGCGCCTCCAGATACGCCGCCTCGAGCGCTTCGACTGGAGCCACCAGCGTCTCGGGCACGAAGCGCCCGCCGAACTCGCCGAAATATCCGCGGCGATCGGGATCGCGGCGTCCGAACACCGGCCCCAACGTCTCTCGCATCACGTCTGTCACGCACCCTCCGGCGCGGCGGCCACCGCCGCGAAGAACTTCCTCAGTCGTTCTGCGCTCTTCACGCCTGGCGATGCCTCGACTCCCGAGGAGACATCCACGGCCCACGGTTTCACGGCGCCAATCGCCTCGGCCACGTTGTCCGCGGTCAAGCCGCCCGAGAGCACGATGGGGCGCACGAACGACACCTGCGCCGCACGCGCCCAGTCCGCCACGCGGCCGGTGCCGCCGCGCCGTTCGCGATCGGTGGCGTCCACGAGCGGCATCAGGTCGGCCGGCCACGCGGCGACCGTTCGAACGTCCGCGTCCGAGTCGAGCGTGGCAACCTTGAGGCAGCGCACCGGCAGCGCGCGGAACGCCGCCGGCGTCTCGTCGCCGTGCAGTTGCACTGCGTCAAGCCCGACGCAATCGACCGCCTCGCGCGTTTCGTTGAGGGACGAGTTCACGAACACGCCCACGCGCGTGACGAACGGCGGCAGCGCGCTGGCGATACGCGCCGCGTCATTGAGCGAGATCGCCCGAGGGCTCTTCCCCCAGAAGATGAAGCCGATCGCATCGGCGCCCAGGCCGACGGCCGCCTCCGCGTCCTCGAGCCGCGTGATGCCGCAGATCTTCACGCGCACGCGCATCACCCAATCTCCTGCCCGGCCGCGAGGCGCAGCGACGCCAGCGCCGCGCCCGGCGACCCTTCCGTCATCAGCCGCTCGCCGACCAGGAACGCGTTGTATCGCCCCGATCGCAGACGCGCCAGATCGGCCGGTACGCGCAGCCCGCTCTCCGCCACCGCCACGACGCTCGGCGGGATGTACGGCGCGAGCTCGTCGAACACGGCGATGTCGACGTCGAGCGTGCGCAGATTCCGGCTGTTCACGCCGATGATGGCGGCGTTGGCCTCGAGCGCGATGTCGAGCTCGCGTCGATCGTGGACTTCCACGAGCGCCGCGAGCTTGAGCACGCGCGCTCGCGCGATCAGACTGTCGAGCTGATCCCGGTCGAGCGCGCCGACGATCAACAGCACGGCGTCGGCGCCGGAGGCGGCCGACTCGAGCACTTGAAAATCCGTGACGATGAAGTCCTTGCGGAGGACCGGCACGTCCACCGCGGCGCGCACGGCGCGCAGATGATCCAGCGAGCCGCTGAAGAACGTCGGTTCGGTCAGCACCGAGATCGCCGCGGCGCCCGCCGCCTGGTACTCCCGCGCGATCGCCGCCGGATCGTAGTCGCGGCGGAGGATGCCGCGGGACGGCGACCGACGCTTGCATTCCGCGATGATTCTGACGCCTCCGGCGCGCAGACTCGCTTCGAACTGCTCGCCGCGAGGGGGCTGCAACGGCTCCGGAAACGGTCGGGCCTCGGCGTGGCCTGCCCGCACCTCGGCGGCTCGACGCGCCGCGGCCACGATCGTCTGCAGCAAGTCCGACGTCATTTCGGACTCACCTCCCGAAGCTCGGCCAGCACGCGCCTGGCGCCGCCATCGGCGATCGTCTTGGCCGCGCGTTCGACGCCGTCGCGAAGCGACGAGGCGACGCCTGCGATGAGCAACGACGCCCCGGCGTTGAGCAGCGCGATGTCGCGGCGCGGTCCCTGCCCGCCGCCAACCACGTCCTCGATCATCGCGGCGTTTTCCGCCGCCGAGCCGCCGCGAAGATCCGCCACCGACGCAATTGGCAGGCCGGCATCCGCGGGATGTACGTAGAACGTGTTCACGGTGCCGCGGTGCAGCTCCGAGACCTTCGTGTGCCCGAGCGTCGAGATTTCGTCGAGCCCGCCCGCGCCGTAGACCACCCACGCGCGCTCCGAGCCCAGCTCGCCGAGCGCGCGAGCCAACAGTTCCGTGTGCTCCGGCCGCGACACGCCAATCAGCTGCCGGGCCGGCCTCGCCGGGTTCGTCAGCGGGCCGAGCAGGTTGAACGCCGTGCGGATGCCGAGCTCCTTGCGCGTCGGCGCCGCGTGCTTCATCGACGGATGCCACGCTTGCGCGAAGAAGAACGCCAGCTTCGCCCGATCGAGCGATCGAATCACGCGGTCGGGCGCGCCGTCGAGACCGATGCCGAGCGCCTCGAAGACGTCCGCACTGCCGCACTTGCTCGACGCCGCGCGGTTGCCGTGCTTGGCCACGCGCACGCCGGATCCCGCGACGATGAGCGCCGCCGCGGTGGAGACGTTGAAGGTGTGCGCGCCGTCCCCGCCGGTGCCGCACGTGTCGAACACGGCGCCAACCGGCGCCGGCAGCGGCGTGGCCCGCTGCCGCATCGCTGTCGCGAATCCGACAACCTCGGTGGGCCGCTCGCCCTTGAGCGTGAGCCCGACGAGCAGCGCGGCGATCTGCGACGGCTGTGCCTGCCCGTCCATGATCGCGCCCATCGCGCGCGCGGCCTCCTCGGTCGTCAGGTCTTCGTGGCGGCGAAGCTTCTCCAGCAGCTCGGGAAACACGTCAGCGGTTCTCCAAAAAGTTCTGCAGCATCCGGTGGCCGACCGATGTCAGCACCGACTCGGGATGGAATTGCACGCCGAACACCGGCCACCGCTCGTGCCTGACGCCCATCACCGTGCGATCGTCGGTCACCCACGCCGTCGTCACGAATCCTTGCGGCAGCGCGTCGGGCGGGATCACGAGCGAGTGGTAGCGTCCCGCCTCGAACGGGCTCGCGAGCCCGGTGAACAAGTGCGTGCCGTCGTGGCTGATCCGCGACGTCTTGCCGTGCATCAGCACGCCCGCCCGCTCGACCTTGCCGCCAAACGCGATGGCCAGCGCCTGGTGCCCGAGACACACGCCGAGGATCGGCATGCGCCCGGCGAACGTGCGCAGCGCCTCCACCGACACGCCGGCGGTCTCCGGACGGCCGGGCCCCGGCGAGATCACGAGGCGCGACGGCTTGAGCCGCTCGATCTCCGCGATGTCCACGGCGTCGTTGCGCACCACGCGCACTTCGGCGCCGAGCTCGCCGAGCCGGTGCGCGAGGTTCCAGGTAAACGAATCGTAGTTGTCGATTAACAGCACCACGTCAAATGCCCTTGTCCGCCATCTCGAGCGCTTGCAGCAGCGCTTTCGCCTTGTCGCACGCTTCGTCGTACTCCGCGGCCGGGATGGAATCGGCGACGATGCCCGCGCCGGCCTGGACCTGCGCTTTCGCGCCGTGCATCGCGATGGTACGAATCGCGATGCAGAAGTCCAGGTTGCCCGCGAAGTCGAGATAACCGACGGCGCCGCCGTAGAGCCCGCGCCGGGTCGGCTCGAGGCCGCCGACGATCTGCATCGCGCGAATCTTCGGCGCGCCGGTGAGCGTGCCGGCCGGGAACGTCGCGACGAGCGCGTCGAGCCGGTCGCGTCCGTCCGCCAGCTGGCCCTCGACGCGCGACACCAGGTGCATCACGTGCGAGTAGCGCTCGAGCGCCATGAACTGCGGCACGCGCACGCTGCCGATCTCGGACACGCGGCCGATGTCGTTGCGGCCCAGGTCGACGAGCATGACGTGCTCCGCGCGCTCCTTCTCGTTGCGCCGGAGCTCCTCCGCCAGGCGCTGATCTTCGTCGGGCGTCGTCCCCCGGCGGCGCGTGCCGGCAATCGGGTGCGTTTCGACGTGCCGTCCCTCGACGCGAACGAGCATCTCGGGCGAGGCGCCGATGATCGCGTCCTTGCCCATCCGGAGGAAGAACATGTACGGCGACGGGTTGATGTGCCGCAGCGCGCGGTACACGTCGAACGGCGACGCGTCCGTCGAAGTGTCGAACCGGTGAGAGATGACGGCCTGAAAGACCTCCCCCGCCGCGATGTCCTCCTGGATCCGCTTGACCGCGTCTTCGAAGGCCTCGCGCGTGTGGTTGGCCGAGACCTGGAGGCCCGAGGACTGCCGCCGCTCGGGCCGCGAGAGGTTCCGCTCGAGCTCGCGCTCGAGGAAATCGATCTTCGCGCACGCGAAGTCGTAGAGACTGCGCAAATCCGCGCCCGGCCGCAGCCGCGCGTTTGCGATCGCGAGGATGCGGTGCTTGACGTGATCGAACGCGAGGACGGTGTCGAACATCATGAAGCCGGCCTGGTCGCGATCGACCTGCGGCTTCTGCAGCCGCACCGCCGGCTCGAACCACTCGGCCGCGTCGTAGTCGAAATACCCGACCGCGCCGCCGGTGAATCGCGGCAGGTCGGGCACGTACGGCGCGTCGAACTCCGCCATCAGGCTGCGCAGGACGTCGATGAACGGCTCGTCCCGCGTCGTTTCCACTCCGGCCTGCTCGATCGTCGTCCGGCCGGCGCGGCCTCGCAGCACCAGGAACGGATCCTTGCCGAGAAAGGAGTACCGCCCGATGTGCTCGCCGCCCTCGACGCTCTCGAGCAGGAACGCGTAGTCGGAGTGCTCGGCGATCTTGAGAAAGGCGGAGACCGGTGTGAGCAGGTCCGCCATGATCTCGCGGACGACCGGCACGAACGTGCCTCGCCGCGACAGTTCCACGAAGCCTTCAAAGGTTGTCTGTTCCATGACTCCCCACTACCTCGGACTCGCGAGCCGCTCGCGAGCCGCGCGATCGATCACCGTGGCAGGCGCCTCCGCGCCGGTCCACCACTGACACTGCAAACACGCTTGCGCGACGAGCATCTCGAGCCCGCCGATCGTTTCAATCCCCGCGGCGCGCGCCGACTTCAGCAGCGCGGTGTCCTGCGGGTTGTAGACGAGGTCGTAGACGAGGCGGCCGCAGAGGGCCTCGCGTGACAGCGGCGAGGCGTCGACCTTCGGCCACGTGCCGATGGGCGTCGCGTTGACGAGCACGTCCCAGCCGCCGGCAGGCGGCCACGCGCCGGTCTCGACACCCATCGCGCCGGCAAACACGCGCGCGCGATCGCTGCGCCTCGCGCTGACCTCCACCGACGCGCCCTGCTGCTTGAGACCGAAGGCCGCCGCGCGGGCGCCGCCGCCGGCGCCGAGGACGACGGCTCGCTTCCCGCGCAGCGAGACTTTCCGGCGGGTCAGCGGCTCGAGGAAGCCGGCGATGTCGAAGTTGCGCCCTTCCCACCCCCGCGGCCCGCGCCGGAGCGTGTTGACCGCCTGCACGTCACGCGTGGTGTCGTCGGCGGGCGTCGTGTGGGCGAAGAGCGATTCCTTGAGCGGTGCGGTCACGCTCGCGCCGGCGAGACCGATTTCGCGAGCGACCGCCAGGAACTCGTCCGCGCTGGCCGTCTCGAGCGGCACGTACACCGCGTCGAGGCCCAGCGACGCGAACGCCGCGTTGTGCATCGCCGGCGAGGCCGAGTGCCCGAGCGGCTCGCCCGTGAGCGCGAACACGCGCGTGACGTTTGTCGTGCGGCGAATCCGATACACGTCCACGAGCTCGCGCGTCGACAACTGGCCGGGCGCCGCCGCGCCGCCGTACATCCACAGCGAGCCGAGCCACGCCGGCCACACGCGCGTGAGCTGGCCGCTCGCCCCCATGGCAATCGCGACGTGGTCGCTCCCGCCGGCCACGGCGTCGCGGAGCGTCAGACAATCGCTCAGCCGCGACGCGGACACGGCGATCTTCAGCACGGCCGGGCGTTCCGCGCGCATCGCGCGGACGCGTCCGGCGAGATCCGCAGGCACGCCGCGGAAGTCATGGTGCGACAGCACGCGCTGGGTGCGTTCGTTGACCGGCAGCGATCGCCGGTCGGCGCGCCACTCGACGTCCACGTACTCCGCGCCCAGTCGAATCGCGTCCGCCAGCACCTCGAGCCGCTTCGCCTCGAATCCGCTCCACTGCCCGCCTTCCCACGACGGCCGGCACGTGACGATGACCGGACGGCGGCGGCCCGCGAGCGCGCCGGCGACGTCCAGGTCCGCGACGCCGTCCAGGCGCAGCTCGACCAGGTCGGCGTCCTTGACCGCGTCCCGCCCGGCGCGCAGCTCGGCCATCGTGGTGGCCGTCACGGTTTCGCAGACGAGTGTGCGCATTCCCCTCTCACGACCCACGTACACAAAAAGGGCCTCTTCAGCGTTGACTGAAGAGGCCCTGGAATCTTTGCGCGGCGATTCGAACTTAGAGCGCGCGGCCCTCCTCAGTCATCGACGCATACCACCACCAATACGACCAGCTGGCCGAGGTGCGCGCGCGCGAGACTGAGAAAAGCGTCATATCGCCTGAGCTTCGGAGCGTACCAGACGGCCCGCCCCGGGGTCAAATCTCATGTGACGGGCGTGTTATAACGAACTCTGCGGAGCACCCCATAGACATGCGCCGACTCGTCTTCGGTGTGGCCATTTTCGCGGCAGCGGCGCTCGTAGCCAAACTGCCCGCGCAGTCCGCGTTTTACCCGCTCGACGACGTCAAACCGGGCCAGGTCGGCATCGGCCGGACGATCTTCGCCGGCGACACGATCGAAGAGTTCAAGGTCAACATCCTCGGCGTCCTGCACAACGTGATCGGCCCGCAGCGCGATTTGATCCTCGCCAAGCTGGAGGGCGGACCGCTCGCGACGACGGGCGTCATCCAGGGCATGAGCGGCAGCCCCGTCTACATCGACGGTCGGCTCGTCGGCGCCGTGTCGTACGCGCTCGGGTCGTTTCCCCGCGAGCCGTTCGCCGGCATCACGCCGATTCGAGAGATGACCGACGCGGTGAGCGCCGGCGGCACGCGCGCGGCCGGCGGGCTCGCGCTCACGTGGCCCGCGACGTCGACCGAAGCGTTTGCCTATCTGAACAAGCTCGCCGAACGCGCGGCGGCGCCGCTGCGCGCGTCCGGATCGGACATCGGCGTCGTCGGTCCGCCGGCGCTTGCGGACCTCGTGCCCACGCTTCGGCCGATCGGGGCCGCGATGGTGTTCAGCGGTTTTGAGCCCGGCCTCGATCGCGAGCTTCGCCAGGCGTTCTCGCCCGCCGGCGTGACAGCCGCGACGCAGCCGCGCCCAGGCCGCGCCGCCACCACCGCCACCGAGCTGCGCCCCGGCGATGCCGTCGGCGTCAGCCTCGTGCGCGGCGATCTCGAGATGGGCGCCACGGGCACGGTGACGTATGTGGACGGCTCGACGGTCTACGCGTTCGGCCACCCGTTCCTCAACCTCGGGCCCACGCAATTCGCGATGACGCGGGCGCACGTCTACACGGTGCTGCCGAGCCTCGACTCGTCGCTCAAGATCGCGAGCCTCGGTCCCGTCATCGGCACGATGAGCCAGGATCGCGCGACGGCAATCGGCGGCACGCTCGGTGCGCCGCCCCGTGAGCTCGCAGTGACGATCACCCTCGCCGGCAGCCGCGGGCCCGATCGCAAGTTCACGTTCTACGTGCTACACGACCAGATGCTGACGCCGCTTTTCAGCTACGTCGCGATTCTGAACGCGCTGACGTCCTATCAACGCCAGGCGGGCGTGATGTCGATCGGCGCGACCGGGACGCTGTCGTTCGGCGACGCGGGCAAGATCGACATCGACGATGCGTTCACCGGAGAGAGCGCGCTCTCCACGGCCGCGACCACGCTGACGGCGCCAATCGGCGCGGCGATCACGAACGAGTACCGCAGCGTGATGCCCGACGCGCTCGATCTCACGCTGCGCGTCACCGAGGAGCAGCGCAGCTCGACGATCGATCGCGTCTGGCTCGACACGACCAAACCGCGGTTTGGCGCGACGCACGCGGTGCAGGTTCAGCTGCGCGACTACCGCGGCGCGACGGAAGTCGTCTCGATCCCCGTCGTCATGCCCAACCAGGCGACGGGCCCGCTCACGCTGCTCGTGAGCGATGCGCAGGCGCTGACGACGCTCGAGCAGCGGGACCTGCGGCCGGGCAAGCCCGCGTCGTGGAATGCGCTGCTCGCGCAGATGAACGATTCGCGCCGCAACAACCGGCTCTACGTGCGCCTCATCAGCCCGGGCACCGGCACCGTCGTCGGCGGCCAGACGCTCTCCGCGCTGCCGGCTAACGTGCGGTCCATCCTGGACGCTGACTCGTCCGTGCCGTCCTCATCGATCTCCAAGGCCGTCGTCGGCGCCTGGGAGCGGAAGTTCGATCGAGTCGTGCGCGGCTCGCGCGAGATCACCATCACGCTTTCGTCCGACAAGTGACAGGCTCCCCGGTGCTCATGTCCCGACTTCTCTCTTCTGCTGCTGTCGCTGTGGCCGCTCTGGCCGCGACGTCTGTCGTTGCCGCGTCCGGCCCGGTGTTCTGGACCGTGGCCGCCCCGGGCGAGTTGCTCAAGGGCACGTCGAACGGCGTGATCGTCGGGCTCGACGGCGCGATTACCGCGGGCCCGCAGACGACCGCGCGGCTCACGACCACGCCCGCGCAGATCTGGAGCCTCGCGGCAGCCGCGGACGGCACGCTGTGGGCCGGCACCGGCGGTGACGGGCGCTTGATCCGTCTCCGGCCGGGCCAGGCCGAAGAGACCGTGTTCACCGCGGAGGAAAAGAACATCTTCGCGATTGCGACGTCGGGCACGCGCGTGTATTTCGCGACCGGCCCCGAGGGCAAGGTGTACGTGATCGACGGCGCGGGGGCGCCGCGCGTGTTCTTCGATCCCAGCGAGAAATACGTCTGGGCGCTTGCGGTCGATCGAGCGGGCCGTCTGTGGGTCGGCGCCGGCAATCCGGCAATCGTGTACCGCGTGGATCCCGGCGGGACGAGCCAGGTCATCTACCGCCCGTCCGCGGCGCATGTCGTCTCGCTCGCGCTCGACGCGCAGGACCGCATGCTCGCCGGCACCGAATCGCCGGGACGCCTCTACCGGTTCGAAGCCGGCGATCGGCCGTTCGTCGTGCTGGACTCAGGTCTGGCGCAACTGGCGGGAATCGCCGTGAGCCCTGGCGGGGTCGTCTACGCGGCAGCGATCGCCAAGGGCGACGAAGGATCGTCGAGCGCCGGTGAGTCTGTGTCCGTCGCGATCGTCACGGCTCCGCCGCCGACGCCGGGAGCATCGACCTCAACTTCTTCGTCTGGCGCCGGGCGGAAGTCCGTGGTGTACCGCATCGACACCGCCGGCACGTACGAGACGTTCTGGGAGACCAGCGACGTCGTCTACGACCTGGCCGCGAGCGGTGACAACGGCGTGATCGTCGCGAGCGGGCCGGAAGGCCGCGTGTATCGCATCGACCGCAACCGGCAGGTGCAGCTCATCGGCGGCGTTGACGCCAAGCAGGTCACGCATCTGGTCGGCGCGGCTCGGGGCGGCGACATGCCTGTCGCGATGGCGACCGCGAACCCGGGACGCGTGATCGCGCTCGGCACCGCCACGCAGTCGCCCGCGTCGTACACGTCGCCGGTGCGCGACACGAAGAGCGTCTCGCTCTGGGGATTGATTCGCTGGGAAGGCGCGGGCGGCGTTCAGTTGTTCACGCGGTCGGGCAACACGGAAACGCCCGACGATTCGTGGAGCGACTGGGGCGGCCCCTACACGCGCGCCGGCGGCGAAGCGATCAAGAGCCCGGCCGCGCGGTTCGTGCAATGGAGAGCGGTGCTAACGCAGGGCGCGACACCGGCGCCGCGCCTCACGTCGGTGACCGTCGCGTATTTGCCGCGCAACACGCGGCCGGCGGTGTCCTCGGTGACGACATATCCGCCTGGCGTCGTGTTCCAGAAGCCGTTCTCGAGCGAGGACGGCGCGATCGCGGGGCTCGACGATGCGACCGCGGACGCGCGGCGGCCGCCGGGCGATCCGGGACCGAATCCGCCGACTCCCGGCCGGCGCATGTTTCAGAAGGGCCTGCAGACGATCGCGTGGAAGGCTGACGACAGCGACTCCGACCACCTCACCTACTCGCTGCAGTACCGGCGCGAGGGTGAAGCCACGTGGCACGATCTGCGGACCGGGCTGAGCGACTCGATCTTCGTCTGGGACACGACCTCGGTCGCGGACGGCCGCTACATCGTGAAGGTGCTCGCGTCCGACAGCCCGTCGAACGCCGCGGACCGCGCGCTCGTGGGCGAGCGCGACAGCGATCCGATCGAAATCGACAACACGCCGCCGACGATCGCGACGGAGATCCTGCGACAGGGCGCGGCCATCCGGCTCGGGGTGCACGTCCGCGACGCCCGGAGCGCCATTCAGAAGGTGGAGTACTCGATTGGCGGCGGCCCGTGGCAGCTCATCGCGCCCGTCGACGGGCTCGCGGATTCGCCTGACGAGCGCTACGAGATCTCGATCGCGAATGAAGCTGACGCCGCACGCATCATGATCCGCGCGACGGATGTGTTGGGGAATGTCGTCGCGCAGAGCGCGACGATTCGATGAAGTTCGTCGAGGTTCCTAGAGGTTCCCTAGGGTTCCTTGAGGTTCCTCGGGGTTCAGACACGCGGCCGTGAACCCAAGGGAACCCTTAGGAACCCCTGGGAACCCCAGGTCTAGATCCCCTTGGCAGTGACTCCCGTGTTGGTGACGAGCCACACGGAGTGCACGTTGAGCGATCCGGCGGAGCTGAACGCCGTCTGACCGGACCGCAGGCGGCCGATCGCATCGAGGAGGCCCTCGGTGTAGCGGCGCTGCTGCTCGGTCATCGATCGGAGCTCGAGCAGCCGGCCGTCGCGGGTCATGGCCTCGGACAGCGCGCCGACGAACTCCTGCTCGCTCACGTAGCGCAGCACGACGGGCACGCTGCCGGCGCCGAACGACTCGTCGGGCATGACGAGCTCGTTGCCCACCTGCATCAGCATCGAGTTACGGTCCTTGCCGCTGATGGGCGTCGCTTCGACGAAGAGCGTGCCGGCCGGCGAATTGAGATTGGAGATGAGCGCCGCCAGCGAGTCGTCGCGCGTGGGCGCGGGACCGAACTCGAGCATGACCGAGACGAACGCGATGGAGACGAACGCGGCCGCGACGGCGCCGGCGCCGACGATCGCGTGGTGCCAGTCGTCCATGAACCGCTCGACGAAACCGCGCCACGACTGCTGCCGCTCGGCCCGGACGCGGCTGATCACGCCGTCGGCGAGCCCATCGAGCGCACCCGGCGCGGGATCGCTGGTCTCGGCGCCGGCGCGAAGCACCTCGCCGAGCTCGCCGAGCGCTTCAGCCTCGGCGGCGCAATTGCGGCACTCGGCCAGGTGCTGAGACACCAGCAGCCGATCGACGCCGGACAGCTCGCCATCGACGAACGCGCCGAGCTTCTGATTCCGGCACTTCCGGGGCTTCATACAGGCCTCAAGGCCAGTCGCAGGCTCTCACGAGCCCGCGCCAGCCGGGACTTCACCGTGCCGACCGCAACGCCCAACGACGTCGCGATCTCTTCGTAGCTCAACCCGTCGATCTCGCGGAGCACGACGACCGCGCGCTGATCGAACGGCAGCCCGTCGAGCGCGCCCCATACGCGGGTCGCCGCTTCGTGCTGGGCCAACACTGAATCCGGTTGCGCGAAGGACCGAACCTCTGCCAGCTCGCCGTGCGTCGCGGTGTGCTCGTCGAGCGCCACCTGCTGCGCCCGGCGGCGCCGGCGCCACCACCGCTGCCGGTTCGACGCCTGGTTGACGACGATCCGGTAGATCCAGGTGCGCAGCGTCGACTGTCCGCGGAATTGCGCGAGGGTGCGGAACACGCGCAGGAACACTTCCTGCGACACGTCCAAAGCCTCCTGGGGATCGCCGAGCAGGTGCAACGCCAGCTGGTAGACCATCCGCTGATGGTCGGTGACCAGACGACTACACGCTTCCTCGTCGCCCGCGGCACACTGCTGCACCAACGCCCAATCGGCGCTGGCGGCATCGGGCCACGTAAGTGCGCGCAGAGGCTTCACAAAGGTCTCTACCGCCATGGTAACACCCCCCGGCGGGAGCCGTTCCTGAGGTGTTAGACCCCGTTGCCCCCGGGAGGTTCCCCGGAGCCGCCGGGCACCGGGCGTAAAATGAACGCCGTGAAGTGGATGCTGGTCGTCGTGGCCATTCTGGGCTCGGTGGCCGGCGGCGTCGTGGTCTTTCAGCGCATGGACCGCGATCGGCAGTACCGGCAGCTCCTCGCCCAGGGCGAGCAGGCCCTCCAGACCGGCAACAACTACGCGGCCATCGAGGATTTCAGCGGCGCGCTCGCCCTGCGGCCCGATTCAATGGTCGCCTACTACCGGCGTGGCGAGGCGTATCACGCCGATCACCACGACGACTGGGCGATCCGCGACCTGCGGGAGGCCAGCCGGATCGCCCCTGACGCCGCACAGCCGCTCGTCGCGCTCGGCGAGGTCTACGACAGCCGGAACGAGCCGATTGAAGCGGCGCGCTGGTACGGCGAAGCGGCCGATCGGCTGCACGACGAAGATCCGGTGCTCCTCTACGCCCTGGCTCTGGCGCGCTACCGCGCGGGCACGCCCGCGGCGGCCATCGACCCGCTGCGCCGGGCGATCGTTCGCAACGACTCGGTCCCGCAGACCTACTACCTGCTGGGCCTCGTCTACCGCGACACGAACAAGATCGACGACGCGATCGAAGCCATCACGCAAGCGCTCAAGATCTCGCCGTCGCTCACGCCCGCGCGCGAAGAGCTGGCCGATCTCTTCCGGGCGCAGGGCCGGACCGTCGAGGAGATGTCGGAGCTGCAGGACCTGGCCGCGCTCGATCGCAACGACGATCGACAGATCGCGATCGCGATGGCGGCCGCGCGGCGCGGGCAGTTCGACACGGCACTCAGCGCGCTCGCCGACGTCTCGACATCGGCGAAAGACGCGTCACACGTGCAGCTGGCGCGCGGACGCGTGTATCTGGCGCGCGCGGAGCGGACGCTCGATCGCAAATCCGCCCAACACGCGCAGGAAGTCCTCGCACAGGCGCTGGCCGGCAGCGCCCGCCGGAGCGAGGGCCTGGCGCTCTACGGCCGCGCGCTGTATCTGATGGGCGATCCGCGCGCGGCGGAGCGCATCCTGCGCGAGGCCGTAACCACGTCGCCGATCGATTCCGAGGCGTTCGAGTACCTGGCCGACGCGTGCGAGCGCCTCGGTCACCCGGCCGAGGCGCGCGACGCGCTCATCAACCTCGATGCGCTCGAAGGCGACACGGCGACTCCCGGCGTGCGCGGCGCCCGCGCGCGGCGCATCGGCGTGCTCGCACTCCAGGCCGACGACCCGAAGCGCGCCGCGGACTACCTCGATCAGGCCGTCGACGCGGGAGACACCGAGGCGTCCACACTTGGCCTGCTCGCCGACGCGTACTGGCGATCCGGCAATCACGACGCCGCGCGAACGACGCTCGCCAAGGCACTTGCCCAGGATCCGCGCAACCCCGATCTCGTGCGCCTCGGCCGGACGATCAAGTAGCGCGCGGGTCGACGCGATCCCGCAGCGCGTCGCCGGCGAAGTTGAAGCCCAGCACCAGCAGCGCAATCGCCAGCCCAGGAAGGATCGTGAGGTGCGGCGCGTCGAACAGATGCGACCGCCCGGCGTCGAGCATCGTGCCCCAGCTTGGCGTAGGCGGCTGGACGCCGAGGCCGAGGAAGCTGAGCGAGGCTTCGGCGATGATCGCGCCCGCCATGCCGAGCGTGGCCTGCACGGCGACCGACGAAAGCGTCGCCGGCACGACGTGCCGCACGATGACGCGCGCGACGGGCGCGCCCATGGCGCGCGCGGCCTGCACGTAGTCGAGCTCGCGCACCTTCAGCACCTGCCCACGCACCAAGCGCGCGTAGCTCACCCATCCGATCAGCACGAGCGCCAGCACGACGTGCGCGAGGCTCGGACCGAGGACCGCCACGAGCGCGATCGCGAGAAGAATGCCGGGAAACGCGAGCAGGACATCCATGAGCCGGCCGAGCGCGTTGTCGACCCATCCGCCCGCATATCCCGCCACCGCGCCCACCATCGTCCCGACGCTCGCCGAGATCGACACGACGGCGAGCCCGACCATCAGCGAAATTCGCGCGCCGATGAGCAGGCGCGCCAGGATGTCGCGGCCGAGCTCGTCCAGCCCGAACGGGTGCTGCCAGGACGGGCCGAGCAGCCGCTGCGGCAGGTTCTGCGCCGCCGCGTCGTACGGCACCAGCGACGGCCCGACGATCGCGGCGATCGCCGTGATCAGGACGATCGCGAAGCCGATGCGGCGCGTCATTGGTACCGAATCCTCGGGTCGAGCCACGCGTAGGTGAGGTCGACGAGCAGGTTCATCGCAACGTACGTCACCGCGATGAACAGGATGCAGCCCTGCACCAGCGGGTAGTCGCGGAACGTGATCGCCTGAATGAGCAGCCGGCCGACGCCGGGCCACGCGAAGATCGTTTCCGTGATGATCGTGCCGGTCAGCACGGATCCGAACTGCAGCCCGATGATCGTCACGACGGGGATGAGGCTGTTTCTGAACGCGTGCGCGATCACGGCGCGCCGCGTGGACAGCCCGCGCGCGCGGGCCGCGACCACGTAGAGCTCGCGCAGCTCCTCGACGAGGCTGGTGCGCGTCATCCGCGCGAGGATCGCCGCGAGCGCGGCGCCCAGCGTGACCGCCGGGAGCACGAGGTTGGCCCACAAGCCGGTGCCTGACACCGGCAGCCATCCCCATTCGACGGCCAGCACAATCGCGAGGAGCGGGCCCAGCCAGAAGTTCGGCATCGAGATGCCGACGAGTGACGCCGCCATCGCCGCTTGATCGACGGCGCGCCCGCGGTAGAGCGCCGCGGCAATGCCGAGCGGCACCGCGATCAGGATGGCCACGGCCATCGCCGCGACCGCCAGCTCGGCCGTGCGGCCAAGCCGCTGCTTGATCTCGCCGGCGACCGGCGTGCCGTAGCGGAACGACGTGCCGAGATCGCCATGCGCCAGCCGGCCCAGGAACCGGCCGTACTGGGTCGCGAGCGAGTCGTCGAGGCCGAGCTTCGTGCGGAGCTCCGCCACATCGCCGGGCGACGCCGCGTCACCGAGCATCGCGACGGCGGGATCGCCCGGGACCAGATGGATGAGCGCGAACACGAGCGTCGCGACGCCCAGCAGCACGGGCAGCGTCAGCAGCAATCGTCGGACGAGGTACCGCGCCACGGTCCCGGGATGATGTCCGCAACGTGCCCGCTTAGGCAACACCTGCCGTGTCGCAATCCGTTTCCAGCCCGAGCCGCTTCATCGCTTTTGCCAGCCCCTGTCGTGTCAGTCCCAGCTCGTGCGCCGCGGCCGCGCGATGTCCGGCGTGGCGCGCGAGGGCCG
>DATEGZ010000188.1:0-33188 GCA_035279905.1 Vicinamibacterales bacterium
GAGGGACGGTTGCGCGAGCTCGTCACCGCGCGGCGGCTCGCCGCCGACGCGCGCGCCCGCGAGCTGGCGGCCCGTCTCGACGCGCTCAGCCCGCTTGGCGTGCTGGCGCGCGGCTACGCCGTCTGTTGGAACGAGGCGCGCACGAGTATCATTCGCTCGGCCCGCGCCGTGAAGCCTGGCGACGGCGTCCGAGTCACGCTGGCCAACGGCGAGTTGGCCTGCCGTGTGGAGCAGGCAGAATGACCGCGTCCATCAAAGATTTCGAGTCGGCCATCGCCGAGCTGGAGAAGATCGTCAAGCAGCTCGAGGACGGCGACCTCGCGCTCGACAAGGCGCTCGCGCTGTTCGAGCGCGGCGTCGAGCTCTCGCGCTACTGCCACGAGCAGCTGGGCGCCGCGCAGCGCCGCATCGAGCTCCTCACCGAGCGCGGCGACCTGAAGGACGCGGCGCACCTCGTCGACTCCGGCGACGACCGGTAGCCCGTGCCGCCCGCACGATCGGACGTCAGCGCCTATCTCGCCGAGCTGCGGCAGATCGTCGAGGCCGCGCTGCCCCGCGCGCTGCCGACCGGCACGGCGCCGCCGCTCATCCTCGAAGCCATGCGTTATGCGCTGCTCGGCGGCGGCAAGCGCCTCCGTCCCAGTCTGACGCTCGCGGTCGCGGATGCCATTGGTGACGCGCGCGGCCTCGCCGTCAACGACGCGCGCGCGCTTGCGCTGCCCGCCGCCTGCGCCGTCGAGCTGGTCCACACCTACTCGCTCGTGCACGACGATCTTCCAGCCATGGACGACGACGCGCTCCGGCGCGGCCGGCCGACGACGCACGTGGTCTTCGGCGACGGCCTGGCCATCCTCGTCGGCGACGGCCTGCTGACCGAGGCGTTCTCCGCGCTCACGGCTCCGGCGTCCGCGCTGACGGTGCCGGGCACGCTCGAGCCGACCGCCGATCAACGCCTGCGCGCGGTCGCGGTGCTCGCACACGCGGCGGGCGCCGTCGGGATGGTCGGCGGCCAGACGATCGATCTCGCGGCCGCGGGACGCGTGACGGGCGTGGCGACGTCGCGCTTCGACGCGCCCGCGCTCGAGGACATGCACGCGCGAAAGACCGGCGCGCTCATTCGCGCGGCGTCGATCCTCGGTGCGATTGTCACCGGCGCCGACGAGGCCGCCATCGCCGCGATCGACGCCTACGCGCGCGAGCTCGGACTCGCCTTTCAGATCGTCGACGATGTGCTCGACGTCGAGGGCTCGCGCGACGCGCTCGGCAAGACGGCCGGCAAGGATGCCGCCGCGGGCAAGCCCACGTACCCGGCGCTTCACGGCGTCGAGGCGTCGCGACGCCTGGCGGTCGAGTGCGTCGAACGCGCGAAGCACGCCCTCTCCACCGCATCGATCGGCGGGCGCCTGGCCGAGATCGCGGCCTGGAGCCTCGCACGCACCAGCTAAGCCAGGCCATGCCCAAGACACGGCTCGATCAGCTGGTCGTCGCGCTCGGGCTGGCGCAGTCGCGCGAGCGCGCGCGGGCTCTCATCCTCGCCGGCGATGTCACGGTTGGCGGCCGCCCCATCACCAAAGCCGGCACGTTCGTCGACGATCAGGCCGAGGTCGTGGTGCGCGCGGCCGATCATCCCTGGGTCGGGCGCGGCGGGCTGAAGCTCGACCACGCCCTCGACGCGTTTCACCTCGACGTCAAGGGCCGCGTGGCGCTCGACGTGGGCGCGTCAACGGGCGGCTTCACGGATGTGTTGCTCAACCGCGGCGCGCGCCACGTGATCGCGCTCGACGTCGGCCACGGCCAACTCGCGTGGCGGCTCCGTACTGACGAGCGCGTCACCGTCATCGAACGTCTCAATGCTCGGCATCTGCGGCGCGAGGACCTGCCGCCGGATCTCTCGACCGTGGACATCGCGACCATCGACGTGTCGTTCATCTCGCTGCGCCACATCCTGCCGGCGGTCGGGCCCATCGTGGCGCCCGGCGGCCACATCGTCGCGCTCGTCAAGCCGCAGTTCGAAGCCGGGCGCGATGAAGTGGGCAAAGGCGGCGTCATCACCGACGAGACGATTCACGCGCGCGTCGTGGACGAGGTCACGCGCGCGGCTCGCGAGGTAGGATTGGAGCGTCTCGGGCTCGAGCCGTCGCCGGTGGCCGGGATTTCCGGCAACCGTGAGTTCTTTCTGCTGCTGGCTCCCACCCGTCGCACCGCTGCCGAATGACTCCGACTCGCATTGGTCTCGTCGCCCGGTTGACGCTTCCCGGCGCGTTGTCGGCGCTCACCGAAGCCGCGACGTGGCTCGAGGCGCATGGCGCCCGGCCCGTGGTGGACGCGCAAAGCGCGGCCGCGGCCAAGCTGGGCACGCGCTGGCCGACCGCGCCGCGGACGGAGATCGCGACGCAGGTTGACGTCGTGGTCGCGTTCGGCGGTGACGGCACGCTGCTCGACGCCGCCGGCGCCGTCGCGCACGCGGGCGCCGACGTGCCCCTCCTCGGCGTCAACCTCGGCCATCTCGGCTTTCTCACAGAGGTCGGGCGCGACGAGCTCGAGGCCGCGCTCAAAGCGCTCGTCGCCGGCACGACGCGCGTCGAGTCGCGGCTGATGCTGCACGGCCGGGTCGAGCGCCGTGGCAGCACCGTCGCCGAACATCTCGCGCTCAACGACATCGTCGTCACGCGCGGCGCGCTTTCGCGGATGATCGAGATCGACGTCACGGTCGGCGGGCAGTTCGTCTGCCACGTGAAAGCGGACGGCTTGATCATCGCGACCGCGACGGGCTCGACCGCCTACAACCTGTCTGCCGGCGGCCCGGTCGTGCACCCGTCGGTGGACGCGATCGTGCTCACGCCCATCGCGCCGCACACGCTGACGTTTCGTCCGATCGTGCTGCACGCCGATTCGAGCATCGCGTTGGAGCCCGTGATCGAGCCCGGCCTGTCTGACATCGTCGTGACGTTCGACGGCCAGTTCGGCGCCCCGCTCGAGCGCGGCGACACCGTCACCGTCGAGCGCGCGGCGCGGCGCCTTCAGCTCGTGCGCACGTCAGCGCGCACGCACTTCGACATGCTCAGAGAAAAACTTAAGTGGGGAAACCAATGACATTGGGATATTGGGCTATTGAGCTATTGGAT
The DNA here is from genome assembly GCA_035279905.1 of Vicinamibacterales bacterium. Lineage (GTDB taxonomy): Bacteria > Acidobacteriota > Vicinamibacteria > Vicinamibacterales > SCN-69-37 > DATEGZ01. The sequence goes on from DATEGZ010000188.1 coordinate 3,126, forward strand.
CATTGGGTCATTGTTTGCGCGTCCACCGAGCTCTACCAATAGCCCAATGACTCAATAGCCCAATGACCCAATGACGTCAGTGGCGCCTGATGATTTGGTACTTCGCCACATTCCGATTGTGCTCTTCCAGCGTCGTCGCAAACACGTGTGTCCCGTCGTTGCGGCTCACAAAGTAGAGGTACTTGACGTCCGCCGGATGCACCGCGGCCTCGAGCGATGACTTGCCCGGCGAGGCAATCGGCCCGGGCGGCAGGCCGGCGTGCCGATACGTGTTGTACGGCGAGTCCATCTGCAGATCCGTCCGCCGGATGTTGCCGTTCCAGGTGCCGGCCAGCATCATCGCGTAGATGACCGTCGGATCGCACTGCAGCGGCATGCCGATCTTCAGGCGATTCTGGTACACGGCCGAGACGATCGGCCGTTCCTCGGGCCGCGCGGTTTCCTTCTCGATGATCGACGCGAGGGTCACGACGTCGCGCGGCGTCATGTTGCGCGCCGCGGCATCGAGGCGCAGCTGCGGATCGAACGCCTTGTTGAACTCGGTGACCATGGCTTGCACCGTGGCGGTGGCGCCGGCACGCCGCGCGAGCGCATAGGTGCTGGGAAACAGATAGCCCTCGAGCGACTCCGCGTCCGGATCGAGGTCGGCGACCAGCGACGTCTCCTTGGCTGCCGCGCGGAACTCGGCGGCGGTCCCGAGCCCGCTCTTGCCGAAGATGTCGGCCATCTCCACGCTCGTCAGACCCTCAGGAAACGTGATCGGGTGCGTGTAGACGTCACCGCGCGCGAGGCGCGCGGCCACTTCGTGCGGCGTCGCCGGCTCGGCAAATCGATACTCGCCCGCTTGCAGTTTGCGATCGACGTGATCCAGATGCGCGACGAGCCGGAACGTCCACGGATCGGGCACGACGCCCGCGTCGGTGAGGCGCTCGCCGATCGCGGACACGCCGATGCCGGACGGGAGATCGACGAAGACCTCCTGGGCATCGAAGCCCTTGTACGGCGTCTCGAGGCGCGTCTTCATCCACCACGCGCCGCCGGCCGCCGCCACCAGAAGCAGGAGGAAGAGGATGCCGATCCGCTTCAGCATCCGCGCGAGTCCAGAAAGTCTTGAAGGATGATCGCCGCGGCCGCGGCGTCCAGCAGCGCCTTGCGCTTGCGCCAATCGCGCTCGCGCGCGGCCAGCCGCGATTCGGCCTCGTGACTCGTCAACCGCTCGTCCTGCAGGTGAATCTCCAATCCCGTGAGCGCGCCGAGCGCCTGCGCGAACTCGCGGGCGGCCCCGGTTTGATCGTTATCGTCGCCACTCAGCCGCCGCGGTAGTCCGACGATGATCCCGCCGAGATCGGACAGCTCGTCGTCGTCCGTGCGCATCGCGACGATCTTCGCGATCGCCTCGGCTGATCCGCGCGGCGTCTCGGCGGCCGTCACGGTCTGCCACGGGCGCGCGAGCGCGCCGCTCGCGTCGGACACGGCCAGCCCGATTCGCCGGCGGCCGTAGTCTACGCCGAGAAATCGCATGCGGGTAGCGTAACAAACTCACTCGGCGCTTCGCGATACACTGCGGTCATGCGTCGCGCGTCCCTCTTCGCGCTTGGTGCGGCGGTGGCAGCTCTCGGCTGGGCGGCGTGCTCGCGACCAGCGACCTCCGAGCGCCCGAAGCTCGTCGTCCTCGGCTTCGACGGGATGGATCCGACGCTGCTCGACGTGTTTCTGAAGCGCGGCGAGATGCCTGCGTTCTCGCGGCTGATCAAAATGGGCGCGCTGTCGAAGCTCGAGACGACCGTCTCGCCCGAATCGCCGACGTCGTGGGCGTCGTTTGCGACCGGCGTCAATCCCGGCAAGCACAACATCTACGACTTCCTCGTGCGCGACACGAAGAGGTACTTACCGAAGCTCGGCCTCGCGGAGATCGTGCCGCCGTCGTTTCTCTTCGACTGGATGCCGCTCTCACGGCCGAAGATCACGTCGATCCGCGGCGGCACGTCGTTCTGGGTGACGGCCGGCAAGGCGGGCGTCCGCAGCGCGATCATGACCGTCCCGGTGACGTTCCCCGTCGAAGACGTGCCGAACGGTGAGATGCTCGCCGGACTCCCGGTGCCCGACGTGCACGGCACGGTGGGCAGCTACTCGTACTGGGCGACCGATCTCAGCCGCTACCAAGAGGGCGACAGCGAGATGGCGGGCCTTCTCAAGCATCTGACGTTCGATGGCGGCGTCGCGCATACCGCGCTCATCGGGCCGCCAAACCCGATCGTCAAGAAGAAGATCACCGCGTTGCTGGACAAGGAACGCCTCAGCGATGCCGATCGCATCACGCTCGGCGAGCTGAAAGCCCAGGAATACGTCTCGATCCCGCTCGACGTCGGGTGGACGCGCGGCAGCGGCCAGGCGACGTTCACGCTCGCGGGCCAGTCGTTCACGCTCAAGACCGGTGAGTGGAGCAAGTGGATCAACGCGGACTTCGACATCAACTTCTTCATCCGTATCCACGGCATGCTGACGTTCTATCTCGTGGACGCCGGCAACGAGCTGAAGCTGTACGGATCGCCGATCAACTTCCGGCCGGACGCGCCGCCCGTGCCGCTTTCCTCTCCGTCGAGCTTGTCGGGCGATCTCTACAAGCGGCTCGGCCCGTACCGCACGCTCGGCTGGGCCGAGGCGACCAACCCGCTGCGTGAGGAGCGGATCGACGAGAAGACGTTCATGGACGATCTGTTCCGCGCGTTCGACGACCGCGCGAACGTCATCCTCGATCAGCTCGCCGGCAACGACTGGGATCTCTTCGTCGGCGTGATTGAATCCACCGATCGCGTGCAGCACATGATGTTCCGGCTGCTCGATCCGGCGCATCCGGCATTCGACCCGGCGCTGGCCGAGAAGTACGGCGACTCGATCGAGCGGGTGTACCGGCGCGCGGATCAGTTCGTCGGCCAGGTGATCGACATCCTGCCCGCCGGCACGCCGATCATGATCGTCTCCGATCACGGCTTCCACGCGTGGCGCAAGGCCGTCAACCTCAACACGTGGCTCGTCGAGCAGGGCTACATGGTGCTGCAGGGCCAGACGAAGGACAAGAAGCTCGACGATCTCTTCGGCGGCGGCGAGTTCTTCGAGAGCGTGGACTGGTCGAAGACGAAGGCCTACAGCATGGGCCTCGGCCAGATCTACTTCAACCTGCGCGGACGCGAGGGCCAGGGGATCGTCAGCCCCGGCGCGGAATCCACGGCGCTGGCGGACGAAATCAAGGGCAAGCTCCTCGCCACGCTCGTCGACCCGGAGACGAAGCAGCACATCGTGCGCAACGTCTACAAGCGCGACGACACGTACTCGGGCGAGTACCTCGGCAACGCGCCGGACCTGCAAGTCGGCTTCGAGGACGGCTACCGCGTCTCGTGGCAGACGACGCTCGGCGGCGCGCCGAAAGACATCGTCTATCCGAACAAGGAAAAGTGGAGCGGCGACCACTGCGGCTTCGACTACCAGACAACGTCTGGCATCTTCATCAGCAGCGTGCCGATCGCCAGCGATCATCCGCGCATCATGGACATCGCGCCCACGGTGCTGAAGTTCTTCGGCGTCGCGATCCCGCCCGCCATTGACGGCAAGCCGCTCTTGAAGTGATCTTCGGATCGGCTTGACAAGCCCTCCGCGTCACGCCATCGTGGGCCACTCCCACGTTCACTCGTCGCGCCACTCCGTTCAGGAGGGATAGCCATGAACTGGTCCGCTCTGCTCTTGCAGCTCGTCAGCGGCGCCGCCGGCGGCAACATCGTCGGCGCCGTCCTCAAGCAAGCCAACCTCGGGCCGGTCGGCAATACGGTCGTCGGGATCGTCGGCGGGCTGATCGGCGGTCAGATCGGCGGCATGATCAGCGGCGCGGCGACCGCGGCGGCGGGCGCGGGCGGATTCGACATGGGTCAGCTGCTCCCAGGGCTCATCGAAGGCGCGGGCGGCGGCGCAGCGCTCACGGGGATCGTCGGGATGATCAAAAACGCAATGGCGAAATGATCCTTGTGGTTTCGGGGTTCCGGGGTTCCGAGGTTCGGCTGGAGGCCGCATGGAGATCACGCAGGACGAACGGGCACTCACGGACGCATTGAACAGGACCTCTCGCCGCGAGGCACTGTTGAGAGACGCCCGACGATCGTGGCGTCTGTCGTGGAATGACCTCGGCTCTGCGCTGACTGCGGCCGTCTTCGTGTTTCTCTATCTGAAGTCTGGCGAGGCCTCCTGGCTCGTGGTCTTCGGTGGCGCTCTGTTGATGTGGCGGGACAAGCGAATCGAGTCCCGCCTCGACGCGATCGTCCGCCTGCTCGAACGCGAGGTGTGATGCGCGCCGCGGCGCGGGCGCTCCTCGTCGCCGCGGTCCTGCCGTGGTGTCTCCAGGCTCAGACGTCGGGCGATCAGGCGCGACTCAAGCAGCTGTACGACGCGCACCAGATCTTCGAGTTGCGAGCGGCCGTTGAAGGCCACACCGTGCCCGCGTTCTACGCCGGCGTGGTCGCCGCGGCGTTCGGCGAATTCCAGATCGGCGAGCAGCTCCTCACGCAAGCGGTTCGCAACGCCTCCGACGTCGCGTCGGCCGATGCCGCTCGCGAATCGTTGATCGGTCTGTACCTCGTGACCGGTCGATCGTCGGCCGCCGTGCGTCTCATCGATGAGGTGCTGAAGACGACGCCCTCGCGCGCCGACATGCACGGCGCGCGCCAGCTCTTGTCGCGCTTCAGCGATCAGCGCGTCGAATCGCAGAGTCCCGCCGAGGTCGCCTGCAGCGCGACGGCCGACGGCGTCGTCCTGCCGGTGTCCATCAACGGCAAGACGGTGCAGTGGCTCATGGATACCGGCTTCAGCAACGCCGCTCTGAACGAGAGCGAAGCACGAATGCTGGGGCTGTCCGTGGCTTCGGGCGGAGTCACGGGGGACATGCAGGGCGGCACGGCACCGGCCCGAACCGCCGTGGCGGACAGCATGACCATCGGCGGCACCGTGCTCCGCGACGTGCCGCTCCTCGTCTATCCCGATTCGCAGCCGCCGTGGAACGAGCTCCCGGCCGGCCGTCGAGGCGCGCTGGGGCTGCCGATTGCGGTCGCGCTGCAAACGATCGGGTGGACGACCAGCCGGACGTGTCAGATCGGAAGGGAGAACGCCACGGCCGCAGGACCGCGCGCGAACCTGGCCTTCGACGACGGGAGTCTGATCGCCCGGACGCAATTCGGCACGCGGCCGCTCTCGTTCGTCGTCGATACCGGCAACCAGGGCGGCACCCAGTTGTGGTCCCGGTTCGCGCGGGACTTCCCGGCGCTCATCCGCGACAGCGGTCGAAGGACCACCAAGACGCTGCAACAGATCGGCGGCGCCAAGCCGCACGACATCGTCGTGCTCCCGGAGGTGCACCTGGGCATCGGCGCGTTCGACGCGGTGCTTCGACCGGCAGAGGTCTTCGACAAGTCCGTCGGGGACGAGGTGCATCACGGCAACCTGGGGATGAACGTGCTTAGCCAGGCCAAGGCCGTGACCATCGATTTGAGGGCCATGCTCCTGACGCTGCGGTAGGCGTAGAATCAGTCCAGTACCCCATCACTCGTCGCAGCGGAGGCATTCCATGGTCAAGCGGGCCGGCCTCGTCGTTCTCGCCATCGCTCTCGCGGCATCCCTCGGGTTCGCGGTCGTGCGCGGGCAGGATGGCCGCGCTCCTGACCTCGTCGTGCACGAATGGGGCACGTTCACGTCGGTCGCGGGCCCCGACGGCCAGGCCGTGCCGTGGCATCCGTTGAGCGGATCTTCAGATCTTCCGTGTTTCGTTCGCCTGCTGAGTCCTGGCGACGTGAAGGTGGCCCTCAGTCCTGGCAACACGGGCGCGCCAGTCAGCTGGCTGTCGATGTTGCGGGCGCGCGTGCGGATGGAGACGCCGGTTCTGTACTTCTACTCGCCGCGCGAGACGACCGTGGACGTGCGCGTGCAGTTCCCGCATGGCCTCATCACCGAGTGGTACCCGCAGGCGGTGGTGCCGGGGCCGTTCTATCCGATCAACTTCTCTACGGCCGGCAGCATTTCCTGGCGCGCCGTGCAGGTGCGTCCCGCGGCGAAGCCGGACTTCCCCACCGAGCCCGGCTCGAGTCACTACTACGCGGCGCGCGCGACGGACGCCGCGCCGGTCGCGGCAAACGGACAGCTCGAAAAGTTTCTCTTCTACCGAGGGCTCGCGGATTTCCCGCCGGCGCTCCGCGCGCGCGAGACCGGCAACAACTCGGTGCTGATCGAAAACACTGACGCGAGCGTCGTGCCGCATCTCCTGCTGTTCGAGAGCGACGGCAAGAACTTCGGCTATCGAGTGGCCACCGCGCTCGGGAAACACGTCACGCTCGCGCGGCCCGCGCTCACGAGCGATCTCGCGTCGCTCCGCCGCGACCTCGGCGCGATGCTCGTTGCTGAGGGCCTCTTCCCGAAGGAAGCCGAGGCCATGCTCGACACGTGGCGCGACTCCTGGTTCGAGCCGGGCTTGCGCGTGCTCTACCTCGTTCCGCGCTCGACGGCCGACGCCATCCTCCCCCTTGCCATCACGCCGGCGCCGCAGACTACGGCACGGGTGTTCGTCGGACGGATGGAGATTCTGACCAGCGAGATGCAAGACACCATCGCGCGCGACCTCGGTCGCAAGGATTACCTCGCGCTCTCCAAGTACGGGCGTTTCCTCGAGCCGGCGATGGATCAGATGTGGAACCGGGCGTCCGAAGGCGGACGCCGGCAAATCGAGGAGGCGTTTGCCTCCGTGTCGAAGATCCTGGCGTCGGCCGAGACGACATGTCAGGCACCAGGCAACAGGCACTAGGCACCAGCTAGGGCACGCGGGCAATGCCAGTGCCCAGTGCCTTTGAACTTCCCGCCCAGTGCCTGATAATTAGGTGATGAGCTCGAAGACCCGGCTGCTGATTCTCCTGATTTCGACGCCCCTGGTCCTGTTCGTGGGCGTGGGCGGCTTGATGGGCGCCTCGGCGCCGCCGCCAGCCGGTCAGCAGGCGTTTGCGGACCTTCGGCTCTTCGGGCAAATCGTGCAATTGATCACCAGCAGCTACGTCGAGCCCGTGGACGTGGACAAGGTGATGGACGGCGCGATGCGCGGGCTCGCCGATGGCCTCGACCCGTCGAGCGCGTACCTGCTGCCGGAAGAGCGCGACGCCATCGAAGCCGGCGCGCCGCTCGCGCCGGCCGGCGTCGGCCTGGTCGTCACGCGGCAGTTCTACATTCGCGTCGTCGGCGTCGAGGACGGATCGCCCGCGGCGAAGGCCGGCCTGCGCACGGGCGACTACCTGCGCATGATCGACGGCAAACCGACGCGCGACATGTCGTCGGTGACGGGCACGCGCCTCTTGCGCGGCACGGCGGGCTCGAGCGTCAAGCTGCTGGTCCTGCGCGGCAACGCCGCCGACCCGCACGAAGTGACGCTCACCCGCGCGGCTTCGAGCGCCACGGCCGTGACGAGCAAGAAGCTGCCGGGCGGCGAGACCTACGTCCGTGTCGCGCGGTTCACGCATGACGCGCCGGCGGCGCTCAAGCAGATCGCGGAGACCGCGCAGAAGGACGGATCCTCCGGCCTCGTGATCGACCTGCGCGGCACGGCCGACGGCGCGCCCGCCGACGGCGTCGCGGCCGCGAGAATCTTCGTGAAGAGCGGCACGATCGCGACGCTTGCCGGACGCGAGAACAAGACCGTCACGATGGCCTCGCCCACCGACGGCGCCGTGACGATGCCGGCGGTGCTGCTGGTGTCGAATGGCACGGCCAATGCCGCCGAAGTGTTCGCGTCGGCGCTCCAGGGCAACACGCGCGCGGCGCTGGTCGGCGAGCCCACCGCGGGCATCGCCGCGGCGCAACGCCTGGTGAAGCTCCCGGACAACCGGGCCCTCTGGATGACGACCGAGCGGTACGTGACGTCGGCCGGCACCCCCATCCACGAGCGGGGCCTGCGGCCGGACGTCGGCGTCGGCGAGCCCTCGGTGCCCTTTGGAGAGCCCGCGCCGGCCACCGACGACGCCCTGGCCAAAGCGGTCGAACAGCTCAAGAAAAAGAGCTAGTTAGCTTAGAACTTAGAACTCAAAACTTCGAACTTCCGGGCTTTCCGCCCCAGTTTGAAGTTCTAAGTTTTCAGTTCTAAGTTTGAAAGGCTATACTGATCGTTCGGCATCCGCGCGGTGGGGCCGGCAGACGCAACCCTAGGCATGTAGCTCAGCTGGTTAGAGCGCCTGCTTGACATGCAGGAGGTCGGCGGTTCGAGTCCGCCCGTGCCTACCATTCGACTCGGCCGCTTTCGCGGCCTCGCTCATGGCAAGCCAAGTTGGCGGCCGAGTCGAATGTCCTGAGCGAGCTTCGAGAACGAAGCGAGTCGAAGGACCCAACTGAAAGCTTGAAGCTTCTGACTTCTACCTTGATCCTGTCTTGATCACGATTACCCTTCCCGACGGTTCTCATCGCAGCGTCGCCCCTGGCACGCCGGTGCGGGAGTTTGCCTCGTCGGTGCTGCCGCAGAGCGTCGTCAAGAAGGCGATCGCCGCGGAAGTCGACGGGCAGATGGTCGATCTCACCTACCCGCTCGATCGCGACGTCTCGTTGAAGATCGTGACACCGGACGGACCCAAAGCGCTGCAGCTCTATCGCCACTCGACGGCGCATCTGCTCGCGGCCGCGGTGACGAATCTTTTTCCCGGCGCGCAGTGCGGGATCGGTCCGGCGACCGAGGAAGGCTTCTTCTACGACTTCGTCGTGCCGCGGCCGTTCGTGCCCGAGGACCTCGAGAAGATCGAAGCGAAGATGAAGCAGCTCGCGTCCGAGGATCTGCCCTACGAACGGCAGATGTGGCCCCGGCAGGAAGCCATCGAGTTCTTCACCAAACGCGGCGAGCCGCTCAAGGTCCAGCTGATTCAGGAAAAGACCGAGGGCCAGTCCCAGGTGTCGTGCTACACGATCAAGGACCGCGACACCTTTGTCGATTTCTGCGTCGGCCCGCACGTGCCGTCGACGAAGAATCTCAAAGCCTTCAAGCTGCTGTCCGTGTCGCAGGCCTACTGGAAGGGCGACGCGCACAACCAGCCGATGCAGCGCATCTACGGGACCGCCTTCTTCAAGGAAGACGATCTCAAGCAGCACCTCCACCAGCAGGAGGAAGCGAAGAAGCGCGACCATCGCAAGCTCGGCAAGGAGCTCGGGCTGTTCAACGTGCATCCCTGGGCTCCTGGCTCCGCGTTCTGGATGGGCAAGGGCACCACGCTCTACAACCTGCTCGCGAACTACATGCGCGAGGTGCTCTTCCCGGCCGGCTACGTCGAGCTGAAGACGCCGCTGATCTTCAACAAGGCGCTCTGGGAGAAATCCGGGCACTGGTCGCACTACCGGCAGAACATGTTTCTCATCGAGTCCGAAGGCGAGCAGATGAGCCTGAAGCCGATGAACTGCCCGGGGCACTTCCTCGCCTACGCGAGCGAGACGCACAGCTACCGCGATCTGCCGATCCGTTTTCACGAGCAGACGCCGCTGCATCGCAACGAAGCGTCGGGCGTGCTGACCGGGTTGACGCGCGTGCGTCAGTTCTCGCAGGACGACGCCCACTGCTTCGTGACGCAGGACCAGATCGGCGAGGAAGTCGAGCGGCTGCTCCGCCTCGTCCAGCGCGTGTACGGCGACTTCGGCCTCTCGTTCGAGGCCAAGCTCGGTACTCGTCCGCCCGAGTTCCTGGGCGCGGTCGAGACGTGGGATCACGCCGAGGCGCAGCTCAAGGACGCGCTCGCGCGCGCCGCGATGCCGTACTACCTCAACGAGGGCGACGGCGCGTTCTACGGACCGAAGATCGACTTCGACATCACCGACGCGATCGGGCGCAAGTGGCAGTGCGCGACGATCCAGCTCGACTACCAGATGCCGGAGCGCTTCGACCTGAAATACGTCGGGGCCGACAACGGCGAGCATCGTCCGGTCGTCATCCACCGGGCGATCTTCGGCAGCTTCGAGCGGTTCATCGCGATTCTGATCGAGCACTACGCCGGAGCGTTTCCGCTGTGGCTGGCGCCGGTCCAGGCCATCATTCTGCCGATTGCGGACCGTCATCTGGAGTACGCCGAGGGCGTGCTCGCGCGGCTGTCGGCGGCCGGGCTGCGGGCCGAGCTCGACCGGCGGCAGGAAAAGATTGGCTATAAGATCCGGGAAGCCCAGCTGCAGAAAGTGCCGTATATGCTAGTCATTGGCGACCGTGAGGCCGCCGAAGGCACGGTCGCGGTGCGCAGCCGGACCGGCGGAGACCTGGGCGCGAAGCCCCTTCAGGCGTTTCTCGAGGACGCGGCGAAGGAAATCGCGTCGCGGGATCAGCAGCCTGCCGCCGTCGTGAACGCGTCAGCATAGGAGGCCGTTATCGCATTCGATCGAGGACCACGACGTGACGATCGCGTTCGCACCAACGAGCGCATTAGAGTGCGGGAGATCCGCGTGATCGACGACACCGGCGAGCAGCTTGGCATTATGCCGCCGCCTCAGGCCCTGGCGTTGGCCAGGAGCAAGGGGCTGGACCTGGTCGAGATCTCGCCTACAGCCGTGCCGCCGGTCTGCCGGATCATGGATTTCGGCAAGTACCAGTACGAGCAACAGAAGCGCGCCCGGTCGGCGAAGAAACACCAGAAGGTGATCCTGGTCAAAGAGATCAAGTTCCGCCCGAAGGTCGACGAGCACGACTACCAGTTCAAGAAGAAGCACATCGAGCGCTTCCTCGGCGAGGGCGACAAGGTGAAGGCGACGATCTTCTTCCGCGGCCGTGAAAACGCGCACCCGGAAATCGGCCACCGCATCCTCGATCGGCTGATCTCCGAGCTCAACGACCTGGCGGTGACCGAGACGGCGCCCCAGAAGGAAGGCAACCAGCTCCACACGATTCTCGCGCCGCGGCCCGGGGGCGCGCGGCGCAGCTAGCAGAGGACGCGATGCCGAAGATCAAGAGCCATCGGGGCGCAGCCAAGCGCTTCAAGAAGACCGGAACGGGCAAGTTCATGCGCTCGAAGGCGTTCAAGCGCCACATCCTCACGAGCAAGACGAAGCAGCGCAAGCGCCACTTGAAGGGCACGCACGTGGTGGACAAGGCGGATTCGGGCAAACTGAAGCGAATGCTGCCGTACGACTGATGCTTGTTAACTTAAAACTTAGAACTTCGAACTCAGAACTTAGACCTCAAGGACTGAGTGGCAGAGTCCCAAGTTCTATAAGTTTTGAGTTCTAAGTTTCCGAAGGAGTGTTATGCCGCGCGTTAAGAGAGGTCCCCATCGCCGTGCCAAGCGCAAGAAGCTGCTGAAGCGCGCGAAAGGGTTTTACGCCACCAAGAGCAAGCTCTATCAGGCCGCACAGGAAGCGGTCGACAAGGCCGGCGCCTATGCGTATTCCGGCCGGCGCCGCAAGAAGCGGGATTTCCGCCGCATGTGGGTCGTCAAGATCAACGCCGCCGCCAGGCTGCACGGCCTGACGTACGGCCAGCTCATCAGCGGCCTCAAAGCCGCGGGCGTCGGGCTCGATCGCAAGAGCCTCGCCGAGCTCGCCGTGAACCACCCGGCCGCGTTCGCCGAGGTCGCCGCGCAGGCGCAGAAGGCACAGCCGAGAGCATAGTCACTCAGGTACGACTGGTACGTCAGGTACGTGGAACCTTCTAGCGCGTGCCAGCTTCTTTTGTAAGAGAATGTTGGCCGGCGATAGCGCGTTCCAGGGACCTGACGTGCCGGTCGTACCTGAGATGACTGACTCACATCCCGAGATCGACAAAATCCGAGCGCGGTTCCTCGAAGCCATGGCGGCCGTCAAGACGACCGCCGACCTCAAGGCGGTGCGGGACAACTTCGTCGGCCGCACCAAGGGCGAGCTCAACAACGCGCTCAAGCAGATTTCCTTTCAGCCGCCGGCGATGCGCCCGGCCTTCGGCGCCGCCGCCAACGCGCTCAAGCACGAGATCGATCAGACGCTCGAGCTCCGCGAGCTCGAGCTCGTGGCGCAGATGCCGGCCGCGGGCGGCCTCGACATCACGCTGCCCGGCCGCCTGCCGATCGTCGGCCGGCGCCACCCGCTGACGCAGGTCCGCGAGCGCGTCGAAGACATCTTCGCGGCGATGGGCTACCAGATCATCGAAGGCCCCGAGGTCGAAGACGACTGGCACAACTTCGAAGCGTTGAACATGCCGCCCGAGCATCCTGCCAGAGACATGCAGGACACGCTTTACTTGCAAGGTTCGTTGGGCTTGCCCGCCGAAGCCTTGGCGAAGGCGGGTTCGTTAGGTTCGACGGGTTCGACAGGTTCCGCGGGTTCGAAGAATCGTCCCGGTACGCTGCTCCGCACTCATACCTCCGGCATGCAAATCCGCTACATGGAGTCCAACACGCCGCCCGTGCGCCTGATCGCGCCGGGACGGGTGTACCGCCGCGACAACTTCGACGCGACCCACACGCCGATGTTCACGCAGGTCGAAGGGCTGGTCGTGGATGAGGGCATCAGCCTTGCGGATCTGAAGGGCACGCTGAACGCGTTCGCCGAGCGCTTCTTCGACGGCAAGGTCAAGACGCGCTTCCGGCCCAGCTTCTTTCCTTACACCGAGCCCTCGGCCGAGATGGACGTCGAGTGCCAGGGGTGCCACGGAAAAGGCTGCGGGCTCTGCAAGCAGACCGGCTGGATGGAAATCCTCGGCTGCGGCATGGTGCACCCCGCGGTCTTCGAAAACGTCGGCTACGACGCCGACAACTACACCGGCTTCGCGTTCGGCATGGGCATGGAGCGGCTGGCGCTCCGCCTGTTCGGCGTCGACGACATCCGCATGTTCTTCGAGAACGACCTCCGCTTCCTCGAGCAGCTCGCGCCATGAAGGTGCCGGTTTCCTGGCTCCGCGAGTTCGCCGACGTGCCTGCGGACCCGGCCGCGGTCTCCGCGCGCATGGCGTCGTGCGGGTTCGCGGTCGAGGACCTCACGGGCGAGGTCATCGACTTCGAGGTCACCGCCAACCGCCCGGACTGCCTCAGCGTGTTCGGCCTGGCGCGCGAAGCGGCCACGGCATTCAACGTGGACCTGAAGGCGCCGGAGCTCGTGCCGACGCCGGACGGCGCGGCAGCCGTCAAAGTGTCGATCGGCGATCCGGGCTGCGCGCGGTACGCGCTGTTCGTCGCGGACGTGACCGTCGGGCCGTCGCCCGAGTGGCTGACGGCGCGCCTCACCGCCGCGGGCGTCCGCCCCATCAACAACGTCGTCGACATCACGAACTACGTGATGCTCGAGCTCGGCCATCCGATGCACGCGTTCGATGTGGCCAAGCTGGCCGGCCCGGAGATCCACGTGCGGCGCGCGCGTCCCGGCGAAAAGCTCAAGACGCTCGACGGCCAGGACCGGACGCTCGACGAGACGATGCTCGTCATCGCGGATAAGGACCGGGCGGTGGCGATCGCCGGGGTGATGGGCGGCGCGGACTCGGAGGTCTCGTCCGGCACGACGCGCATCGCGGTCGAGAGCGCCTGGTTTCAGCCGGCGTCCGTCCGTCTGACGAGCAAGAAAGTCGGCCTCAAGACCGAGGCCTCGATCCGGTTCGAGCGCGGCGCCGATCTTGGCGCGCCCGTCCGGGCCCTGGCGCGCGTGCGCGCGCTGCTGCAGAAGACGGGCGCCGGCCGGGTCGTGGGGCCAGTGAGCGATGTCTTTCCGCATGCGGCGCCGGCGCGCACGGTCGCGCTGGGGCGCAGCCACCTCACCCGTCTGCTCGGCGACAGCGTGCCGGACGCCGATGTCGACCGCATCCTGTCGAAGCTCGGCTTCACGCTGACGGCCGGCCCGCAAGGCTGGTCGGCGGGCGTACCGTCTTTCCGCGTTGACGTCATGCGCGAGGCCGACCTCATCGAGGACGTCGGCCGCCATTGGGGATTCGACCGGATTCCCGCGACCTTCCCCGCGCTGCGGACGGCGCCGCGCCCTTCGTTTCCGGGGGTGGCGCGGGCCCGGGCGGTGCGGCGGCTGCTTTGCGGCGCGGGACTCCAGGAAGCGGTCACCTTCACGTTCATCGAGGACGGGTGGGCCGCCGCGTTCGCGCCCGATGGCGACCGGGTCACGTTGACCAACCCGTTGTCCGAGAAGTTCGCCGCCCTGCGCCCGTCCCTGACGCCAGGACTCCTGGACTCGCTGGCGCACAGCCGCCGCCGGGAGTCAGAGACCGTACAGCTTTTCGAGATCGGCTCGGTCTTTTCCGCCGCCGGTGGGGAACGCCAGCGCGTCGGCTGGGTGCTGACCGGCTCGCGCGGCGACCACTGGAGCGGCAACGGCGGACCCATCGGCTTCACCGACACCAAGGGCATCGCGTCGCTGCTCGCGACCACGTTCAACAGCAGCCTCGAGGTCGCAGAGGGACCGGATCTGCCGTGGTGCGTCGAGGGCCGCCGGGCGCGATTGACGCTCGCGGGGGCCCCGGTCGGCTGGATCGGACAGCTCCAGACGACGCGCGGGCTGGCGGCGGGCGACGAGGTCTACGGCGGCGAGATCGATCTCGAGGCGCTCGGGGCCGGCGCGCCGGCGATCCAGCCGATCGCGCCGCTCCCGCGCTATCCGTCCATCGTGCGCGATCTGTCAATTGTCATCTCAGACCGCTTGCCAGCCGCGGACGTTCGTGGCACGATCCGTCGCAACGCGCCGGCGACGTTGGTCACCGTGCGCGAGTTCGATCGGTACCAGGGTCGAGGCATGCCGGCGGGCCACGTGAGCTTGTCGCTGCGCCTCACCTTCCGTGGTGCGGATCGAACGCTGACGGACAGCGAAGTCCAGCAAGCCGTTGACGCGATCGTCGCGGCGCTCGTGCGGGAGCACAGCGCGGTACTACGCGGGGGATCGGACGGTCAACGAACGGAGTAGCCGATGGCCCGTACCGCCGCCGCCGTGGATCTGCAGCCGATTGATCGCCTCGAAGAAAAAGTCAGACAACTTGTCGGAATGATTGACAGCCTTCGCTCGGATCGCTCGCGGGCGCTCGACGAAGTCGCGCGGCTCGAGCGCGAAGTCGACGCCGCGCGCGCGCGCCTGAGCGAGGCGTCCGGCGCGTCCGCGGAAGTCCTGACGCTGCGCGAGGAGCGCGAGCTCATCCGCAACCGCGTCGCCCAGATGATCGCGCAGATCGACAAGCTCAACCTCTGACCGCGCGCCATCGAACAATGAAGAGCCGCGTCGTCCACGTCGACATCCTCGGCCAGCGTTATGCCGTGCGCAGCGACCTCGAGCCGCAGTACATCGGCGAGCTCGCCGACTACCTCGACGAGAAGATGCGCATGGCCGCGCAGGAGCTCACCAGCGCCGACCCGCTGCGCGTGGCCGTCATCGCCGCGCTCAACGTCGTCGACGAGCTGTTCCGCGCCCGAGCGAACACCTCGGTCGCCGCCGGCGAATGGAACTCGCGCGCCGAGGTCATCGAGCAGCTCGTGGACGCGGTGCTCAGCGAGGCGAGATCAAAAGCGGTGAATCAGTAGGCCCCGGGCCCCCAGGCCCAAGACTGCACATGTTGGCGCAAGTTCCCACTGGGGCCAGTGGCCTGGCGCCTGAGGCCTGTCCAACTCTGTTACACTGGCCTCCCTGCTTTGCTCGTGTTGGTTCGGAGCGTCGCTTGAGCCAACGTTTTACAACGAGTGAGCTGCGATGCCGCGTGGTGTGCATGCCTCCGTGGTGAGGAAGCCTGAAGCGTGGCTCTGAGTGGCTCCACCTGCTTATGCAGGTTCAAACGACCTCCCCACACGGCAAAGCGGGGATCTTGATCGGCGAACACGACCTCATCGAACGACTTCGCACGCGAGCCGGCGCCCCGCCGGCGTGGGTCACCATCGGCATCGGCGACGATGCGGCCGTGGTGGAGCCAGGACGCGGCGAGCTCGTCACCATCACGACCGACAGCCTCGTGGACGGCGTGCATTTCAAGCGCGCGTGGACGCCGCTCGCGTCGGTCGGACACAAGGCGCTGGCCGTCAGCCTGAGCGATCTCGCCGCGATGGGCGCGACGCCCCGCGCGTCGCTGCTGTCGCTGGCGCTGCCGCCGGATTTCAGTCTCCAGGAGTTCGACGATCTGATCGACGCGTTCATCGCGCTGGGCCATCGCGCGGGCGCGCCGCTCGTGGGCGGCAATCTCACGCGGACGCCCGGGCCGCTCGTCGTCGACTCGACCGCGATCGGATCCGTGCGGCCGCGGCGCGTGATGCGGCGCGGTGGCGGCCGCGCCGGTGACGAGCTCTACGTCACGGGCGCGCTCGGCGCTGCCGCGGCGGGCCTCGCGATGCTGACGGCGTCGGTGGATCGTTCGTCGCTTTCAAGCGACGAGCGCGCGTGCATCGAGTGGTACGAGCGGCCTGATGCGCGTCTACGGTGCGGGCTCGTCGTCGGCCGGGCGCGGGCCGCGGCCGCGTGTATGGACTTGTCGGACGGACTGGCGGATGCGGCGCGCCAGATCGCCGCGGCCAGTCACACGGGCGTCGTGATCGCCGCCGATTCGGTACCGATTCACGCGGGCGCGGCGTCCTGGGCGGCGCGCACGGGCGGCGATGCGATCGCGCTGGCCATGGCCGGCGGCGAGGACTACGAGCTGCTCTTCGCCGTGCGGCCGCGCGAGCGCCGGGCGTTCAAATCGGCGACGCGGCACTGCGGCGATCTGCCGATTACGCTTGTCGGCCGCCTGACTGACGAATCCGGCGCCTGGATCGAGCGCGACGGTAAATTGTCGCCGCTTCCCCCCGGTTTCTCGCACTTCTGACTATCCTGTAATCCCTTTAGAATCAATTACTTGATTGTCATCGTCCGGGATGACTATTCGCTCCCGTTTGGGGCCCGGTACGGGTAGTCTAATAGCGTCTCCAGACGCCAATGTTCCTGTCCCGATCCTTTCGGCGGAAGCTTTTGGCGACGACCCTGGCCGCGGTCGCCCTGGTCCTCCTGTACGACGCGACGGTCATCGACTCCCGCAACATGACGCGGACCGATCAGCCGGACAAGACCAGGAAGGTCACGGCCGGCGCCAGGCTGGACTTCGTCGCGACCGCCTACTGCCGCGGCCAGACGACCGCCTCGGGCGTGGACGTTCAGGCGGGCATCGCGGCGGCGGACGAAGCGCTCCTGCCGGAGGGATCCGTCATCTCGGTCTCGGGCGTGCCCGAACAGTACCGCGGCATCTACACGGTCATGGACACCGGCCCGAAGGTTCTCGGCAAGCACGTGGACCTGTACATGTGGAACTGTGATGAGGCCGTGGACTTCGGGCGCCGCGACATCCTGCTGACCGTGCTCCGGCTCGGCTGGAGCCCGAAGAACACCGCACCGGCGATCAAGACGCCGTAGCGGGCATCTGATCCCGGAACTGCAGCTGATACAACCGGTGGTAGAGGCCGCGCAGCGCCAGCAGCTCCTGGTGCGTGCCGCTCTCGCGCAACTCGCCTTTGTGCAACACCAGGATGCGATCCATGTCCTGGATCGTCGAGAGCCGGTGCGCGATGGCCAGCACCGTGCGGCCGGCCATCAGCACCTTCAACGCGTTCTGGATCAATCCCTCGGTGGCCGTGTCGATGTTCGACGTCGCCTCGTCGAGCACGAGCACGGAGGGCTCGAACGCGAGTGCGCGGGCGAACGCGAGCAGCTGCTTCTGGCCGGTCGAGAGCGTCGAGCCGCGCTCGGCGACCGCTGACGCGTAGCCCTCCGGCAGCGCGCGGATGAAGGGATCCGCGTGCACCGCCGTCGCCGCCCGGCGCACGGCGGCGTCGTCAATCGACGTCTGGCCAAGCCGGATGTTGCCGGCAATCGTGCCCGAGAACATGTGGACATCCTGCAGCACGAGGCCGACCAGTCCGCGCAGCTCGGCCATGTCGAGCTCGCGGATGTCGACGCCGTCGACGAGAATGCGGCCGCGGCTGACGTCGTAAAACCTCAGGAGCAGGCTGATGATCGTCGTCTTGCCCGAGCCGGTCGCACCGACGATCCCGATGCGCTGGCCCGGTTCGACGACGAACGAGACGTCGCGCAGCACGTAGTGGTCGGCCTCGTAGGCGAACCACACGTGATCGAACTCGATGCGGCCGCGCGCGCTCGGCGGGCGCTTCGTCGCCACGGCCGGAGGGTTCAGCTCGACGGGCGTGTCGAGCAGCCCGAAGATCCGCTCGGACGCCGCCATCGCCGCCTGCAGGATGTTGAACTTCTCGGACAGGTCGCTGATCGGCTGGAAGAAGCGGCGCGAATACTGCAGGAACGCGACGAGCACGCCCACGCTGACGACGCCGTCGAGCGACCAGCCGCCGCCGATCCAGATGATGAGCGCACCCGACAACGCGGCCACGAGTTCGATCGCCGGGTAGAACACCGCGTAGTAGAAGATCGACGCGATATTGACGTCGCGATGGCCGCGGTTGATCGCGTCGAACTTCTGGAAGATGCGCGGTTCCTCGGCGAACAGCTGCACCGTCGAGATGCCGGTGATGTGCTCCTGCAGAAACGCGTTGAGCCGTGCGACCAGCCCGCGCACCTGGCGGTAGGACTCGCGCGCGTGCTTGCGGAACCACGCGGTCACCATCACGATGCCCGGCAGGACGACGAACGCGACGAGCGCGAGGCGCCAGCTCATCGCGAGCATCGCGATCATGATGCCCGCGAGCGTCAGGATGTCGCCGAACACCGTGATCACGCCCGAGGCGAACAGATCGTTCAGCGCGTCCACGTCCGTCGTCACGCGCGTCATCAGCCGCCCGACCGGATTGCGGTCGTAGAACTTCAGATCGAGCCGCTGCAGGTGGCCGTACACCTGCATGCGCAGCGTGTGCATGATGCGCTGGCCGATCGACTGCATGATGAACGTCTGGAAGTAGTCGCACAGAAACCCGAACCCCAGCAGCCCGAGGAACAGCATCGTCAGGCGCAGCAGGCCGCCGACGTCGCGGGTGGCGATGTCGTGGTCGATCGCCTGCTGCGTCAGCCACGGCTGCGCCAGATCCACGAGCGCGCCGCCGACGATCGCCAGGAACGCGACACCCACGGCCGGCACGTGCGGCCGCAGATACACCAGCAGCCGCCGCATCAAGCGGGCATCGTAGGCTTTACCGAGGACATCGTCTTGCATAAGAAGAACCGCGAATTGGGCTATTGGGCTATTGAGTCATCGGGCGATTACCGTTTGTCCCTCTCCGTGACTCAGCTCAGCCAATAGCCCAATAGCCCAATGACCCAATGACCCAATGACCCAATGACCCAATGACCCAATGACCCAATATCACGTCCACTCCTCTATCGCCGCTTGGAGCAATTGCCGCTTGTGCGTGTCCGCGTACAGACCGCCGGCAGCGACAAGGGCGTCGTGCGTGCCGCGCTCGGCGACACGGCCCTGATCCAGCACGAGGATTTCGTGCGCGTCGCGGACGGTCGACACGCGGTGCGAGACGATGAGGCACGAGCGCGCCTGGCGGACGCCGCGGAGCTCCTCGAGAATCGCCTCCTCCGTCGCGGTGTCCACGGCCGAAAGCGCGTCGTCGAGCACGAGGATGCGCGGATCGACCGCAAGCGCGCGCGCGATCGCGACGCGCTGCTTCTGGCCGCCCGAGAGCGTGATCCCGCGCTCGCCAACGACCGTGTCGAGGCCGTCGGTGAAGCCCTCGACGTCCGCGGTGAGGCCCGCCGTGGCGGTGGCGTGCGCGATCAATCGCCGGCCCGCGTCCGATCGCCAGTCCCGATCGACGCCAAACGCGATGTTGCCGCCGATGGTGTCGGAAAAGAGGAACGGCTCCTGCGGCACAACGCCCATCGCGCGGCGGAGATTCGCCAACGGCAGCGTGCGGACGTCGCGCCCGTCAACGAACACCGTCCCGGCCGGCGGCTCGTGCAGCCGCGGGAGCAGGTTGACGAGCGTGGACTTGCCCGCCCCGGTGGCCCCGACGATCGCCACGGTCCGGCCCGGCGCGAGCGTCAGCGAGACGTCCTCGAGCGCGTTCACCGGCGCGTTTGGATAGCGGAACGTCAGATGCCGGACCTCGAGGGCGCCGGAGAGCGCGATCGGCCGTTCGGTCGCCGCAGCGTCGTCGACCGCCGGCGCGTCGAAGATCTCGAGCATGCGTTCCCACGACGCAACGCCGCGCTGTACGATGTTGATCACCCAGCCGAAGGCAATCAGCGGCCAGCTCAACAGCACGAGGTAGCGGCCGAACGCGACGAACCCGCCCAGCGTGAGCCGCCCGGACATCACGTCGCGCCCGCCAAACCACAGCACCAGCAGGCCGCTGAGGCCGAAGCACAGCGTGAGGCTCGGAAAGAACGCCGACTGCAGGCGAATGAGGCCCTTGTTGCGCGCGACGTACTCGTCGTTGGCGCGCCGAAAGCGATCGAGCTCGGCCCCTTCCTGCCGGTACGCCCGGACGACCCGCACGCCCGCCAGCGCCTCCTGGACGACCGCGCTGAGGTCGGAGAGCTGCGCCTGGATGCGCTCGAAGCGGTCGTGGATGGCGCTGCCGAAGTAGTGCGTGGCCACGCTCACGGCCGGCAGCGGGATGAGCGCGATGAGCGTGAGACGCCAGTCCATCGCGAGCATTACTGAAACCGCGATTACAAAACCGAGCGCCGTGCCCGCAAAATACATGATGGCTGGGCCCACCATCATCCGGACCGCGCCGAGGTCGTTGGTCGCCCGGGACATGAGATCTCCCGTGCGATTGGCCTGGAAATACGCGAGCGGCAGGCGCTCCAGATGGGCGAAAAAGGCGTTCCGGAGGTCATATTCGATCTGCCGCGACGCGCCGATAAGCCAAGTGCGCATCAGGTAGCGGAAGCCCCCGTCGGCGGCCGCCAGCGCGAGCGTGATGGCCGCGTAAACGGCCAGCTGGCGCCGGCCGATGCCCTGGGACACGCCGTCAATCACGTACTTGAGGATCCACGGCGACGTCATCGAGACGGCGGTGGCAGCAAGCGTGCAGAGGAGTCCGGCGATGTAGGCGCGCTGACTCCGCCGGAGATACGGCACGAGGCGCGCGAGCGCACGCAACATGGAGGCAGTATAACAATGCGAATTCTGACGAAGACCGAGACCACGCGCCGGATCCGCACGTTCGCCATCGCGGCGGCGGCGATCGCCTGTGCCGTGCGCCCTGCCCTCGCGCAGGATCGGCCCGTCAACAACGCGGCCATCGGCGAGAAGTACCACGTCGAGGCCAGCTTCGCCCTGTGGAACCCGAGCGTCTTCGGCGTGATCTCGAGCGACCAGTTCGGCATCGTCGGCAGCGACATCGACTTCGCCACCGACCTCAAGTACGAGCAGACGAAGTTCCGCGACCTGCGCTTCGTCGTCCGGCCGGCCAAGAAGCACAAGTTCAGGCTGCAGTACACGCCAATGAGCTACGAGTCGACCACGACGTTCCAGCGGAACATCGTGTTCAACGGCATCCTGTATCCGGTGGCGCTGCCCGTGGCCTCCGAGTTCGACTGGAACGTGCTGCGGTTCGGCTACGAGTACGACTTCGTCTACACGCCGCGCGGCTACGTCGGCGTGGTCATCGAGGGCCGGTACACCAGGTTCAACGCCGCGCTGACGTCACCGATCGCCTCGGAGTTCGCGACCGCGCGCGCGCCGCTGCCCGCGCTCGGCTTCGCCGCCCGCGGCTACGTCATGAAGAACGTCGCGCTCAATCTCGACTGGACCTTCTTCAACCTCGACACGTTCCACCTGCCGGAGTCGCTGATCAAGGACACGACGGCGACCTACCACGACGTGGACATCAACGGCACGATCAACTTCAACGAGAACATCGGCGCGCAGGTCGGCTGGCGGCAGACGACGACGCTGCTCGGCATCGACCAGGACCACGGCAACCTGAAGTTCCAGGGGATGTGGTTCGGCGTCGCCGTGCGCTACTAGAGCCGTTCTCACTCTCTAGGGGTGCACGACGGTGATCGTGTAGCTGACGTCCTGCGTCAGCAATCCGATGTCGTAGATCACGATGCAGAAGGTCCCGGCGCCGCCGACATTCGCGTTCCAGACAGTCCCCACCGTGAACGGCGAGTTCGTGAATTGCAGGGTGCAGTTCCCGTTCGTGACCACGCCGATGCCCATGCCGACGGCGGGGACGGTCGGCGTGACCGACGTGAGCGTGACCGTCAGCGAGCCGGCGCCTGCCGAGTTGAGCTGATGCGTGTTCGCGTTGGTTGGACTGAGCGTGCCTTGAAGGTTGTCCGTGACGAGCGGCAGGTCCGGCGCGGCCGGGCTGCTGCTGCCACACGCGGTTGTCCAGGAGATGAGCGCGATGAGGGCGATCGCGCAGAATCGTGAATTACTCCGAGGGTGCATAGACGTGCCGTCTCCACCGAGGCAGCGCTGGCACGCCCGAGCTCGACTTTTGAATATAGCATCGAAGCGCGAGTCAGCGGCCGAGGGTGACCGGCTCCAACTCGATCCTGCGCATCACCGCCTGCAGCCCATCGTCCAACTCGATCGACACGCGATCGGCGCGCGGCGGCACCACGATCGAGAATGTCTGGTCGGACAGCGCTTGCAGATCGACCGTCTCGGGTGACACCGAGTCGGCCCCGAAAGTGACGCGGACTTGTCCGGCGCGCGGGCGCGTCAGGTCCAAGCGCGCTTGATACGTTCCCGCCGGAACGTTCTCCCACAATGCCCACTGCCGCGAGCCCTCCGGACCGAATTCCGGCGGCGTGATTCGCATGATCCCACCGGGCGACGCGACGCGCCGGACCGACCACTTGTCCAGACTGTACGCCCGCCGCCCGCTCGCGATCTCGCGGAGCACGGCAAACTGCGCGCGCGCCGGGTCGAGCGCCGCCCCTCTGGTCAGCGGCCAACCGAACCCGACGCCGAACGAGACGGTCAACAGCACGAACCACGCGACGCCCAACGCCACGCGTCCCGGCCGCCGCGGCTTCACGATCAGCCTCCAGCCGGCCCACGCGACGAGCAGCCAGACCACGACGTGCGTCAGGAACGGCAGCTCGGACACCGCCTTGCCGGGATCCAGCCGCCAGAAGAACGACGGCCAGCCTCGCCGCAGGTTCACGACCGGGCCAAGCCATTGCAACCAGCGGGCCTGGGCGTCGCGGACATTCCACGCGAACGCGGCGCGATCCACCCCGATGACGATGAGCGACAGGACGACCGTCAGACCGAGGAGCATGACGAACGCCGCGCGCCGATCCGGCCGCTCCGACCAGCAGCGCGCCAGCGCCGCGGCGAACACGGGCAGCGTCGCCGTCACCAGCCGCGCCGGCGTCGCCGGCACGCCCGCCCACCACATCCAGTAGGTCGCGGCAACCGCGAGGTACAGCGCAGCGACGCCCGCCACCGCGACCATCACGCGCCCGACCCGATCCTTGGCGAGCCTCGAGAACCCAATCAACGCCGCGAGGAGCACGGGCGCGTAGATGAACAGCCCGAACTGCTCGTCGAAGAACAGGCCCGTCAGCCCGCCCGGCGCGTACGCGAGGTGCGTGCCGTCCGGTCCGGACGTGTCGCCGTACGGGACCGCGGGATTGGGCGTGCCGTAGATCGCCTGAAAGTAGCCGAACCACCCCAACGCGGCGATCGCCGGCACGGCGGCAAATACGCCGAGCCGGCGCAGCCGCTCCCCCATCGGACGTGACTTGTCGGCGAGGATCTGCCACGCGATCACCGCGCCCAGGCCGGCGGCGAGCACCGAAAACCGCGTGTGCAGCCACGGCAACGCGGCGAGCGCGACGGATGCGCCGACCAGCGCCCGGGGCGAAACGCGATCCTGCGCGTCCGCGAGCCGAACGATCAGCCAGACGCCGGCGGCCACCGCGAACGCGCCCGGCGCGTCCGGAAACACCATGAAGCCCTGCAGCAGGAACGTCACGCACCCGGCGACCCCGGCCCAGGCGAACCAGGCCGCGCGCGGACTGCGCGTCACCCGCCAGCCGATCACCCAGATCAGCGCGCCGGTCCAGGCGGTGAGCGCGACGATCGTCGCTTGCGCGCCGCGATAGCCCGCGAGGGCGAAGGCCGGCGCGACGAGCGCCGCGACACCAGGCGCGTGGATCGAGTAGATCTCACCGTCGCGCCCGCGCTTGACGAAGTCCGGCTTCAAGTCGCCAAACGCCGCGACGAACTCCGGATCGCGATGGTTGTTCTCGATGCGCAGGTCGTGGTCGCGCAGCAGGCTCTGGGCAATCGCCAGGTAGTGCGGCTCGTCACCCCCCGGCACGCGCGGATTCGCGGACCAGGCCGCCGCCAGGGTCATGACGGCAGTCAACCCGGCGGCCAGCCACACCGACGATCGCGGTGGGCCGGTCTCGGCCAGCGGAGGCGCCGCGTCTGTCGCGGCCTCCCCGGGCGCCTGATCGAGCAGGGCGGCGCCGACGGCCAGCAGGATCGGCGCCCACGCCAGCGGCCCGGTCCAGATCAGGGCCACGCCCGACAGCGTCACGGGCCACCACGGAATCGTCGAGAGGAGCGCCGGGAGCGCGAGCCGGGGATCGCGCCGGAATCCCGGCACGAGCGTGGCGCCAAGGCACCCGAGCACGAAGTGCCACCACGGTGCGGGAATGACGAGACGCGGGTTGGCTGCACCGCCGGCCACCGCGACGTGCCCGCAGGCGCACCACACGGCGGTGCCGATGAGGAGGGGGCCGATGATGAAGACGCCGGGAGTAGTTTTGCCTGACGCTGCCAAAACTACTCCCGGCGTCCTCAGGTCCGCACGCGCAGCCGGCTCAACCGCTCGTCGGCCGCCTGCAGCGTTTCTTCTTTCTTACAGAAGCAGAAGCGGACTCGCTGGCGGCCGGCATGCGGATCGCGGTAGAAGCTGCTGCCCGGCACGCTGGCCACGCCGATGTCCGTCACCAGATGCCGCGCAAACGTCACGTCATCCGGGAAACCGAACGCCGAGATGTCCGTCATGATGTAGTACGCGCCTTTCGGCTCGTAGCAGACGAACCCGGCCTGCTGAAGGATGCCCATCAGCCGCTCGCGCTTGCCGCGATACGTGGCCGCGAGGTCGGTGTAGTACGACGCCGGCATGCGCAGCGCCGCCGCGGCCGCCGCCTGGAGCGGCGCGGCCGCGCCCACGGTCAGAAAATCGTGCACCTTGCGGATCGCGTTCGTCAGGTCCGCGGGCCCGATCGTCCAGCCCACGCGCCAGCCGGTCACGCTGAAGGTCTTCGACACGCTGTTGATGACGATGGTGCGATCGGCCATGCCGTCGAGCGTCGCCATCTGCACGTGCTGGGCGCCGTCGTACACGAGGTGGTCGTAGATCTCGTCCATGACCGCAATGACGTTCCACTTCTGGCAGAGCTTCGCGATCTCGGTGAGCTCCGCGCGCGTGAACACCTTGCCGGTCGGGTTGTTCGGCGTGTTGATGATGATCGCGCGCGTCTTGTCGTTGAACGCGGCCGCGAGCTCGGCGGGATCGTAGGACCAATCGGGCCTGCCGTGAGCGGAGTCGAACGGCTCACGCAAGCGCACGAACCGCGGCGTCGCACCCGAGAGAATCGCGTCGGGCCCGTAGTTCTCGTAGTACGGCTCGAACACGATGACCTCGTCGCCCGGATCGACGATCGCGAGCATCGTCGAGATCATTGCTTCCGTCGATCCGCAGCAGACCGTCAGGTTCGCTTCGGGATCGATCGGCAGGCCGTAGCGCCGCGTGAAGTCCTTCGCGATCTCGTCGCGGAGCGGCTTGGCGCCCCACGTGATGGCGTACTGGTTGATGTCGGCGAGAATCGCGTCGCAGGCCGCGGTTTTGAGCGACTCGGGCGCCGGAAAATCCGGGAAGCCCTGCGACAGGTTGACGGCGCCGTGCCTGTTGGCGAGGCGGGTCATTTCGCGGATGACGGATTCGGTGAATTGCGCGGCTTTTTCTGACGTGCGTGGACGAATCATGGCTCCCGACCCGGCCCGGCGCCTGCATGATGAGGGGCGGCGTCCGGGCTGGGTCTACGATACAGCAGCCGGTAGTCCTCTGCCTGTCCAATGATTCGCTTCACGTAATTCTGCGTTTCCGGGAACGGAATGTCGTCGATGAACTCGTCGCGGCTGAGTCCGGGCCGCTCGGCCAGCCAGCGTGACGCCCGGTCGTCGCCGGCGTTGTAGGCCGCGAGCGCGGGCGCGATGTCGCCGAATTGACGCACGAGATCCGCGAAGTACGCCATGCCGATGCGGATGTTCGTCTCGGGCTCGGTCAGCCGCGCCGTCCGGAACGGCTTGATGCCGAGCCGCGCGGCATACTGCCGCCCAGTGGACGGCAGCACCTGCATCAGGCCCCACGCGTTGGCGCCCGACTTCACGTCGGCCTCGAACGTGGATTCCTGCGCGATGAGCGCGGCCATCAGATACGGATCGAGCGAGCGCGCCGTCGCGTACTTGTAGATCAGGCTCCAGTAGTCGACGGGAAAGATCACCGTGAGGATCGACGCCGGAAGCGCCTCCCCGCCTTCCGCGATGAACTGCGGATACGCGTGGCGCATCGCGGTGATGCCCGGCCGCAGATCGCCGCGGCGGTTCAGCGCGAAGGCGATCGTCGCCTCGATGAGCGGCGACGTGCCGTTCTCACGCTGCGCCGTTCTCAGCTCGGCGATCGCGTCGTCGTAGAGGCCGGCGGCGAGCAGCGCCCGAATCAGCGTCGCGTTGGGCGGCGCCTGGCCCGCGGTGATCGTCGGCGGAATCTCCCGCCGCGCCGGCGACACCGGTGCGGGGACGGACGGGCCGGCGGGCGCCGCGCGCAACTGCTCGAGCGCCCGGGCGGCTTCGCGGCCGTAGTAGGAATTGCGGTAGTCGGCGACGACCACGCGGTAGGTCACGCGCGCGGCGTCGCGATTGCCGGACGCTGCCTGGGCGCGCGCGGTCCAGTAGAGCCACATCGGCCGGTAGTCCGAGCGCCGCAGCTGCACCGCGGCCGTCTGGAACGTGTTGACCGTCGTCGCGTAGTCGCCGTTGCGGAACGCCCACCACCCCGACTTCCAGGCCGCGCGGTCGGCGTGCGGCCCGGCCGGAAAGCGCTGGGTGAGCTGGGCGAACACGTCCGCGGCTTTGGCGTCCTCGTCCTGACGGATGTAGTAGCTGCCGAGGTCGTTGAGCGTGTCTTCGGCGAGCTGCTCGCCGGGATGCTGGTCGACGAAGGCCTGCGCCGCGGCGACGTACGCGTCGCCGTGTCCGAGCTCGCGCATCGTCGCGATGTAGAAGTACTGGGCCTCGGCCGCGTCGGTCGTGCTCGAATCCAGATACGCGCGCAGCCCGTCGCGGGCCGCGGCGTAGCGCTTCAGCCCGTAGTCGCACTCGGCCAGGCGCAGCGAGATGAGCGTGCGATCCGGCCCTTTCGCCAGCGTGCGCAGCGCGTCGAACGCCTTGCGCGCGTCGGTGTAGCGCCGCGCGCCGTAGAGCTGCTGTGCGCGGCCGAGATCGAGCGTGTAGCTCTCGGGCGTCGGCAGGAACGGCGATGCGACGAGCTTTTTCATCTCATCGGCGGCGTCCGCGGCCTGATCGGTCAGCGCAAACTCGTAGTAGACCTTCGCAAACGCCTGCAGCGCGAGCGTGCGGTTCTCGGCGCTCACGGCGGCCTTGCCCAGCCGGAACCACGCGCGCTCGGCCGCGGGGATCGCCGATCCCGTCAGCGCCTGCAGGGCGCGAATCTCGGCCGGCCAGTCGCGCGCGTCTTCGGCCGCATCAGCCGCGAGCCACAGCGCCGATTCGTTCAGGCGCCCGAGCGGCGCCGATCGGAGCAGCACCTGCGCGGAGCTCGACGCCTCGGTGGAATGTCCGCCGGCGAGCTGCGCGCGGCCCAGATAGAGGCGCGCGTAGCCGCCCAGCACCGGATCGCTCGTCGCCTTCGCAAAGACGGGCTCGGCGGCCTCAGCTTTTCCGGCGTTGAGATTGGCGACCGCGATCGCGAGCGGCGATTGCGCGGCGTCGGACGCGCCGGACGGCGCGAGCCACAGCTCCGGCGGCGCCTGATTGGGCTGGGCGCCGGGCGCGGCCGCGGCCCCTGCGATCCACCAGGCGGCTGTCAGTGCCGCTCCGCCGGTGCGCAGGAAGTCGCGAATCCGCATCGTTCCTCTGCTCTTTAGGTCTGACTGAAGACCTCGACCGTGCGCATCGATGTCAGGTTCTCGAGCCTGACCGCGGCATGACGAACGAGGATCTCGACTTGTTCGGTCCAGATCGCGCCGGGATTGCGCCCGAGCGATCGCTCCGGCCCGTCCGCATAGAGCAGCGCGACGACGTTGTCGCCGACGACGAGCGGCGAGATGAGGCCGACGTGGCCCGCGGGCACGCGCATGAAATCAGGCGTCGAGATGCTGGTGTTCTTCGCCGCCGTCGGCACCGGCACGGTGTGCTTGTCGCGGACCGCGGTCGCCAGGCGGTTGTCGGCGCCGACGACCATGTCGTACGGGGCGTCCGCGGACGCGTAGCCGAAGTGGCCCCAGCAGTGCAGCTTGTCGCCGTCGACGAGCAGCAGCGCCACGCGCGAGGCCTCGCTCTTCGAGCCGCGCGACAGCGCCTCGAGCACGCCTTTCAGCGAGGACGCGGCGTCGATCTGCCGGATGGCCGCGAGCAGCCGCCGGAAGACCTCGACCCGCCCGGCGTCGCTCGAGGGCTCCGCCGCGGCGCCCGGCGTGCCGTCGCGCGAGACCAGGCCCGACATGTCGCGGCCCAGGCGCTGGCCATGGATATCGATCTCCTGACGCAACCGCATCAGGAACTCTTCGATGGTCTCTCGAACGCGATCCTCAAGGGCCATGTCGTGTCCGTTTCAATTATCGCTCAAGGCAAAAGCCGGTACAATACGCTCGTTCCCATGACTCGCTCCGCGCGCCCGGCGTCGATCGCGGCGGCATGCGTGGTGCTGGCGGTGAGCGCCGTGCTCGCCGAGCAGGCGCCGGCGCCCGGTCCGCCCGCGATCGCCGACCTGCTCGATCGCGCGGCGGCCTACGTCCAGAAATACGAAGCGGAGTTCTCGGCCGTCGTCTCCGAGGAGCACTACACGCAGAGCTCGTCCGTGCGCGGGCTTTCGCGCCGGCGGGATCTGAAGAGCGACGTGCTCGTGGTCAACGCGGGCGTCGGCGGCTGGATGGGATTCCGCGACGTGTACGAAGTGGACAGCAGACCGGTGCGCGATCACGACCAGCGGCTCACGAAGTTGTTTGTGGAAGCGACGGCCGACACGATGACGCACGCGCGGCAGATTGCCGACGAAAGCGCGCGATACAATCTCGGGGCGATCAAACGCAACATCAACGTCCCCACCATGGCGCTGGCGTTTCTGCGCCGCGACAATCAATCGCGGTCCCGCTTCACGATCGAGGGCACGGCAAAAGTCGAGAACGTCAACACCGTCATCCTCGGCTTCACCGAGCTCGACCATCCCACCCTCATCCGATCCGGCGACGCCGACGCTCCCGCGAGCGGCCGCTTCTGGATCGACCCGGCCAACGGACGCATCGTCCGCAGCCAACTCCGTGCCCAGCCGTCGAAGGTCAACGCCACGGTCACGGTCACCTACGGTGCCACGCCCAAGATCGAGATCTGGGTCCCGATCTCGATGAGCGAGAACTACCGCGGGACCACGGGCGAATCGATCTCGGGCAGCGCGTCCTACAAAAACTTCCGGCGCTTCTCGGTCGACGTCAGCACGATCGTCAAAGCGCCTTAACTGCCGTTCCAGCGAACCAGCACGACGTTCGTGCGCTGATCGAGCGTGCGCATGCTCGGCCACGCGCGCGCCGGCGTGCTGTCCATCAAGCCGAACACTTCGCCGGGACGCGGCACCCACGAGTGCAACGGCTCCTGGCTCGGGTTGTAGAACGCGTCGCGGCCGATCGTCTGCGCCGTCACGTCCTTGCACGCCTGCCCCGGCCGGTACCAGTCTGCGGCGCCGCCATACCACTGGCCGTTGATGTTGGCGAACACCCACTGATTGCCTTCGACCGTGGTCGACGGGTCGTCGAAGAACAACGTATACGGCCACTGCCCCAGTGCCGTGTGCCAGATGCACAAGTTATGGTCGGTCTGCTGGGTTGACGTGACCGTCGACGTCTGCGGCCAGCTGGCGACGTTCGGCC
>DATEGZ010000189.1:0-3708 GCA_035279905.1 Vicinamibacterales bacterium
CACGATCGCCTGAGCGGGCGCCGACCGCGTCGTGCGCGGCCGCGGGCCGCCCGCGGTGCCGAGTAGGACGAGCCGCGTGCGTGGGCGCTGCCGTCGCGCAAACCGTGGTGCGGCAAGGAGTATCGCCGCGCTGCCGAGAAACTGGCGACGATTCATGGGTCCTCTCGAGAGCCAGTAGTAAGTCCGCCGAACACTCGAGTTCAACTGCAAAGGATTCGAATAAGAGTGCGCGCGGAGCGCGCACAATCAATAGCGATCCTTTGCCAGCTGCAACGTTAGACGGCATCGCGCCAGGATCGACCTATCATCAGATATCGTGTGCGCGCAGGAAATCGAGTACTACGCCTTGGCAATCCCGGTAGGTCGTCCAGATCTCGGCGCACCAGGCGCTGATCGCTGCGTCGCGCGCCGGCCCGGCAGGCGCCTCCACCACGTCCGCGGCCCTGACGGCCCCGCGGGAGAGCGGCAAGACGAAAGCTGGCCATGTGAACGGCCTGCGCTGCGCCAATGCTGCGTGCACACGCTGGACCTGGCGGCCGGTATAGCCTCGCTCGACATGCAGGCATAAGCCGACCAACGCGAACGTCAGCTGCATCGGAGTGGTCCGCGCATCCGCCTGCTGTGCGCAGAGCGCGTCGACTGCGTGCTGGTGTACAAACGCGGGGCCTCCGCGTGCTAGCGTGTACGCGAAGAGCTCGGCTTGGGCATCATCGGCGGCACGCATCGGAGTCCGTCGGGCGAGGAATGTCGAATGAACGAGAAGCCGTCTGCCATCTAACGCCCGAGTTAACCTGCGGCCGAGTCAAATAGAAGCGCGTGCGTAGCACGCGCAATCCTTAGATCGGCCGTCAGGTTCAACGATCGTTAGGCTTCAGGCGCTCGGATCGAGAACGGTCGTCTCAGGCCTCGGTAATTTGAACGAGCACTCCCGAGTGATTTCCCGAGGTCCAATAGATGCCATCGCCGCTCTTGAAATCGTCCTTGTCCGATTCCAAGTCCGCCGAGTCCGATTCAAACAACGTGAAGCGATAAGCTTTCGTCACCGATGAACGATCGGAGTCGGTCTTTACGTTGACTCGAAGCTCGTACTCGCCCGGCTTCCATATGAACCACTTGGCGAACATCTCTGTGAACGGGGCAACTAATCGCGGATCTGCCTCCACCAACACCTTGTCGTCCACCAGCGCCTTCCGCTTCTCCGCGATGTCCACTTTGATGGCTCGCTCCGCGGCGCGGTACTTCTTCTCATCCTCGCGGGCAAAGTAGTTGAGGAAGGTTACAATGTTCGCCCACTCCTCATTCGGTTTGATGGAAAACGGTGTAAAAAGCACCGTTTGAGACGATCCGGGCGTTGGCAAATAGTTCTGCGCAGGAAGGGTGCACAAATCCTGCCCATTTCTGCGCAGCTGCATCGTCAGCGCTCGGACCCGAATGGGTCTTCCGCCAAGATTGCTGAGGATGACGTGAAGCTGGACGTTAGGGTTGCCGACCTTTTGAAAGAGCTGAACGCGGGAATAGAGCTCGACGCCCAGTCGCGCGCGTCGCAGCAGCAAGTGAACCGGCGGGAGCTGTGAC
This sequence comes from Vicinamibacterales bacterium, assembly GCA_035279905.1. Taxonomy (GTDB): domain Bacteria; phylum Acidobacteriota; class Vicinamibacteria; order Vicinamibacterales; family SCN-69-37; genus DATEGZ01. The sequence goes on from DATEGZ010000189.1 coordinate 1,576, forward strand.
AGAACGAGCGCCAGCAGCGCGACTATCGCCGCCCAGAATTGCCAGTCCAGATATGTTGGGACCGAGCTCGTTTGCATAATGAGGGAATCTGTTGAAGCCTAACGCCTTAGCTCAGCTGCAGCCGAGTCAAATAAAGCGCTGGCGAAGCCGGCGCAATCAGAAGATCGGCTGTCAGTGCAGCGTTCGTTAGACGACACGCGAGATGAAGCAGGGGCATCAAGGCAGGGCGTCTGCGACGAACCCCAGGTCGGCGCGCACGGCCAGAAGCGACTCACGGTCCTGCAGCAGATGCGCGCTCCCCCAGGTCAGCTGTTCGGACTCGGCGATGTATCGCGCCGAAGTGATATCCGTTTTGGCATGCATCGGAACAACATGCGCGTGAACATGCGCGACGTCACCGCCCGTGAAAAGGAATGCGACGCGATCAACGCGATACACGTCCTTCATTCTTCGAGCTAGTTGCTGTCCCAACGCCGTGATCTTGTTCAGGAGTCGCGGCGAGAGCGCTTCAAAGGTCGGCACGTGCTGCCTCGCGATGATTTGCGTATGGCCGGGTCGAATGGCTCCCCGATCGAGGAACGCTACGACATCAGGATCTTCGTAGAGCGTGACGGCCAGGTCAGGACGCGCCGCGATCGCGCAGAAGGGGCATTCGGCAGGTGGCGACGGTGTCGAGTCGGGCATAATGAGACGTCGCGGAGCTCGGCAAGAGAAGCGGAATGTGTCGTCTAACGCCCAAGTTCAGCGGCGAGCGATCCAATAGAATGCGGCGCCGCAGGCGCCGCTACCTTAGCCGCTCGGCCGCTGCAACGCACGTTAGGTAGGCGCTCCGTGATCTCGATGATATAGTCTGCGAAGAGCACCAAAGATGGCGCGTGGAGTCCTGATGTACCACGGGTAGAAAGCATCGCGCGCACGGTCGCCCTCATCGCTCCAGAAGCTCGCATCGAGAGCCGTGCGATCCTCGATCGCGACAAGTGCCAATGTCCGCTCAGGAGAGTCAGGTAGCAGCGTCAGAAGTCGTCGCTCGGCCATGTGGCAAACTCGCTCAGTGCGTGCTCTGCGCTCTCTTGAATTTGCTACGCCCAGACGCAGGAGGCGGGCATGAGTAAGTTCGTGGATGACTGTTGCCGCGATAGCTGGCGCAGAAGCTCGCTCGGATCCCAGGTAGTCCGTGTCGAGAAGGCATGCATGGAGGTCTGGGCGCCACGCGGCATCGGCAGTGTGCAAGCGCGTCAGAAAGATTCCGCGCGACATTTGAAGGAGGCGGTTGAATTGCGCCGGCGCGAAGCGGGCGATGAGTCGCAGGGCCTCGGTAAGTTTCTCCCGCATCTCGAGGGAAGGATCCCGCCAAGCGCCCACTGCAACAGGTACACCTTCGAAGTCCTCCCAAATTGCAGCTCGCAAAGCGAGCCGATTACCCAAGTTGGTCGGAGGAGGAAATTGTGACGTTGTCTTCATGCCTTCGTGATGCCTGTGCCTACCTAACGCGTGTTAGGCTGCGGTGATAGACTGCACAGCAGGACGATGCTCAATCGCTTTGCAGTCTAACACGCGCACCACAAACGAGTACCGGTCCCACGCAAGTCCAATGGCTGCTCTGGTTTGCGATACCGATCGTTCTCCATGCGCCTCGTGTTAGGCTGACGACCTCGGACAGCCTATTCCCCCGCTGGAGCCGAGCGCCCCCGAACAGCCGCGGCCTCGGCGCTCAGCCCGAACGTCATTCGTCGACCGTGCGCCGACATTCTCCGGTCTAGTATTTCCACGCGCTCGTGGCCGTGCCACGCGGCGCGTGCTTCGTGATCGCCGCGGCCATCTCATCGATCAACCCCGCGTTAGTCGCGTGCTGCCAGCCGTGTCCCTTTTCCGGACGCCCGTACCGAAACACCCCAGGCACGTGCGGCGACGTCGTCGACTCGAGGAAGTGCTCGAGATCCATCACCGCCAGGTTCAGATAAAAATTGTCCATGTCCCCGACATCGACGTGAACTTGTCCACGAGATCCGGGCCCACGCTGCTCCAGTTCTTGGCCAGGTACGCCTCGAGATCGTACCCGTGCTCGCGCATGTAGTCGATCACAGCGCGATCGATGTGTCCGGTCTCCTTGTCCCACAACGGCTCGGGATAGCC
>DATEGZ010000190.1:0-3349 GCA_035279905.1 Vicinamibacterales bacterium
CACGATCGCCTGAGCGGGCGCCGACCGCGTCGTGCGCGGCCGCGGGCCGCCCGCGGTGCCGAGTAGGACGAGCCGCGTGCGTGGGCGCTGCCGTCGCGCAAACCGTGGTGCGGCAAGGAGTATCGCCGCGCTGCCGAGAAAATGGCGACGATTCATGGGCCCCTCTCGAGAGCCAAGAGTATGTCCGCCCAACGCCGAGCATAAGCTGCGGGCGAATTTATCAAATGCGGCGGCGAAGCCGCCGCTTCCTCAGATCGCCCGTCAGCTTTATGCAACGTTGGGCTGCCGCGCGCTAAGAGTCAGGCGAGCTCCGCCCCGATCTCCGCCGCAGCTTCCTCAACAACGCGGATGACGGCGTGCAGAAACTCGTTCTGATCCGGGGATGCGGCCGAGCCAGGAATGGGTACGTGCCGGCTAAAGACTCCATCTGAAATCGTCGTTGCACGTTCGAATGTGGATCCCGGGCCTCGAAGCGCGTAGGCGTCCTGCCACGCATCAGTTGGTCGCACCGACAGCCGCTCGTAGATCACATCGATCAAGCGTTTCGCGACCGCCTGGGACATCTCATTGATGACCGTCGTAACCGTGTCATCATCCGGTACGGGCCCTCGCCACCGGAGAGGCTTCTCGAGAGTCTTGTAAATCGCATCCTTGAGCAACTCGCGGAGGTCGGCGGAAGGCCGAAGATGGTTGTATTGGTCGGCTGCACCCTCCGCGAACCGGCGGTTCAGCGCCTTGACGCGTGCCCAATGTTCTCGATCAACGTCGGGCTGAAATGCAATGCCAAGAATCGCTCGCCAGCGGCGGTGAAACGAAGTGGCTGCCGATGCGACCGCGAGTACGACGTTGGCCTTGTCATACACCGGGCGCGAGGCTCCCAGGTTCGGCTGATCATCCGGTGTGGTCAGAAGCGTGAGGAGGCGGCGGAGTTGTTCCGTCGTTCGCTCCCCAAGCTTCGTGGTCGAATCGAGGATCTGATCAGTATGGGCCAGGAAAAACCGTCGCTCTTGGAGTTGGCGGCGCAGCACTCGCTCGGATCGCGGACCGAACTCGTCGCGGACCACGGCGACGAGATTCTCCACCGAGGCCATCACGTGGCGAGCGCGGTCGCCTGCCGACCTCAGGTTGTCGCCTTTGACTGCATCGAAATGAGTGAAGCAAAAAACAAGTTTGGCGATGTTTCCTGACGTGAGGATCGACCGAACTGCCGCGGCGGGCGCTGCCTGCATGGGTTGGGCAGCGCTGTCTACGAGTAGTATCGTGTCGGCTTCCTCGATTCTGCGTGCGACCGCCGTCGGGATCGACGCAGAGGATCGGGGAGTGTGGCCAAGGCCCTCGCCATCGACAAGTACGAGCGGCGGATGTTCGTTCGGACACCACGATGGCGAAAAGCGACCCTGAACCCTGATGCCGTCAACCAGGGGCGTGAGCAACTGGCCGAACAGGGGAGCGTAGTTTGAGGCGAACCGATTCACCAATCGGAGAAACATGCGACGGTCCTCGCTTTCGTACGACCACGTTCGCGGCCAAGCCTGCTGGTCGCGGGAAAACTCTCCCTGATCGAGAGACCCAAACCGTTTCTCTATCTCCCGTAGGATCTCGTCGACACCATCGTTGAAGCGCTCGTCAGCTCGGAGCAGAGCGTCGAGTTCTTCTTCTAGGATCTCCTGGGCCACACGTTCATCGCTCACACTTCGCACCCCGAGCTGGCTTCGCGCCTGCGCCTCGTGATCGCGCACGAGGTCCTTCAGAGTTACCAGCATGCGGCCAATAACCGCGTTGGTTTCCGCAAGGTCGACCTTCAGCGTTTCAGGCTTGGCGTCGAAGTCGCCATCCTCAGAGTCGGGATCTATCTCGTCGAATTCAGCGAAGGAGTCTGGAGACGAGACAAGCTGTCCGGTTGCTCGCCCGAGCGCATAGCTAAAGCGAAAACGCTGGTCCTCGTGGTCCAAGAGAAGTCGTCGGATTTCCGATTCTGGCGCGTTCCGCAGAATGGCGAGCGCCGCTCTCGATGCGCAGTCGAGCAGTCGGTCCATCACCTCATCGCGCGGCACGAACGTGACGACCGCGCGGAACGGACCATCCGGCGCGACGATCACTTCCGTATCTGCTGTCGTGGTCTTGGCAGTCGAGGCGGCAGGGAACCGCTCACGCACTGGATGAGTCCCGAGGATCTGTCGAACAACCGTTGTCTTCCCAGCCCCGGTTGTTCCGAGCATCAGGATTTGCCGGTAGCCGCCTCCCTGAGGCAACGGCAAAAGCGCATCCCGCCAATCCCGCGAGGAGCCGTCGGCTCGTGGTTCCATGCCGTCGTAGAACGCCGAGACGGCCTTTTCATGAAACCGGGCAGTGGCAGTCGGCCGTGCCGTCAGATTCCAGTACTGTTCATCGCCTAGGATTTCGTTGATCTGGGCGACGATTCGATCGGCCTCGAACTCGTCGGTGGTACCCAGCCCACGCTTGACGCGACGACCCGAGCGACCCGCAGAGTCCAGCCGAACGGGGTGGCGGAAAATGACCGAATACCGATCGCGGCCCTCATCGCGGACGCGGGTGGCTGTGTAGCGGACAGCAGGCATGTTATCTCCGTGTTCCCTGAGTGTTCCGGGAACAGTATCGGAGCGTTGCCCGGCTGTCAAGCCATTTGGGAACACGCTCGGAACACGTCTCTGGAGGAGGCTCGAGGAGGTTGGTCAGCCATCTAACGCGTGTTAGGCTGCGGTGATAGACTGCACAGCAGGCCAATGCTCAATCGCTCTGCAGTCTAACACGCGCACCACAAACGAGCGCCGGTCCACCCAAGTCCAATGGCTGCTCTGGTTTGCGATACCGATCGTTCCCCACACGCCTCGTGTTAGGCTGACGACCTCGGACAGCCTATTCCCTCGCTGGAGCCGAGTGTCCCCGAACAGCCGCCACCTCGGCGCTCATCCCGAACGTCATTCGTCGATCCCGCCCCGTCAATCGCCGCCTAGTACTTCCACGCGCTCGTGTTCGCGCCACGCGGCGCGTGCTTCGTGATCGCCGCGGCCATCTCATCGATCAACCCCGCGTTAGTCACGTGCTGCCAACCGTGTCCCTTTTCCGGACGCCCGTACCGAAATACCCCGGGCACGTGCGGCGACGTCGTCGACTCGAGGAAGTGCTCGAGATCCATCACCGCCAGGTTCAGATAGAAGTTGTCCATGTCCCCGACGTCGACGTGAATCTTGTCCACGAGATCCGGGCCCACGCTGCTCCAGTTCTTGGCCAGGTACGCCTCGAGATCGTACCCGTGCTCGCGCATGTAGTCGATCACAGCGCGATCGATGTGTCCGGTCTCCTTGTCCCACAACGGCTCGGGATAGCC
>DATEGZ010000191.1:0-14681 GCA_035279905.1 Vicinamibacterales bacterium
TGATCAGCAGCAGGAGCAGCGCGACGCCGCCGAGCAGCCACATCGACGGCCGCGTTTCACCGACGACCCAGTCCGTGATCGGCTGAAGGTTGAAGATCTCGCGACGCTCCGGCGTGTTGAAGCGCGGGTCGAGCGACGTCGGAATCGCGGCGACCCGCGTTTGCGCGGCCGCCAGCGACATCCCGGGCGCGAGGCGCGCCACCGCCCAGAATCCCGTCGTCGGACCGCTCATCTCCGACCAGGGATGGATGACCCACGCCTCCGTTTCGTCCGGATACGTGAAACGGAACGTGCGCGGCAGCACGCCCAGCACCGTGAAGACCTCCGGGCGGCGCGGCCGCCCGACGATGAGCGTGAGCGGCCGGCCGACGATCGATCGGTCGCCGCCGAACGCGCGCTGCCAGAGCGCGTAGCTCAAGACGACGACCGGCTCGTTCGACGCGGCATCTGCCGCCGTGAACACGCGGCCTTCCGCGGCCGTCACGCCGAGCACGTCGAAGAAGTTCGCCGTCGCGAGCATTCCCCGAAGGCGCTCGGCGTGATCGGACAATGTCAGGTCGAACTGGGCTTCGAGATTGCCCTGCCAGCTCCGGTACACCGCAAGGCTGGCGAACGCGTCGCTCGCTCGAGTGTGGAGGCGCTCGACCTGGTCGCCGGTTGGCGTGGCGCGGCGTACGGCGGGCCGCAGGACGTCGTGCGTCGCGGCGGGCGCGCGCTCGGGCGATCGCCACACCATCACGACCCGATCCGGATCGTGATACGGCAGCGGCTGGAGCAGCACCGCGCGAAGAATGCCGAACACGGCGCCATTCGCGCCGATGCCCAACGCGAGCGTCGCGAGAATCCCGCCGAAAAACAGCGGCGATCGCCGAAACACCCGGAACGCATGGAGGACGTCCTGTCCAATCGCGCTCATCGTGGCTCCAGCCTGGGGAACGGCACTAGTATGAGGTATCCATGCGGCTGCAGCCGGGCCAGACGCTCGGACCGTACCGGATCGTCTCGCTCGTCGGCGCGGGCGGGATGGGCGAAGTCTATCGCGCGCGCGACGATCGGCTCGGCCGCGACGTCGCCGTGAAAGTCATCACGGGCGCCGCCGACGAGGAGCAACAAGCGCGTTTCGAGCGGGAGGCGCGGGCCACCGCCGCGCTCTCGCATCCCAACATCGTCACGATCTTCGACGTCGGAACGCACGAGGGCCGGCCGTACCTCGTCACCGAACTGCTCGAAGGGCAGAGCTTGCGCGAGGTTCTGGCGGGCGGCAAGCCGCTGGAGATGTCGCGCGCGGTGGGACTCGGACTCCAGCTGGCGCGCGGCATCGCGGCGGCGCACGCCGTTCACATCGTCCATCGCGATCTGAAGCCGGACAATCTGTTCGTCACGCGGAGCGGCACGCTCAAGATTCTGGATTTCGGTCTCGCGAAGCTTCGTCCCGAGACCAACCGCGCGACCGACACCACGCGCTTCGCGACCGACGAGGGCTCGGTGGTCGGCACCGCCGCGTACATGGCGCCCGAGCAGCTGCGCGGCGAGCCGCTCGACGCGCGCGCGGACATCTTCGCCATCGGCGCGACGCTGTTCGAGATGGTGAGCGGCGCCGGCCCGTTCCGCCGGCCCAGCGTCGTCGAGACGATGGCGGCGGTCCTGCACGATCCGCCGGCCACGCTCCCGGCGCACCTGGTGCCGGGCGGGCTGGCGCGCGTGATCCAGCGGTGTCTGGCGAAGGACCCCGCGGATCGGTTCCAGAACGCGAGCGATCTCGCGTTCGCGCTCGAGTCGTTTTCAGACGAGCGCGAGAAGCCCGCCGCGCCCGAGCCGCGCGCGGCCCAGGCGGGCGTCTCGATTGCCGTGCTGCCGTTCGCCGACATGAGCGCGACGCGCGATCAGGACTGGCTCTGCGACGGCCTGGCCGACGAGCTCATCAACGCCCTCTCGCGGGTTGACGGTTTGCGTGTGGCCGCGCGCAGCTCGTCGTTTCTCTTCCGCTCGTCCGGGACGGACATCCAGGCGGCCGGCGCGAAGCTCGGCGTCGCGACCGTCCTCGAAGGCGGGGTGCGGCGCGTCGGCGATCGTCTCCGCATCACGGTCCAGCTCGTCGAGGTCGCGACCGGGTATCAACGCTGGTCCGAGCGTTTCGACCGCGAGGTCGCCGATGTCTTCGCGATTCAGGACGAGATCGCCGAGCGCGTCGCGACGGCGCTTCGCGGCATTCTGACGCCGAGCGAGCGGAAGGCGCTGCGGCGTCCGGAAACCGCGGTCGAATGCTACGAGTACTTCCTGCGCGGGCGGCAACGCCAGCACCAGTTTCAAAAGGCCACGCTGGATCAGGCCAAGACCATGTTCGAGCGCGCGATTGAGATCGACCCGAATTACGCGCCGGCCTGGGCGGGCCTCGCCGACACGTATTCGTGGTTCTTCGAGTGGTGGGGCAGCCGCGAGGCCGACCTCGAGGCAGCCGACCGCGCGAGCCTCCGGGCGCTCGAGCTCGCCCCCGATCTCGCCGAATCGCACGCGTCGCGAGGCTTCGTGCTGTCGGCGCGCCGGGAGTACGACGCCGCCGCGCGCGAGTTCGAGGAAGCGAGCCGCCTCAGTTCCAACCTGTTCGAGGCGTACTACCTCTACGGGCGGACGGCCTTTGCCGCGGGACGGATCGAGCAGTCGGTCGAGCTGTTCGGCAAGGCGGGCGACGTGCGGCGCGAGGACTTTCAGACGCTGGCGCTCATGGCGCAGTCGCTCGACATGCTCGGCCGCCACGAGGAAGCCGTGATCGCAACTCGCGAGGGCATCCGACGGGCCGAGCGGCAGCTCGATCTGGATCCGAACGACGCGCGCGCGCTGTCGATGGGCGCCGGCATGCTGCTGCGGGACGGCCAGGGAGATCGCGCCCGGCAGTGGTCCCAACGATCGCTCGAGATGCATCCGGACGATCAAGGCGTGCTGGTCAACGCGGTCTGCTTTCACGCGCTGACGGGTCAGAAGGACGCGGCGATCGATCTGCTGCAAAAGACCTTCGCGCGCGGCTACGGCAAGCGCGACTGGATCATGCACGACCCCGACTACGATTCGCTCCGCGACGACCCGCGGTTCCAGGCCCTCGTCGCGAAGCTCAAATAGTCCACTGGAGTTGGCAACAAGGCGTCTCTTGAAGGGGACGCCTGCGCCGGATGCGCTCACGTTGAGGCATCAGAAATCGGCCGGAATCCGCCCGACGGGTTGGCAAGGTCCTTGCGTTAGCCCGGGGTGAGGAATAAATTGAAGGAAGAATCGGGGATGGCCATGAAACTCAACATCCGCACGTTGCTCACTCCGATCATTGTTGTGACTGCGCTCGCGATCGCCGCGCCCACCTGGGCCGACGATCAACACAGCCGCCGCGGTGGGAATGAACGCGGTGGTCAGCAGGGTGGTGGACAGCAGGGCGGTGGTCAGCGCAACGCGCCGCCGCCGCAGGCCGCCAGACAGCAGGCGCAGCCGCGCGGGACATTTCAGCCGCGCATGACCGCGGCGCCACCACAGCAGGCCGCGCCGGTCGCCCAGCCACAGCAGCAGTCGCGATCGGCGTTCCTTCCGCGAATGGCGCAACAGGCGCAGCCTCAGCAGGCCGCGCCGCAAGTGAGACAGGGTTTCCCGGGCGCGCGCAGCGTCGGACCGCAAGCCGGCGCGCCGCAGTCGCAGTCGCGGTTCGGGCAGGCCGTTCCGCGTGGAGTTCCCCAAGGGGTGCAGGGCGGATCTGTGGCGCCGCGTGGCGCCGTCGGCCCGCAGGCCGTTGGACCGCGTAATGGCTACAACGGCTACGCCGTGCCGCGCGGATCCGTCGCGCCGCGCTACGTCGTGGCGACGCCAGGACACGGTCACTACTACGGCGGCGGTCACTACTACTACGGCGGCCACTACTACGGTTACTACGGGTACCCGTACTACTACGCGGCGCCGATCGTGGTGGGCCGTCCGTACTACGCGTATCCGTACGGCTACTACCCGTACTACGCGTTCCACCCGCACTTCTCGATCAGCTTCGGGTTCAGCGTTGGGTACCCCGTGGCGTATCCGACCTGGTACAACCCGTACGCCGTCGGCACGTTCGGGCTGGGCGTCGCGTATGGCGCGAGTTACGGCGGGATCAGCTTCGACATGCAGCCGTATGACGCCGCGGTGTTCATCGACGGCCGGTATGTGGGTGCGGCGTATGATTTCGGGCCGCAGGCCGCGCCGCTCACGCTTCGCTCGGGCGTGCACCACGTCGAGCTCCGCGCCGAGAACTGCGAGCCGCTCGCGTTTGACGTCACCGTGGTGCCGAACCAGGTGATTCCGTATCAGGGAACGATGCCTGTGGTGAGGTAGTCGAACAGACTGCCGACTCAGGCGTCACGACACCGGCAGCCTCGCGGATGCGAGGTGCCGGTGTTGTCGCGTACGGGCTTACTCGTAGCGGAGCGCGCGCATCGGGTCGATGCGCGACGCGCGGATTGCGGGGACGAGACCCGCGCCGAGCGCCACGAGGCTGAGCGCGACGACGGAGATCACGAGCACCGTCGGGTCGTAGCCCTTGATCTCGTACAAGAGGTTGCCGGCGAGCAAGCCGACGCCGACTGCCAGGGCGAGGCCGACCACGCCCCCGATGAGCGTCATCCAGCCGACCTGCCACAAAACCATGCCACGCACGCGCCCCGGATCGGCGCCGAGGGCCATCCGCAAGCCGAACTCCCGGGTGCGTTGCGCCACGGTGTAGGCGAGCACGCCGTAGAGGCCGATCGCCGCGAGCACCGTGGCGACGATCGCGAACGCCGCCGAGAGCGTCGTGATCATTCGATCGAGGAAGACGTTCTCGCGGACCTGCTGCGGCATCGTGCGCACGTTCTCGATCGGCAGATTCGCGTCGAGGCTCGAGATGACGCCGGGGATCGCTTTGAGCAGCGGCGCCGGATCGCCTGCGGAGCGCACGTAGAACGTGCCGTAGCCGAGCTGGTCGTCCTGCTGCGTCGGGACGTAGAACACCGGCGGGATCTTGTCCTTCACCTCGCTGTACTTCGCGTTCTGCGACAAGCCGACGATTTCGATCTCGAGCTTGACGGCATCGCCCACGCTGCGCGCCATGAGCTTGCCGACGGCATTCCTGCCGAGCTTGAACTTGTCGGCGAACGCTTCGTTGACGATCGCGACCTTGCGTCCGCCCAGGACGTCCGCGCGCGTGAATTCACGGCCCGCCAGCAGCGGAATCCCCATCGTCCTGAAGAAGCCCGGACTCACTTCGTCGTACCGGCTGCCGGTGTCCGTGTCCGGACCGGCCTGAAACCCTTCGACCGAGACGCCCTGGCCGTAGTTGTTGCCGACGAGGAGGCCGACGATCGAGATCGTCACGCCGGAGACGCCGGGCAGCGCGCGCAGACGATCTTCGATTTGGTCGAACAGCGCGCGCGTCCGCGCCGGATCGTAGCCGCTCAGCTGCGGCGAGACGCCGAACGTGACCATGTTGTCGATCTTGATGCCGAGATCGACGCGGCTCACGTTGAGCAGGCTCCGCGTGAACAACCCCGCGGCCGCGAGCAGCGCCATCGACAACGCGATTTGCGCGATCACCAGCGACCGGCGGAACCGCGCCGCCGATTTCGCGCCGGCTGACGACCGCGTGTTGTCCTTGAGCGTCGACGCGAGGTCGGGCCGCGTGCTGTGCAGCGCTGGGAACAGCCCGAAGAAGAGGCCTGTGCCGATCGAGAGCGCGGTCGCAAACAGGAGAATCGCCGGATCGAGCGAGAACGACAGCGATTCGGTTGCGTCGGCCGGCAGCATGGCCGCGATGCCGCCGAGCGTCCAGCGCGCGACCAGCAGGCCGGCGACGCCGCCGAGCACGGCCAGCACGCACGCTTCGAAGAGCAGCTGGGCGATCAAACGGCCGCGGCTCGCGCCGATCGACAGCCGGATGGCCATCTCACCGGACCGCGCGGCGGATCGCGCCAGCAGCAGGTTGGCGATGTTCGCGCACGCGATGAGCAAGACGACGCCCGTCACCGAGAAGAGCAGCGTCAGCGGCGCCCGCGCTTCGGCGTGCACCTCGCTCTGGCCGCGCGATCCGTTCTCGAGCGTCAGGACCTTCGCTTTGAATTTCGCGAGCGTCGCCTCGCTCATGCCTTTCTGCTCGGCGGCTTCGACGCCGTTGACGATCGCCTGGTACTGCCCGTTGAGCGACGCGCGCGCCTGCTCAATCGTGACGCCCGGCTTCAGCCGCCCGAACAGATACGCCCAGTAGCTCCGGCGATTCTCGAAGCCCTTGAAGAACGGAATCATCTGGGCGCGCATGCTGATCGGCACGAACACCTTCGGTTCCGCGCCGAGCGTCGTGCCGCGGAAACCCTCCGGCGCCACGCCCACGATCGACATCGACTGTCCGTTGATCGTCATCTTCTCGCCGACGACGTCCGGCCGTCCCGCGAACCCGTTCTGCCAGTACGCGTGGCTCAGGACGACGACGTGCGGCTCGCCGGGCGGGAGATCGTCCGACGGGTTGAACAGCCGTCCAGCCGCGGGCCGCAGGTTGAGCACCGGAAAGTAGCTGCCCGACACGAGCGTGCCGGTGCCGCTCGTCGTCTGCCCGTTGAACGCGAGGTTGGCGCCGAAGAGGACGTGCGCGGCGATGCCCGTGAGCACGGTCTGCTGCTTTTCCAGATCGCGGAACATCGGGTAGCTGAAGACGTAGTCGCAACCGCCCGGCTGGCCGCAGCTCTGAGAGCCGGGCTTCGGCCCGGGCGATCCGAGATTCACGAGCTCGTTCGCCCGTTCGACCGGGAGCGGGCGCATCAGCACCTGATTGAACAGCGAGAAGATCGCGGCGTTTGCTCCGATGCCGAGGGCGAGCGAGATGATGGCGACCGCCGTGACGAACGGCGCCTTGAACAGCATCCGAAAGGCAAAGCGCAGATTGACCATGAACGCCCCCGGGGAGACTGTCCGTATTCGACGGGTTCAACGAGGGATTAGTTGTGGAAATAAGAAACGACCTCGGGGGTCGTTTTTACGCAAAACGTAAACTCCGGTTGTCATTTTCCGAGCACGATGACGCCTGCGCGTGTGAGAAACGTCACGCGATCGAACAGGCTGAGCGGCAACAGCCCGTCAGCGCCGGGGACATCGTCGCAGCCCGTGAGCACGACGACCGGAGCGTCGTGGAGGACGAGCGCGCCGATTCGCAGCTCGGGCAACGTCGACAGCACGGCGCGGCGCCCGCCCGAGAGCCCGGCCACGTCCAGCGGCCGGCCGCCGCGGCCGACCGAAAGGGGCAGCTGGCCGTCGCGCTCGTACAGCACCAGTACGGACGCACCGCTGTCGGGCACGAGCTGAAGGGCGCGATGGCGTCCCTCCTCCTGGGGGATCGCGACGAGGAACCGGCCCTCTTCGGGGCGCAGCTTGAACCGGTGGTCGGCCTGGCGCGAGAGCGCCGGGTCCGCCTCCCAGCTAAGCGTTCGCTGGCGGTAGTCGATCGTGAAGTCGAACGCCGCCAGAAAGTCCTGACCGAGCACCCCGTCAACACCGGGCGCGATCGCCTTGAGGTCCGGGTCCGGGATGACGGACGCCAGGATGTCAGTCCGGGCCGCTGGACCGGCCTCGACCCGGTCCAGGTGGACAACCAGCCGGTTCGTCTCCTGGCCGATTGACACCACCGAGGTCCTGGCCACCACCGGGGCTCCGGCCCCTGCGGCCAGCCTGCTACTCACCGCCGACCGGCTGGAGCCGGTGTCCACGATGACCTTGTAGGGGCCGTGGCCGTTGACCCGAACCGGAATGACGATCGCGCCCCCGGCGTCGACCGTAAACGGGGTAAACGACCCGGCTGCGTGCAGTCCGACCGTGGGAGTAACCGCGAGGCCTGTGGCGATGAGGAGGCAGCAGAACACGCGCACCATATGGGTTCACGGTGCGCTTCGGACCCTCCGCAGGTCGTGAGGGAGTCGTGAGGATTGACGTGATGATCTTGCCGGGCGAGAAAACGTCCACCCCCGGGCAATTGACACGCTTCAGAAACGGGCCCCATACTCGTACCGTTCATCCGCGCTTGGAGTAGGGGCCTCGACCAAGGTGCATTCCCGGCGCGTGAGTAGGCGGAGTCCCTGGCCGCGCTGCAGCTGCAGCCAGGATCCGCCTTTTTTATTGGAGGCTCGCGCGTGACGGTCTACGAGTTCGGCGACATCCAGGTCGACCTGAACCACCTGCGCGTCCGGCGGGCGGGCATGGACCTGCAGCTCGAGCCGAAGTCCTTCGACGTCCTCCGGTTTCTGCTCGAGCACCGCGACCGCCTGGTCACCAAGGAAGAGCTGCTCGACGCCGTCTGGCACGACACATTCGTCACGCCGAATGTGCTCACCCGCGCGGTGGCGCAGCTGCGCAAGGCGCTCGGCGACGAGGCCCGCGAGGCGCGCATCGTCGAGACGGTGGCCAAGCGCGGGTATCGGTTCATCGCCGACGTGACCGTCACGGGCGACGACCCTTTGACAAGCTCAGGGTCGTCCGGAGATCGGCCCGTCGTCCGCGCGATGCCGGCGCCCGGGGCCGCCCCGTCTCCGGGCCGCGCGCGCTGGACCTGGATCGCGGCGTTGCTGACGACCGCCGTCGTCGGTGGCACGGTGTGGCTGGCGCTGGTGAGCCGGCCGTCGACCGGGCCGCTCACGTTCTCGCCGGCGCGCCGGATCACGACACGCGCGGGGTTCGACGCGCAACCCGCCATCTCACCCGACGGCAAATCGATCGCGTACGTCTCGGACGTAAGCGGAAACCTCGAGATCTACGTCAGCGGTCTTGTGCCCGGGAGTCGCAGCATCGCGATCACCTCTGACGGCCGTCAGAACATCCAGCCGTCGTGGTCGCCCGACGGGCAGTGGATCGCGTATCACGCGGTAGCGCCCGGCGGCGTGTGGATCGTGCCGGCGACTGGTGGCCAGCCGCGCCAGATCGTCGAGACCGGCGCGCAGCCGTCGTGGTCCGAGGACAGCGAGCGCCTGGCGTACTCGGCGGATTCAGGCGGCATGATCGGTCAGTCCACGATCTGGACGGTCCGCCGCGACGGATCGGAAGCGCGTCCCTTCACGAAACTCGGCGAGCCGCGCGGAGGCCAGGGCTGGCCGTCGTGGTCACCCGACGGAAAGACGATCGTGTTCTCGGTGTTCACGACGATGATGGCGAACGAGATCTGGACCAAGTCGATCGTCGACGGCCATCTCACCAAAATCTCGACGGCCGCCATGGTCACCCATCCTCGTGTGGGGCCGGGCGGCGACGCGATCTACTGGGCCTCGCTCGGCGACGACGGTCGGGCGGGAATCTCGCGGATTGGCCTGGATGCGCGCTCGGGTGCCGCTGACGGGCCGGCGGAAATGATCCTGACGCTGGATTCCGGCCGCTTGAACGGGCTCACGATCGCGCGCGATGGCACGCTGGCCTACGCGGTCGAGACGGACGACGACAATTTGTGGTCGCTTCGAGTGTCGGCAGACGCGGGCGCGACGGAAGCGCCCGTCCGCTTGACCAACGACGCGGTGCGGGCCGGACATCCGGACTACTCGACGGACGGTCGCGTGGTCTTCGATCAAGTCGTCGTCGGCCAGCCGGCCGCGTCCTGGGTCATCGACGAGAACGGACAGCATCGCGAGCTCGTCAGCGACGCGAACGTGTGGCAGCCCGTGTGGGCGCGAGACGCCAGCCGCGTGCTGGCAGTGGCGACCACGGACAACGTCTCGCGGTTCATCTGGGTGGATCTCAAGTCGCGCCGGCAGACGGTCGCGCCTGTTCCACCGGCCGAGGTGAACGAGATTCACAACGCCAGGTTGTCGCCGGTGTCCGATGAGATCGCGTACCACACGGTCGACGACAACGGCTTGATGAACGTGTGGATTCGGCCGCTCGACGCCGGTCCGGCGCGCCGAATCACCAATGACCAGGAGGCGATGAGCTATCCGTCATGGTCGCCCGACGGCAAGCGGCTCGCGGTCGAGATCAAGCGCGGCGAGACCACCCGCATCGGCGTCGTCTCGCGCGAGGGCGGGGCGGTCGAGGAGGTCGTGACCGAGCGCGGACAGAACTGGTCGCACTCGTGGTCGCCCGACGGCCAGTGGATTGCGTTTGCCGGCCAGCGCGCCGGAATCTGGAACATCTACGCGGTCTCCGCGCGCACGCGCGAGATCCGGGCGCTCACGCGCTTCACGTCACCGAGCGGCTGGGTGAACTATCCGAGCTGGTCGCCTCGCGGCGGCCGCGTGATCTTCGAGCGCCAGATCCAGAGCGGCAGCGTCTGGGTGCTGCCGGTGAAGTAGTTCGTCGTGGCGGGCGCGAGCCGGACGGCCGTCGGCGTCGCCGCGCTGCGCGCCGCGCATCTCGTCGTCGATCGCCCGCCCTTCGTGCTCGACGACCACATCGCCATTCAGCTGATCGATCCGGACACGCGCGCGAAGCTCGGCGCGCCTGGCGCCGCAGAGGCCCTCGCCAAAGTTGCGGCACTCCGCGCGCACGTCGTCGTGCGGAGCCGGTTCGCGGAGGACTGTTTGGCGGACGCGGTGGCTCGCGGCGTCACTCAATACGTGCTGCTCGGCGCCGGGCTCGACACGTTCGCGTGGCGGCAGCCGGCGTGGGCGTCGGCGCTGCGGATCTACGAGGTCGATCAGCCCGCGAGCCAAGGCGACAAGCAGGAGCGGCTGGCGCGCGCCGGGCTGCCATCGCCGGCGAATCTCATCTTCGTGCCGGTGGACTTCGCGACGGACGTGCTCGGCGATCGCCTGCGCGAGGCCGGCGTCGATCCCGGCCGGCCCGTGTTCTTCTCGTGGCTGGGCGTGACGCCCTACCTCGATGAGCCGGCGATCGACGACGTCCTGCGCGTGATCGCGAGCGGCGCGTCCGGCACGGAGGTGGTGCTCACGTTTGCGCCGCTCCGCGACACGCCCACGCGCGTCGCGGAGATGGCGGCGGCGATGGGCGAGGCGTTCCGGTCGTACTTCACGCCCGAGTCGCTCGAGGCGAAGTTGCGCGGATTCGGATTCGCCGACGTGTCATTTCTCACGCCCGCAGAGGCCACGGCGCGATACTTCGCCTCGCGCGGCGACGATCTGGCGCTGCCTCGTTCCACCTCGATCGCGCGCGCCCGCCTTCGCCGCTCCGCGGCTACGGCGGGCAAGCCCGAGCGTCACTGATTGCGCAGGATCTCCACGCGAAACGCGCCGGCGTTGTCCTGCAGCTCGTTGTCGTTGACACCGAGCAGCAGCCGTCCAGCGGCCGGCATCGTGATGGGCACCTCACCAATGCCGATGTAGAACGCGCGGCTGGTCGCGACGCGGCCGATCAACGCACCCACGTTCATCGCCGGCACCGGGAACCCTGGATTCTTGATGAGAATGCTGCCTGACGGGCCCGCCAGCATGTCGGCGTTCGCGCCCCAGCGAATCTGACCGGACGGTTTGAACCTGACCTTCTCATTGCGATTGACGGTGATGCCGGTGTCGTTCCACGGGATGTCCGCGCGGACGATGACCCCGGGGCCGTCGGGAACCGCCAGGGAGCCTGGCGCAGGCGTCGGCGTCGCGGCCGCGGGTGCGGCGGCGGGCGGCACGTAGTGATAGATGCGCCGGGCGCTCTCCGTGTTCATGTAGACACGGCTGATGTTGCGAATCGGAATGTCCTCGGAGCTGCCGCCCGCGTGCAGCCACCGCACGAACTCGCCGTTGATCAGGTTCGTCAGCCGGCCGTTGAGCGTCGATCCGTCGCGCATCGCGAGCATGTGGCCGCTGGCGGGCAGCTTCTCGAGCTCCGTCATCGGCGGATCGCCGCCGACGAACTCGATGGACGCGACCTGGTCGACGGGCACTTCACGCTCCGTGCCGTCACTCATCCCGACGGCGAATTGGGCGCGGGCAATGTTGATCTTCGCGTCGGTGTGCACGTTGATGTTGCCCGACACGCGCTGGCCGTTCGTCAACACCCACGTCGCACTCGCAAACGTTGTCGCCATCACGCCGGTCGCGACGACCACGACGCTGGCGATCAGGAGCAGCCGTCTCATGGAGTCCTCCTCCGAGGGGAGCCTTGCTCCAGTGATAATCTGCGTTCGGAGGCCCCGTGATCAAGCGATCCGTCATTCTGCTCGTGCTGGCGCTGGGGCAAGCCGCGAGGCCGAGCGCGATCATCGACAGCTCGCAGCTGCTCCGTGACCTGCAGACCCTCTCCGCCGACGACATGCAGGGGCGGCAGGCGGACACGCCCGGCGGCGAGAAGGCCCGGGCCTACGTCATCGAGCGGCTGAAGGCGTCGGGTGTCGCGCCGTTTGGCGAGTCCTACGCTGCGCCGTTCACGTTTGCGGCGGGCGGGCGGGCGGTGCTGCAGGGCGAGCGTCACGGCGTCAACGTAATCGGCCACATCGACGGCACGCGCGCTCCGAAACGCTACATCGTCGTGTCCGCCCACTACGACCACATCGGCACGCGAAACAACGTCGTGTACAACGGCGCCGACGACAACGCGTCCGGCACGGCCGCGCTGTTTGCCGTGGCGAAGTACTTCAGCGCGCATCCTCCTGCGCACTCGCTGCTGTTCGTCGCGTTCGACGCCGAGGAGGCGGGGCTGCGCGGATCCGCGGCGTTCGTGAAGCAGCCGCCGGTTGACGCCGCGACGCTCGCGATCGATCTCAACATGGACATGATTGGCCGCGACCCCAACGACAAGCTCTTCGTCGTCGGCACGTACCTGCAGCCGGCGCTGAAGCCCTTCGTCGAGAAGATTGCCGCAGGCGCGCCGGTCAAGCTGCTCATCGGGCACGACAACCCGAGCGAGAAAGACGTCGAGGACTGGACGAAAGACTCCGATCACTACTCGTTCATGCAGGCGAAGATTCCCGCGCTGTACTTCGGCGTCGAGGACTACGCCCAGCATCACAAGGCGACCGACGACTACGACACGATGACGTTCGACTTCTACGTCCGTGCGGTCGAGACGATGGTCCAGGCGGTGAAGCTGTTCGACGCCGAGCTCGAGAGCCTCAATCGATTCTGAGCGCCGCAAGCGCGTTCAGACGCGCGGCCCGGCGCGCGGGCAGGAAGCCGGCGCCGAGCGCGACCAGCAGCAGCACGGCCGACGCCACGACGATCGTGAGCGGATCCGTCGGCGACAGACCAAAGAGGAACGACCGCACGATCGGACCCGCCAGCCACGCGATCGGAATCCCGATCGCGAGCCCGGTGATCGCCAGCAGGAACACCTGTCGAAGAATCAGCCACAGCACCTGACCGCGCCGCGCCCCGAGCGCCAGGCGGATGCCGATCTCGCTCGTGCGCCTCGTCACCGAGTACGACGTCACGCCGTGCAGGCCGAGACACGCCAGCAGCAGCGCGAACGCGCCGAAGAACGTCAGCAGGCCTGCGAATGTGCGTTCCTTGCCGACCATCTGGCTGATCTGGTCCGTCTGCGACTTGAAGTCGACGACCGGCAGGCTCGGGTCCACGTCCGCCACGGCTTTCACGATCGACGCGCGCAGCGTTCCCGGCGGCACGCTCGCGCGGACCACGACGTGCATGCCGGCGCCGGTGGATTGCTCGTACGGATGAAAGAGCGTGGGCTCGATGTCGTTGCGCAGGCCGTCGTACTTGCTGTCCGACACGACGCCGACGACCTCGACCTCCCGCGATCCCCAGCGCACGAACCGGCCGAGCGGCGACTGACCGGCGAAGTACTTCCGCGCGGCCGCGTCGTTGAGGATGACGACAGGCGGGGATCCCGCGCGGTCCTGCGGGCCGAACGCGCGGCCCGAGATCAGACGGACGCCGAAGGTCTCGAAGTACTTCGGACCCACGCCGTTCAGGTACATCGGGCACTTCTGCCCGTCGATCGTCACCGTGGTGTTCGACATGATTCCGGAGATCAGCGCGTTCTCGATGAGCGTCGCCGAGGTAACGCCCGGCAGCGCTTCGAGGCGCTCGAGGAGCTGCGGAAACACGACGCCCGCGCGCTCGGGTTGCCGCCCGTTCATTGTCGGGTCCAGCGCGAAGAGCGCGAGGCCGGACGGATTGAAGCCGAGATCGACGTGGGTGAGGTTGTTGAGCGTGCGTAAGAACAGACCGGCGCCGATGACGAGCGGAAGCGACACGGCCAGCTGCAGCGCCAGCAACACTCGTCCGGTGCGGAGGCGCGCGCTCCCGGCCCCCGCCGTCCGCGCTTTGAGAAACGCGGCGTCGTCTTGCCTCGAGAATCGGAACGCCGGCAGACATCCGCACAACAGGCCCGCAAGACAGGAGAGCGCCGCGGTCGTTGCGAGCAGCCGCCAGTCGAGTGACACGCCGACACCGCGGGCGCCCAGACCGTCCGTCAACATCGACGTCACGATCGAGCTGGCCGCGATCGCGACGAGCACGCCGGCGATACCGCCCCCGACGGCGAGCAGCAGGCTCTCGAGCAGGAGCTCGCGCACCAGACGGAAGCGGCTGCTCCCAAGGGCGCGCTTCAGCGCCAGCTCGGATTGACGTGCCACGCCGCGAGCGAGCAGCAGGCCCGCGACGTTCACGCACGCCATGAGCAGGACGATGCCGACGATGCCGGTGAGGATCGTGAGCGGCCGCTCGGTGTCGCGCCGCAGCGAGTCCAGCCCGCGCGCACCCGGCAGCACGCGGACGACCGCGCCGGACGCGACGTTGTCGGCCACGCCGGTCGCGAGCAGCACGGCG
>DATEGZ010000192.1:0-3991 GCA_035279905.1 Vicinamibacterales bacterium
AACGCCGACAGTCCCGACGCGGCCGCCGCGACATACGAAATCGATTTCCGCCTCGCGCAGAAAGAGCGCCAGTTCCAGGACGCGCTCATCGCGGCGGCAGGCGTCCGCGTCGACGCGCTCGCCAATGACGGCGTCGTCGTCCCCGGCCAGGCGGTGACCGTGAACGTCTACGCGGGACCCGCGCAGCAGGGGGTCGCGCTGAAGAGCGTCGCGCTCGGCGGATTCGACGGCGCACGTGGAGCGCCTGCGGCCCCGGCGAGCGAGCGGGCGTGGGGCCCCGCGAGCCCTGATGCATGTGCCGGCGCGCTGACGAGCGCCGTGACGTGCAAGGCCGACGTCACGATTCCGGCGAATACGCATCTCTCGACACCGTACTGGACGCCGCGCACCGACGCCGCGCGCTACGACTTCGACCCGGACGTGCCCTTTGGCGTGCCGTTCCGGCCGTCGCCGTTCCACGCGACATTCGCGCTGACGATCGGCGGCGCGGACGTGACGGTCGATCGCGTCGTGCAGTACCGCTATTCCGACATCATGGCGGGCGAGAAGCGGTCACAGCTGAATGTGTCGCCGGCGTACAACGTCCGGCTCGATCCCGGCATTCTGATCGTTCCGGTGTCGACGGCGTCAGCGGGCAGGAAGACGATCCATGTCACCGTCGGCAACAACCAGAAAGGGGCGGCGAGCGTGGCGGTGACGTTGAGCGCGCCCGACGGCTGGACCGTGAGTCCCGCGTCGCAACCGGTGCAGTTTGCGCGCGAGGACGAGGAGACGACCGTCGCGTTCGAGGTGGTGCCGCCGGCGGACGTCAGGCCCGGCGATTTCGCGCTTCACGCGGCGGCATCGGGGAACGGCGCCTCGTCCGACCTGGGCTACCAGGTCGTCGAGTACCCGCACATTCACCGGCGGCAGGTCGTGATGCCCGCGGCGACGCGCGTGAAGGCGATGGACGTGAGCATCGCGCCGGGCCTGAAGGTCGGCTACATCATGGGTTCCGGCGACAAGGTGCCGGACGCCATCGCGCAGCTCGGGCCGTCGGTGACGATGGTCGGTCCGGACCTGCTGGCTTCGGGCGATCTCTCGCAGCTCGACGACATCGTCGTGGGTGTGCGGGCATACGAGAAGCGCGACGATCTGCGCGCGCACAACCAGCGGCTCCTGGATTACGCCTCGAACGGCGGAGTGGTCATCGTTCAGTATCAGCGCGCCGAGTTCAACCAGGCGCAATACGGGCCGTATCCCGCGAACACGTCGACCGATCGCATCACGGACGAGAACGCGCCCGTGAAGGTGCTCGATCCCGCCAATCCGATCTTTACGACGCCGAACCAGCTCGGTCCGGACACCTGGAGCGGGTGGGTGCAGGAGCGCGGGACGTATTTCATGGGGCAGCGCGACCCGCAGTACGTCGATCTGCTGAGCAGCGAGGATCCATTCCCGTACAATGCAGGGACAAGGACCGGAATGCTCGTGGAAGCGCACGTGGGAAGCGGGCTGTGGATCTACACAGGACTCGGCCTCTGGCGCCAGCTGCCCGCCGGCGTCGACGGCGCGTACCGACTGATGGCGAATCTATTGAGTCTCGGGAAGCGGTGACGCTCGAATCGAAATCGCTGCTCCTGAATCCCTCGTCGCGAATCCTGCATCCGAGATCGCGGATCGTCGAGTCACGGGGAGATTCAGGATTGGCGACTCAGGATTAGCGATTCAGGATTAGGTGATTCAGGATTAGTGATTCAGGATTAGTCACAATGGAACGACCGGCTCCGATTCGCAGCATCGTGGGTTACGCTGCGATTTGGAGACCACAACGCAGAGCCACATGCGAAGGAGCCGGTCATGAGCAACGTACGATTTATCGGCCTTGATGTCCACGCGGAAACGATTGCGGTCGCGGCGGCGGAACCAAGCGGGGAGGTGCGGTCGTTGGGCGTGATCCCCAACCGACTCGAGTCGATCCGAAAGCTGGTGAAGAAGCTCGGACCGGTCAAGCATCTGCGCGTGTGCTATGAGGCCGGCCCGACGGGGTACGTGGTGTATTGGCAACTGACAACGCTCGGGGTGAAGTGCGAGGTCGTGGCGCCGACGTTGGTGCCCGTCAAAGCCGGCGATCGGGTCAAGACAGACCGTCGCGACGCGCTGAAGCTCGCGCGCAGTTATCGTGCGGGCGACTTGACGCCGGTCTGGGTGCCCGACGCGGCGCATGAAGCGCTGCGGGATCTCGTCCGCGCGCGAGAAGCGGCGAAGAAGGACCAACTGCGCGCGCGCCATCGGTTGGGCAAATTCCTGCTGCGGCACGGCCGCCGACCGCCGACCACAATGAAGGCGTGGACACAGGCCCACCTCGCGTGGGTGAAGAGCGCGGTCCACTTTGATCAGGCTGCGCAGGAAGCGACGCTGGTGGACTACATCCACGAGGTCGATCATGTGGCCGCTCGCCTCGGGCGACTCGAGACCGCGATTGACGCTGCCGTCCACACCGCGCCGGCGGGCATGCGCGCGGTGATCGACGCCTTGCAGGCGTTGCGCGGGATCGCGCTGGTCACCGCCGTCACAATTGCGGCGGAGGTCGGCGAGCTCTCGCGCTTTACGAAACCGCGACAGCTGATGGGATACAGCGGTGCGGTCGCGAGTGAGGATTCGAGCGGCCAGCGAACGCGGCGCGGCGGAATTACGAAAGCGGGGAACGCCCATCTCCGTCGCGTCATTGTCGAAGCGGCCTGGGCGTATCGGTACCGGCCAGCGATAGGCAGCGCGCTCCGGAAGCGGCAGGCCACCGTCAGTGCGGAGGTGAAAGAGATCGCGTGGAAGGCTCAGCACCGACTGCATGGCCGCTACTGTGCCCTTCTGGCCAGGGGGAAATGTAAACAACAAGTGGTGACCGCGATCGGCCGCGAACTGTTGGGATTCATTTGGGCCATTGGCGTCCACGTGGAATCCCAGACGGCCGACAAGACACCAATCGCGGCCTGACCGAACGAGGGCAGGGAACGCAGTAACGGTGGTGGTCGAGAGGCACACGGAATGGAGAATCCTCGACTAATCTATGCGGCGGGCCTCCGGGCTCGACCCGCGCTCTTAGTCCGAGGCAGCTCCCGACGGATCACGATTATGCGGTTCCGACCCGCGAATATCAGAGTGATCAACCGTCGCGATCGCCGGCTCGGCCACCTCCGATGCTGCGTTCTCTCGAAGATCAGAAGCGAAGAGAAAAAAGAACGCATTGACTACCAGTGCCCTGACATCACCAACGAGCTGGTTTGACACGGTCCTTCCATATCAGGGATTAGGGATTAGGGATTAGGGATTCGGTTTGTCGTCCCTGCCCTCAGCCCCCACCCCACCGAATATCCTTGCCGGGTGCGCGCGCGGAGAGCGGGGCGCGTCACCACTCGAACGATGATGCGGCGGAAGCGTCCGTCGTCGTGCGTGTTGCCGGGCACGTAGCCGAGCGAGTACTCATTGGCGAGGTCGCTCGCAATGGCCGAATAGATCCCGTTGAGCTGCGCCGGGGGCGGGAAAAACGCCTCGGCGCCCGTGTCGCGCGCCAGCGTCGTCATCGCGTAGTCCGATTCCGAGAAAAAGCGGCGGCCGCCCTCCTGGGCGACCCGCTGGACCGCGTATTCCGACTGCAATCGGACCGTGTAGATGTTGACGCCCATCTCGTGCGCCAGCGCGAGCACGTCATCGAAGGTCACCAGGCTGGTCGTGTCGGCGCCGTCGGTCAGCACGACGATCGCCTGGCGCCGAACGTCGCCTGGGCTGTGCGCGGCGCGGCCGAACTCCTTGAGCGCGATGTAGACGGCGTTGTACAGCGCCGTTCCGCCGTGGGAGTGCGTCGCCTGGACCGCGGCGCCGAGCCGCGCCATATCCGCGGTCAGCGTCTGCAGCACGTCCACGTTGTCGCTGAACGCGACCACCGCGCCGCGGTCGCCGGGCCGGAGCGTATGCAGGAACCCGCTCGCGGCGGCATGCACGAGGTCCATCTTGT
>DATEGZ010000193.1:0-29140 GCA_035279905.1 Vicinamibacterales bacterium
AGCGCCAGCTTGCGGCCGCGCGTCAACATGATCTGCCGCAGCGCCACACCCAGCTCGCGTGGATCGCGCGCGATGCCGAGCTGATCCTGCGCCGCCGAGCAGCGCGATGATGAGCGCCGTGACCGGCCCGAGCGCGTTGGCCACCGCCGTGAACAGCGGCAGGAAGAGCTCGAGCACCCGCTCGGGCGATCCGGACCGGCGCACGATGATCGCCGGGAGCACCTGACCGACGCCAAGCGCGATCGCCGCGCCGCTCAGAAAGAGCGAAATGATCCCGCCCCACGTCGTGCCAATCGGCTCGGACAGCAGCGCAACCGACAGCACCAGCAGGAGCGATCGCATGATGCGCGCCGGCACGAAGAACTTGAGCGGGTCATCGAGGTAGGCGGCGAGCGGGTCGCCTTCGCTTTCGCGCTCAGCTTCGATGCGCTGCGGCAGCCGCATGAGCAGCGCGAACGCCGTCTCGACGACCGCGAAGAACAGCAGCCCGCACGCGGCCAGGAAGACGAGCACGCCCGTCATCGGCGTCCTCGCGGCGTGCGCGCGATGAGCGCCGGCGGCAGCCCTGCCCGCCGGCCCAACCGCGCCTCCACCTTTGCCATCCGGCCATCGTCCTGCTCATGGTCGTAGCCGAGCAAGTGCAGCAGGCCGTGCAGCGCGAGAATACGCAACTCGGTGTTCAGCGCGTGCCCGTGCTCGCGCGCCTGGCGTCGCGCGACGCCGGTGGCGATGGCGAGGTCGCCCAGGAACGGCCCCGGGCTGTTCGGAAACGACAACACGTCCGTCGCTGTGTCCTTGCCGCGGTGCACGCGGTTGAGCCGGCGAATCACGCGGTCGTTGACGAGCGCGATGCTGACGAGCCCGCGCGCCGTCCGCGGCGCCGCCCGCTCGAGCCAGCGTCCGACGCCGCCCGACGCGACAGGCCGCCCCTGAGCGTCCGTGATCACGACGCGCAAGCGGGAGCCGCGACCAACGGAACGCGCCCGCATCTCAGGACTTGGTCTGGTTTCCGTACGTCTCGTAAGCCTTGACGATCTGTTGCACGAGCGTGTGGCGGACGACGTCGCGATCGTCGAAGTAGATCGTCGCGATGCCGTCGATCCCGCCGATGACCTTCAGCGCTTCGACCAGCCCGGACACGCGGCCCGACGGAAGATCGATCTGCGTGATGTCGCCGGTCACCACCGCCTTCGATCCGAAGCCGAGGCGCGTGAGGAACATCTTCATCTGCTCGGACGTCGTGTTCTGCGCTTCGTCGAGAATCACGAACGCGTCGTTCAGCGTCCGGCCGCGCATGAACGCGATCGGCGCGACCTCGATCACGCCGCGCTCGAGCAGCCGCTCGACGCGCTCGGCGTCGATCATGTCGTAGAGCGCGTCGTAGAGCGGACGCAGATACGGGTTGACCTTCTCCTGCAGATCGCCCGGAAGGAAGCCGAGCTTCTCGCCCGCTTCGACGGCCGGCCGCGCCAGGATGATGCGCGTGACGCGCTTGGCGAGCAGATAGCCCACCGCCTGCGCCATCGCGAGGTACGTCTTGCCCGTGCCCGCCGGACCGACGCCAAACACGATGTCGTGTTGATCGATCGCTTCGAGGTACCGCCGTTGATTGACGCTCTTCGGCGCGACCTGGCGGCGGCCGATCGCCTTCGGCGCGCCCTTGGTGAAGAAATCGTGGAGCTCGACGGTCGGCTGCGACGTGAGCAGCTGCGCCGCCGTCCGGACGTCGCCCGGCGCGAACCGGTAGCCCTCGCGCAGCAAATCGCCCAGCTGCTCGAACGCCCGCTCCGCGCGCGCCACGGCCTCGGGCGTGCCCTCGATCACGACATCGTGGCCGCTCGTCTTCAAGCGCACGCCGAGCGCCGATTCGAGGCTTCGCAGGTTTTCGTCGAGCGATCCGAACAGCGTCTCGATCCCCTCGTCGGGCATCGTGATGCGGCGCAGGGCGGAGGTGGGCATCCGGGATCTCAGATTAGCACGACCGACTGGTTCGACGGGCTTGCCGCGCCGAAGCCGCGTCGCGGCGAAGGCGGGTTCGACCAGTTCGACAGGTTCCGCGGGTTCACCAAAGTCGAGCGGCGCCTCGGACTCCGCTGGCGTCGCCATGTTTCGCGGGTACGAGTTTTGTCACGACACGATCGGAGAACACCCAGGCGCCCCACTGCGAAGGAACATTCTTGTAAACCCGCTCCAGACGCGAGAGGCCGCCGCCGACGACGATGACGTCGGGATCGAGGACGTTGATGATCGTCGCGAGCGCGCGCGCGAGCCGGCGCTCCCAGACGTCGAGCGCCGTCGCCGCCAGCGCTTCGCCGCGATCCGCGCGCGCGACGATCTCCTCGCTCCTGCACGGCCCGCCGCCGCGGCGCGCGTAGTCGGCCGCGATCCCCGGGCCTGACAGAAACACCTCCAGGCACCCGTGCTGCCCGCAGTAGCACTTCGGCCCCGGCCGCTCGTCGTCTTCGGGCCACGGCAGCGGGTTGTGGCCCCACTCGCCCGCGATCGCGTTCGCCCCGGTGATCACGTCCTGGCCCACGACCACCCCGCCGCCGCATCCCGTCCCGAGAATCACGCCGAAGACGACGCGCGCGCCCGCTGCGGCGCCGTCGCTCGCCTCGGACACCGCAAGGCAGTTAGCGTCGTTGGCGAGCCGCACAGATCGCGCCAGGCGGCGCTCGAGGTCCTGCTGGAACGGCCGCCCGTTCAGCCAGGTCGAGTTGGCGTTCTTGACGAGACCGGTCGCGGGAGAAATCGCGCCGGGAATGCCAAGCCCGACGGTGCACCGACCGCCGGCCGCTTGTTCGCCGGCAGCGACCAGATCGGCGATCGCCTCGATCGTGCCGGCGTAGTCCTCACGCGGCGTGGCGACGCGCGCGTCCCACAAGACGCGGCCGTCCTCGGCAAGCACGATGCCCGCGATCTTGGTGCCGCCGAGATCGATCCCAAGACGAGGCATGAAGGTCATGAAGGAAATGAAGAGCATGAAGGACGGACACGCCGCGGTGCGCACCGTCGATCTGACTGCCCGGCTTCGCCGGGCGCGATTGGGTGGCGAGGGTCAGAAACAAGAGCGGAGCCGCTCGTTCGTCGCTCTTGTTTCTGACCCTCGTCACCCAATCGCCAGGGCCGCCGGAGGCGGCCGTCAGATCGACGGCGCGCATGACGGCGTGCAATCTTCACGCCCTTCATTCCCTTCACGCCCTTCATGTCAGCCCTGGATCGTTCAAGCCGGGCAGGCCTAATCGCGGATACGAATATGCAGTTCCCGCAATTGCCGCTCGTCGACGACCGACGGCGCGCCGGCCATCAGGTCCACCGCCTGCGCGGTCTTCGGGAACGCGATGACCTCGCGGATCGAGCCTTCGCCGCAGAGCAGCGCCGCGATGCGATCGAGACCGAACGCGATGCCGCCGTGCGGCGGCGTGCCGTACTCGAGCGCGTCGAGAAAGAAGCCGAATCGCGCGCGCGCGTCCTCGTCCGAGATGCCGAGCAGACGAAACACCTGCCGCTGCACCTCGGCGCGATGGATTCGAATGCTGCCGCCCGCGATCTCCGATCCGTTGAGCGCCAGGTCGTACGCCCGGGCGCGCACGCGATTCGGGGCCGACTCGAGCAGGCCGACGTCCTGCGGCCGCGGCGACGTGAACGGATGATGCATCGAGTCCCAGCGCTTCTCGTCCGGGTTCCACTCGAAGAGCGGAAACTCCGTGACCCAGACGAAGCGGAAGTCGTCGGCGCGCAGCAGATTCTGCCGGCGCGCGATGATCAGCCGCAGCTGGCCAAGCACGCGCGCGACGAGCGACGTCTCGCCCGCCGCCAGGAGCAGCAGATCGCCGTCTTTACCGCCGGCCGCCTCGAACGCCTGTTTCAGCGGGGCTTCGCCGGCGACTTTCAGCGCCGAGCTCTGGATCGCGCCCTGGACGAGACGCACCCACACCAGGCCGCTCCCGCCAAGCTGGCGGACCTGCTCGGTCAGATCGTCGAGATCCTTCCGCGAGTACGTCGCGCCGCCCGTGACGACGATGCCGCGGACCACTCCCCCGCCGGCGACAGCCTCTCGGAACGGCCCGAACGCCGATTCGGCGAAGGCCACGCTGACGTCCGCGATCGGCATGCCGGGACGCAGGTCCGGCTTGTCGGACCCGTACACGCGCATCGCCTCGTCGTAGCCCACGCGCGCGAACGGCGTCGCGACCGTGTGTCCGGCCGCCTCGAACATCGCTGTGATCGCGCCCTCGACCACGCCGTAGACCAGCTCCTCGGTCGCGAACGACATTTCGACGTCGATCTGCGTGAACTCGGGCTGGCGATCCGCGCGCAAGTCCTCGTCGCGGAAGCAACGCGTGATCTGCATGTAGCGATCGAGGCCCGCGATCATCAGGATCTGCTTGAAGATCTGCGGCGACTGCGGCAGCGCGAAGAACTCGCCGTGGTGCACGCGGCTCGGCACGAGGTAGTCGCGCGCGCCTTCGGGCGTCGATCGCGTGAGGATCGGCGTCTCGATCTCGAGAAAGCCCTGCGCATCGAAGTACCGGCGCGCCGCGAGCGTCACCTTGTGGCGCAGGATCAGGTTGTGCTGCAGCGCGGGCCGGCGCAGATCGAGATACCGGTACCGCAGCCGCGTGTCCTCCGCGACCGGCGCGTCGTCGTTCACGGCAAACGGCGGCGTCTTCGCCTCGTTGAGGATCTCGAGCGACGCGGCCAGGACCTCGACGGCGCCGGTGTCCAGCTTCGGATTGACGGTCGCCGGCTGGCGCGCTTCGACCGTGCCGCGCACCGCAATCACGTACTCCGAGCGCACTTCGGTCGCGATGTCCGACACCGCGCTGCCGCTCTTGACGACGACCTGCGTCAGCCCGTGCCGGTCGCGCATGTCGATGAAGAGCACGCCGCCAAGATCGCGGACGCGGTGCGCCCAGCCGAGCAACACGACGGTCTTCCCGACGTCTGCCGGGCGCAGCTCACCGCAGGTGTGCGTTCGATAAGTCGACGAAACGTCTGTCATGCCAGTGCCGTCCGTACCGTCTCGACGGCGTCCGCGCGCGCCACCGCGCGCTGGTCGCCCGTCGTCATGTCTCGCAAGGTCACTTCCCCGCGCGCCAGCTCGTCGCCGCCGACGATCACCGAGACGCGCGCCTTCACCCGATCCGCGCGCTTCATCTGCGCGCGCAGGCTCCTCGCTTCGAACTCCATCACGGCCGCGAGCCCCGCGCGGCGCAGCTCGCGCAGCAGCTTCAGCGCCTCGACGCGGCCATCGTCGCCGATCGCGACCACGCACGCGATGTGCGGCGCGTCGAGATGCGCGGTCTCGGGCAGCGCGAGGACCAGCCGCTCGAGCCCGGCCGCAAAGCCGATCCCCGGCCGATCCGGCCCGCCGAGGTCCTTGACCAGACCATCGTACCGTCCACCGCCAAGCAGCGCGTTCTGCGCGCCCACCGAGCCCGGGTCATCCACCTCGTCGGCCGAGGCGACGTGTCCCAGGATCTCGAAGGTCGTGCGCGTGTAGTAGTCGAGCCCGCGCACCAGCCGGTGCGAGATGCGCCACGGGATGCCGAACGTGTCGAGGTGCGACTTCACGCCCTCGAAGTGCGCGGCACAGCTCTCGTCGAGGTAGTCGATCGAGTGCGGCAGCCGATCGATGATCGGCTGATCCGCCGGCACCTTGCAGTCGTAGATGCGCAACGGGTTCGTCTTTGCGCGCCGCTGGCAATCCGCGCACAGCTTCGGCAGATCGTCGCCCAGGGCCTTCAGCAGCGCTTCCTGGAAACGCGGCCGGCAATCCTTGCAGCCGACGGAATTGATCACGAGCTCGGCGCGGCGGATCCCGAGGTCGTTGATGAGCGACCAGGCGAGATCGATCACCTCCGCGTCGATGGCGGGATCGGTCAGACCGAACACCTCGACGTCCAGCTGGTGAAACTGGCGGTACCGGCCTTTTTGCGGCCGCTCGTACCGGAACATCGGACCGAACGTGTAGAGCTTGGCCGAGGCCAGCGCCTGCTCCAAATTGTGCTCGACGTAGGCGCGCACCATGCTCGGCGTCGCCTCGGGCCGGAGGGTCACGCGATCCCCGCCCTTGTCGGTGAACGTGTACATCTCTTTCTGGACGATGTCGGTGGTTTCGCCCGTGCCCTTGGAGAAGAGCTCTTCGCGCTCGATGACCGGCGTACGGATCTCGAGATAGCCGTAGCGCTCGCACAACTGGCGCGCGACGCGCTCGACGAACTGCCACCTGGCGATCGTGCCGGGCAGGATGTCGTGGGTGCCTCGAATGGCGGAAATCATCTACTCGTAGTCTTTCTTGTACCGCACGTAGTTCGCGGAATACTCGAGAATACTGGCGACCTCGGCGTCCGACAGCGCGCGGCGCACCTTGCCGGGGCTCCCCATCACGAGCGAGCGCGGCGGTACGACCATGCCTTCTGTCAGAAGCGTGCCGGCCGCGACGATCGAGTCGTCGCCGACGGTGGCGCCGTTGAGCAGCGTCGCGCCCATGCCGATGAGCACGCGCGAGCCGATCGTGCAGCCGTGAACGATCGCCGCGTGGCCGATCGTCACGTCATCGCCGATATGGGTCGGATGCGTGTCGTGCATGACGTGGACGACCGTACCGTCCTGCACGTTCGACCGCTGGCCGATGCGGATGATGTTCACGTCGCCGCGCACGACGGCGTTCATCCACACGCTGCTGTCGGCGCCGATCTCGACGTCCCCGACGACCTGCGCGCTCGCGTCCACATACGCGGTCGGGTGCACCTTCGGCAGACGGCCGCGATACGGGCGGAGCATCCGAACGATTATATGGGGTTCGGCAGGTTCGGCCAGTTCGACACGGTTCCGCGGGTTCCTGAACCTGCGGAACTCGTCGAACCTAGTCGAACCTGGTCGAACTATTTCTTAATCGTCGGGTAAGTGATCCCAAGCTGCTCCAAGTAAGTCTTGTACTTCGTGGGATCAAAGTAGTACTTCTTCATCTGCTCCCTGTACCGCGCCATCGATTCCTTGTTCAGGTCGATCGCGGGCTGGTCGCCGGGGCGGATGAGCGGCTCGTACTTCGTGTTCGCCGTCTGGACGGTCTTGAAGTAGTCCCACGACGCCTGGACGAGCTCCGGCTTCGTGACGAGATCGATCATCGTCATCGCCTGCACCTTGGCGCCGGCGGTCGCGCCCTTGTGCGCGATCGGCGTCGCCATCGCGATGCCGTCGGCCCAGTTGTGGCCGGGCAGGCCCGGAATGTTCGACGGGTAGCGCAGCGTGATCGTCGGCACGTTCCACGAGACGTCGCCGATGTCGTCCGACCCGCCGCCGGTGTTGTCGGCCTCGTTCACCGGGCCCTGCAGGCCGGTCAGCCGCGTCGCGAGGCCGGACTCACGCACGCCAAGTTCTTTTTGCACCGCTTTCGCGAGCGTCTGATCGGCGTCGCTCCACTCCGGCAGCCCGACCTTCTGGATGTTGGCGTCGGCGGCCTGCGCGACGGCGCGATTGAAGTGCTGCGGCCACGCGGCGCCGAGCACGCGCGTCGGCTGCAGATCGGTGTTCGTCATCATCGCCGCGCCCTTGGCGATGCGGTCGCCAATCGCCCACAGATCCTTGATCCCCTGAAACGTCGTCTGGCGGAAGTAGTACCAGACGGCGGCGGTCGGCGGCACGACGTTGGGCTGGTTGCCGCCGTCGGTGATCACGTAGTGCGAGCGCTGCGAGATCGGCAGATGCTCGCGCTGGAAATTCCAGCCGACGTCCATCAGCTCGACGGCGTCCAGCGCGCTGCGCCCGCGCCACGGCGCGCCCGCGGCGTGCGCGCTTTCGCCTTTGAAGCTGTACTGCACGGACACGAGGCCCGTGCCGCTGCGATCGCCCCACGCCACGGCGAGGTTGCGATCGACGTGCGAGAAGAGCACGACGTCGACGTCCTTGAAGATGCCCGCGCGGACGTAGTACGCCTTGCTGCCGAGCAGTTCCTCGGCCACGCCGGGCCAGATCCGAATCGTGCCCTGGAGGTGATCGCGCTGCATGATCTTCTTCAGCACGATCGCGGCCGTGATGTTCACCGCCTGCCCGGAATTGTGGCCCTCACCGTGTCCCGGCATGCCCTCCATGAACGGCTCGTGATAGCCGACGCCCGGTTTCTGCGACGCCTGCGGAATGCCGTCGATGTCCGAGCCGAGCGCGATCACCGGTTTGCCGCTGCCCCAGGTCGCCATGAAGGACGTCGGAATGCCGGCGACGCCTTCCTCGACTTCGAAGCCATTCTGTTTCAGCACCTTCACAAGGTATGCGTGCGTCTCGAGCTCCTGGAAGCCCAGCTCGCCGTAGCTGTAGAGCTGGTCGACCATCTGCTGCGTGAAGTCCTTCATGCGATCGATCTCGGCGATCGCCTCGGTCTTGAGCGCCGCGATCTTCTCGGTGTCCGGCGGCAGATTGAGCGGCGCCGGCGCGGCGCCCTGGCCCCGGCCTCCGCGGCCTTGAGCGGCGAGGACGACACCAATCAGGAACGGAACGATGAGCACCAGTCGCACGATTCGCACAGAGGCCTCCTGGAGATCGGCGCGGTGATCTTAACGTGGGGTACGGGCGGATGGAAGCCGCTCACGACGTGGAGCGTCGGCGACTCCGCGTACAAAAACAAACCCCCGGTCCGAACGGACCGGGGGTTCAACTTCGACGAAAGCGACGGAGCTGGCCGCTCTACTGGCTGCGGCGGCGACGGAACATGCCGAGCGCGCCCGCTGACATCAGGAGCAACGTCGTCGGCTCCGGGACCGCGGATGGTCCGGGGCCGTTGATCGCGGCCTGATTCGCCAGGACCGCCGGGACCCCATTGTCCGCAAAGATGTCGACAATGTTGCCGGACAGGGCGCCAGTGATGTCCGTTCGGAACGGCGAAAAGTCCGCGTCGGTGAACGGGAATGTCACGCCGGCATCGATCGGGTTGCCTGCGCCGATCGGGCCGACCAGATAGTTGAACACCGGAGCCGAATGGGTCGAACTGGCGTTACCGGTCAGCAGGCCAATCGGCGCGGCGCCGGCGCTGTTGCTCGTCATCGCCATCACGGCGCCGTTGAATTCCCCGACGAAACCATGGTGGCTGTCGGCGGCGAACGTCGCCGCGTTGGTGAACAGCCGGTCAAGGTTCGCGTCGAACGGGTCACCGGTGGTGGCGCCAAAGAAATTGTCCGCGGCGTCGTTCGTGAACACGGCGACGGCACCCTGGCCCGGGCTGTTCGCCGCACCGACATACGCCAGAACGTTCGCCGCTGCACCCGCGCTCATGAACGTCCCGAAACTCGAATCGAAGCGGCTCACGATGAGGGCGTCAAAGCTGTTCAGGAACCCGGCGGTCTCGAGCTGCGTGTTGCTGATCAGCGTGTAGTGGCCGACTCCGAAGGCGTGGTCGAGGCTGGTCAGGATGCCGTTCCCGCCACCACCCGGGGTCGTGTTGCCGTCGAGCCAGACGGCGAACGACGCCGCATTGGCGGTTGAGGGTACAGCTAGCAGCAGTGCCAATCCGACTGTCGCAATGACGTGCTTGATTCTCATGTCCATCCCCTGCTGCCGTTGGCAGCGCCAAGACCACCTGTATAGCCGGCGAAGACCTTGCAAAGTTGGATCCCGCCCGGCCTGGCGACGAGGATAGTCTCTTTAAGTCGTTGCTTCTAAAGCGTTTCTTGATATTTCAGCTCTGTAACGACTCGACGCCGGAGACGTGAGTGTGCAACGTCCTGCGTGACATTGTTCTTCCTGGGCGCGACTTCCATCAGCATCGTGGACAGGCCCGAACCTGTAGAATCCCCTGGTGCCGGTTCTGGACGCCCTGTCCCGCCCCCTCCGCAGCCTGCGGCTGTCGGTGACGGACCGCTGCAATCTGCGCTGCCACTACTGCATGCCTGAGGACGAGTACCTCTGGCTGCCGCGCGAGGACGTGCTGACGTTCGAGGAAATTGCGCGGCTGGCGGACCTGATGTCCGAGGTCGGCGTCGATCGGCTGCGCATCACGGGCGGCGAGCCGCTGATGCGCCGCGATGTGCCCGAGCTCATCAAGCTGCTCGCCTCTCGCTCATGGGTGCGCGACCTGGCGCTCACCACGAACGGCGTGCTGCTGGCCGACGTTGCGGCTGATCTCAAGGCCGCGGGGCTCCACCGGCTCACGGTGAGCCTGGACACGCTCCGCGCCGATCGCTTTCACCGGCTGACGCGCATGAACGTGTTCGATCGTGTGATCGCCGGGATCGAGGCCTCGCGCCGCGCCGGCTTCACCGGCCTCAAGCTCGACACCGTCGTCACGCGCGGGGACAACGACGATGAGCTCGTCGATCTGCTGGAGTTCGGCCGCGCGCACGACGCCGAAGTGCGGTTCATCGAGTACATGGACGTCGGCGGCGCGACGAGGTGGCGGCCGGAAGCGGTCGTCTCGCGCAAGGAGATGCTGGCGCGCCTGACCGACCAGTACGGCCCGATCGTGCCGGTGGGCGATCGCGCGTCCGCGCCGGCGGAGCGCTTCCGCCTGCCCGACGGGCTGACGTTCGGCATCATCGCGTCGACGACCGAGCCGTTCTGCCGCGCGTGCGATCGCGCGCGCCTCACGGCCGACGGCGTGCTGCTGCTTTGCCTCTACGCGCAGCACGGCACGGACTTGCGTCGGCCGCTGCGCGCGGGCGCGTCACACGAGACGCTGCGGCGGTTGATCGAAGCCGTCTGGGCGAGCCGCGCGGATCGCGGCGCGGAAGAACGGCGGGCCGTCCGCGGCCGCGGCGCGTTCATTCCGGTCAGCGTGCTCAAGCGTGACGCGCATTTGGAAATGCATACGCGAGGCGGATAAGACAGGTTCGTTGGGTTCGTTGGGTTCCCGACCTAAAAGAATGCACGCATGATCGATCCGCTGATTGCACCAATCCCCGCGCACTCGCCCACCAGCACCGAATAGCTCGACCAACGCATCACGCCAAACCACGGCAGCGATGGCCCGTGCGAAAGAACCCAGCGCGTGTAGTCGCCGCCGCCGAGCGAGAGCTGACCGATCGTACCGCTCAGGAGCATCAGCACCGGCGGCACGATCCCGACGACCGCCCCGATCACCGCCAGATGCACGAGCCCAGTGCGTTCACGCTCGATCGCCCACCGAAGCGCCGGGAGACCGACAAGTGCCGCAGACGCCAGCGCCAGGCCTGCCACCATCCAGAGATCTCCCGCCGCGTGCGCCAGCCCGAGCGCACGCAGCCCCAGAATCGCCACGATCGGCACGACGGTCAGCAGACCGACAGCGGGCATGACCATCACAGCTCCATCGCTCTTGAACCCAACGAACCTAACGAACCCAACGAACTTACCGTTTCGCATCCGGGTAGAGCTCGTCCTTGCCCTGGAGCCACTTATCAAACCATCCGACGATGTGGCGCAGCCGCTCGATGCGATGCGCTGGCTTGCCCGATCGCGAGAGCTCGTGCGTCTCGCCCGGGAACCGCACCATCACGGTCGGCACGTGCAGGTACTTCAGCGCGCGGAACATCATCTCGCCGCCATCGGCGGGCGGCGTCCGCAGGTCATCGTCGCCGAGCACGAACAGCATCGGTGTCTTGACGTTCGCGACGTGCGTGATTGGCGACCGCGCGGCGAAGTCGGCCGGATCCTCCCACGGCGCCTTGCGGAACCACGACGCGGTGTACTGCGAGAAGTCGGCGGTGAACCAGAAGCCGTACCAGTCGGCGATGTCGCGCTGCGACACCGCGGCGGCAAAGCGGGTCGTCTGTGTCACCGTCCAGTCCGTCAGCAGCCCGCCGCCGCTTCCGCCCGTCACGCCGAGCTTCGTGCGATCGATGTACGGCCGCTTGATCACTTCGTCCACGCCCGCCATCAGGTCCTTGTAGTCGTCGCCCGGGTAGTGGAACTGGATGATGTTGCCGAAGTCCTGCCCATAGTTGCTGCTGCCGCGCGGATTGGGAAACAGCACGACGTAGCCGCGCGCCGCCAGGAGCTGGAACTCGTGCGTGAAGACGTTGCCGTAGGCGGCGTGCGGGCCGCCATGGATTTCGAGCACGAACGGATACTTCTTCGACGGATCGAAGTCCGGCGGTTTCATCAGCCAGCCCTCGATCTTCTTGCCGTCGAAGCTCGTCCACGTGAGGTCCTCGGGCTCACTCAACTTCAGCGTGTTGAAGAGCGCGTCATTGACGTGCGTAATCTGCTTCGGCGTGGGTGATGCGGACGTCGGATCGAGCGTGAAGAGATCGCCGATCGCCGTCTGCGTCGAGATCGCGGCGACGAGCACGCGTCCGTCAGCCGAGCTCGAGTAGGACTGCACGGTCTCTGCTCCCTTGAGCACGGTCGTGACCGCGCCGGTGCTCGCGTTGACGCGGACCAGATTGCCGTTGCCGTGCTCGCCGGCGACGATGAGGATCGACGATCCGTCGGTGGTCCAGATCGGTCCGGCGGAGCGTCCACCGCGCGGCGCGCCCTGGTCTCCGCCGACCGAGCCGTTGATGTCGAAGTCATAGGCCGCGGTCAGGTTCTTCGGCGTGCCCGATCCGTCGGCATTGGCGACGAACAGATCCGGCTGATCGAACGATCGCTCCGGCGTGCCGTTCGGCGCCGAGACGAACGCGAGCAACTTGCCATTCGGCGACGGCTTCACGGCGCCAATCGCCCCGTTGATGCTCACGACCTTCGTCATCTCGCCGCCGCCCGCCGGCACCGAGTAGAGCTCGACCTTGGACTGATGGAAATACGGCTCGTCCTCGCGCGTTGACGTGAAGTACACGCGCGTGCCGTCATTGGACCAGCCCTGGCCCGCCTCGGCGTACTTCCCGGACGTCAGCGCCCTGGCCTTCGGCAGCGGCGACGCGATCGTCGCGTCCGTGACCCACAGGTGCGACGGCCGATCCGGATCGTTCCACCCGCCGCCGTTCGCGCGGTAGACCGCCGACGTGATCACGCGCACGTCGCTCTTCGGCGCGGCGTCCGTTTTCTTCTCGAAATCTTCCGGCTTGGTCGCGCTCGAGAACGCGATCTTCGTGCCGTCGGGCGACCAGGCCGGCGCGCCCGCGCCCTTCGGCAGATCGGTCAGCGCGGCCGCTTCCCCACCGCTGAGCGAGATCAGATGGATCTGGGGCGCCTGGCCCGCGGCCGCGCGGACGAACGCGAGCCGCTTGCCGTCCGGCGAAAACCGCGGCGACGAGTCGCGCGTGCCGGACGTCAGCGCGCGCGGCGCCTCGTGGCCGTCGCTCGGCACGATCCACAAGCTCGTGTCGTAGTCGTCCGTCTTCTCGTTGACGACCACGCGCACGTAGACGACCTCATGGCCGTCGGGTGAGACCTGCGGATCGGCGATCCACACGAACTTCAGCAGGTCCTGATCGGTGATGACGCGCTTCTGCTGGCCGGCGAGATGTCCGCCAGTGAGCGCGAGGCACGACACGGCGACGGCGAGCGCAAGTCGAATTCGCATGCCCGCATCCTATACTGGTGTGTTTGGTTTGATCATGTCCTCGTCCCCCTCCCGTACAGCCTTCAGAGTGCTCATCGCCGTCAGCGTCAGCCACCTGCTGAACGACCTGCTGCAGTCGCTGTTGCCCGCGATCTACCCGATGCTCAAGAACAAGTTCGACCTCGATTTCCTGCACATCGGGCTCATCGCGCTGGCCAACCAGCTCACCGCCTCGCTCCTCCAGCCCGTCGTCGGCCACTTCACGGACAGACGACCGCAGCCGTACTCGCTCGCGGTCGGGATGACGGCCACGATGAGCGGACTGCTGCTCTTGGCGGTGGCCGGCAACTTCGGCCTGATTCTGGGCGCGGCGGGGCTCATCGGGATCGGGTCGGCGGTGTTTCATCCCGAGTCGTCGCGCGTCGCGCGGGCGGCGTCGGGCGGGCGGCACGGCTTCGCGCAGTCGTTCTTTCAGACCGGCGGCAACGCCGGATCGTCGCTCGGTCCGCTCCTCGCGGCCTTCATCGTCGCGCCGCGCGGGCAAGGCAGCATCGCGTGGTTCTCGGTGATCGCGGTGGCGGCCATCTTCATTCTCTGGCGCGTGGGCGCCTGGTACGCGCACACCGGCATGCATCGCGCGGCCGCGACGGTCAAGGAAGCGGGCCCGGGCCTGCCACAGGGCGAGGTGCGCCGCGGGGATGGCCATTCTGCTCGTTCTCGTCTTCTCAAAGTACGTGTACCTGAGCCTCACGAGCTACTTCACGTTCTTCCTCATCCACAAGTTTCAGATTTCCGTGCAGGCCGCGCAGCTGTACCTCTTTGGGTTTCTCGCGGGCGTGGCCGCCGGCACGTTTGCGGGCGGGCCGATTGGCGATCGCATCGGACGCAAAGCCGTGATCTGGGCGTCGATTCTGGGCGTGCTGCCGTTTACGCTCGTGCTGCCGTACGTGAATCTGTTCTGGACCGCGGCGCTGAGCGTCGCGATCGGGCTCATCCTCGCGTCGGCGTTCTCGGCGATTCTCGTCTACGCGCAGGAGCTGGCGCCGCGGCGCGTCGGCCTGGTGTCCGGTCTCTTCTTCGGCTTCGCCTTCGGCGTCGCGGGCGTCGCCGCAGCCGCCCTGGGCAAGCTCGCGGACGTTACGAGCATCGACGTCGTCTATCGCGTGTGCGCGTTTCTGCCGGCGCTCGGCCTGCTCACGGCGTTCTTGCCGGAGACGCGGCGTCACTCGTAGGTCCGAGCAGAACCGCTTGACCCGGTCCGTCATCCTTCGGACCGAGACGGTCGGATATGATCGCCGCTGAAGGAGCTCGCCATGGTCCGAACGTGGATCACCGTGGACGGGAACGAAGCGGCAGCCCTTGTTGCCCACCGCTCCAACGAAGTCATCGCCATCTACCCGATCACGCCGTCGTCGACGATGGGCGAGCTGGCGGACGAGTGGTCGTCGAAGGGTCGCAGGAACATCTGGAACACCGTCCCGTCGATTGTCGAGATGCAATCGGAAGCCGGCGTCGCCGGCGCGGTGCATGGCGCGTTGCAGGCGGGCTCGCTCTCGACGACGTTCACCGCGAGCCAGGGCCTGCTGCTGATGATTCCGAATCTGTACAAGATTGCGGGCGAGCTCACGCCATTCGCGATGCACGTGACGGCGCGCACCGTGGCGACGCACGCGCTGTCGATCTTCGGCGATCACTCGGACGTGATGGCGTGCCGGCAGACGGGCATGGCGATGCTGGCGTCGAATTCCGTGCAGGAGGCGCACGACTTCGCGCTGATTGCGCAGGCGGCGACGCTGCGATCGCGCGTGCCGTTCATGCACTTCTTCGACGGGTTCCGCACGTCGCACGAGGTCGCGAAGATCGAGGCCCTGAGTGACGAGGATCTCCAGGCGCTGCTCCCCGACGAGATCATCGCCACACATCGGCGGCGCGCGCTGACGCCGGATGCGCCCACCCTCCGCGGCACGGCGCAGAATCCCGACGTGTTCTTCCAGGCCCGTGAGGCCTGCAATCCGTTCTACCTGGCCTGCCCGGGCATTGTCCAGAACGTCATGGACGCGCTGGCCGCCCGGGTCGGCCGTCAGTATCACCTGTTCGACTATGCCGGGCACCCGGCACCCGAGCGCGTGATCGTCGCGATGGGGTCCGGCGCGGAAACCGCGAGCCAGACCGCAGAGTGGCTCGTCGCGCGAGGCGAGCGCGTGGGTGTAATCAGCGTCCGGCTGTACCGACCGTTTTCCGTCGAGGCGTTCGCGGCAGCGCTGCCGCGCACGGTCGCGGCCATCGGGGTTCTCGATCGTACGAAGGAACCAGGCGCCGTCGGCGAACCGTTGTATCAGGACGTCGTGACGGCGATCTCCGAGGCGCGCGCCTCCGGGCTCATGCCCTCGTCATTCATGCCGCGCGTGATCGGCGGCCGCTACGGCCTGGCGTCGAAGGAGTTCACGCCGGCAATGGTCAAGGCCGTCTTCGACGAGCTCGCCACGGCCTCGCCGAGGCCACACTTCACGGTCGGCATCGTGGACGACGTCACGAGACAGTCGCTAGCCGTGGACGAGGACTTCGATCTCGACGGCGCTGAGAAAGACGTCGTGCGTGCCGTGTTCTTCGGTTTGGGCGCGGACGGCACTGTCGGGGCCAACAAGAACTCGATCAAGATCATCGGCGAAGACACCGGGAACTACGCACAGGGC
The DNA here is from genome assembly GCA_035279905.1 of Vicinamibacterales bacterium. Classification (GTDB taxonomy): domain Bacteria; phylum Acidobacteriota; class Vicinamibacteria; order Vicinamibacterales; family SCN-69-37; genus DATEGZ01. The sequence goes on from DATEGZ010000193.1 coordinate 16,111, forward strand.
TACTTCGTGTACGACTCGAAGAAGTCCGGCGCGATCACGATCTCCCACCTGCGGTTCGGCCCGCGTCGTATCAAGGCGCCGTATCTGATTCGCCGCGCCACCTTCGTGGCGTGTCATCAATACGACTTCCTCGACAAGTACGACGTCCTCGAACTGGCCGAGCCGGGCGCGGTGTTTCTCCTCAACGCGCCGTTCGGTCCGGACGAGGTCTGGGACGAGCTCTCCGTGGAGGTCCAGGAGCGGATTCTGGAACGGCGGCTGCGGTTCTACGTGATCGACGCGTCCGCCGTGGCGCGCGCGACGAGCATGGGCACGCGCATCAACACGATCATGCAGACGTGCTTCTTCGCGATCTCCGGCGTTTTGCCGCGCGCCGAGGCCATCGCGCACATCAAGGACGCGATTCGCAAGAGCTACAGCAAGCGCGGTGAGCACGTCGTGCAGGCAAATTTCGCGGCCGTCGACGAGGCGCTCGCCAATCTGCACGAGGTGCGAGTCCCCGACGCCGCGACCGCGCGGCGCCGGAAGTCGCCGGTCGTGTCGGACGCCGCGCCGGAATTCGTGCAGCGCGTGACCGCCGCGATGCTCGCCAATCACGGCGATCGGCTGCCGGTCAGCGCGTTTCCCGCGGACGGCCAGTGGCCGATGGGTACGGCCAGGTGGGAGAAGCGGAATATCGCCTCGGACATTCCCGTGTGGGACGAGGCGTTGTGCATTCAATGCAACAAGTGCGCGATGGTGTGTCCGCACGCCGCGATTCGCGCCAAGGTGTACGCGTCGGATTGCCTCACGGACCGTCCGGACACGTTCAAGGCCGTCGACTTCAAGGCGCCGGCGGGCGACGAGTTCCGCGGGCTCAAGTACACGATTCAGGTCGCGCCAGAGGACTGTACGGGCTGCATGCTGTGCACGGTCGTTTGCCCGGCGAAGGACAAGTCGAACCCGAAGCACAAGGCGCTCGACATGCACCCGCAGCGTCCGCTGCGCGAGAGAGAGCGGGCCAACTACGCGTTCTTCCTCGATCTGCCGGAGCCGAATCGATCGGCCGTCAAGCCCGACGTCAAGAGCGTTCAGTTTCTCGAGCCGCTGTTCGAGTACTCGGGCGCGTGTGCCGGGTGCGGCGAGACGCCGTACATCAAGCTCGTCACGCAGATGTTCGGCGACCGCGCGCTCATCGCCAACGCGACCGGCTGCTCGTCGATTTACGGGGCCAATCTGCCCACGACGCCGTACACCACGAATCGCGACGGCCGGGGCCCGGGCTGGGCGAACTCGCTCTTCGAGGACAACGCGGAGTTCGGGCTGGGCATGCGCCTGGCCGTGGACGCGCACCGCGATCAGGCGCGCGCGCTCGTGCACGCGCTCGCCGGCCGCGGGGTGCTCTCCGGCGAGCTCGCCGGTCAGCTGCTCGAGGCGGCTCAGTCGTCGGAAGCCGGCATCGCCGCTCAGCGCACGCGTGTCGCCGCGCTGCGGCTCGTGCTCGCGAGTCACGACGGTGATGGCGACGCCCGGCGGTTGAGCGCACTCGCCGACTACCTCGTCGACAAGAGCGTATGGATTATCGGCGGCGACGGCTGGGCGTACGACATCGGGTTCGGCGGCCTCGACCACGTGTTGTCGCTCGGCCGCGACGTCAACATTCTCGTGCTCGACACCGAGGTGTACTCGAACACGGGCGGCCAGCAGTCGAAGGCGACGCCCCTCGGCGCGTCGGCGAAGTTCGCCGCCGCGGGGAAGGCGACGCCCAAGAAGGATCTGGGCCTGATGGCGATGGCGTACGGCAGCGTCTACGTCGCCCGCATCGCGTTTGGCGCGAAGGACGCGCAGACCGTCAAGGCGCTCGCCGAAGCCGAAGCGTATCCGGGCACGTCGCTCGTCATCGCGTACAGCCACTGCATCGCGCACGGCTACGACCTGTCGTTCGGCCTCGAGCAGCAGAAGCTGGCGGTCGATTCGGGCCACTGGCCGCTGTTCCGGTTCGATCCGCGCCGGCTCGCGCAGGGAGAGCCTGCGCTCCAACTCGATTCGGGCGAGCCCAAAGTGAGTCTCGAGACGTACATGCGCAATGAGTCGCGGTACCGCATGGTCGAACAATCGCAGCCGGCGCGCTTCAAGACCCTCGTCGAGGCGGCCCGGGCGGACGCGCGAGAGCGTTACGCGCTCTACGTCGAGCTGGCCGGTCACAAGACGAAGAAGTGAGGACGCGATGGACCTTCGCACCACGTACCTAGGGTTCGAGCTGCCGCATCCGTTGATGCCCGGCGCGTCGCCGCTGGCCGACGACCTCGACGCCGTCCGTCGCCTCGAGGACGCCGGCGCGGCGGCCATCGTCATGCACTCGCTCTTCGAGGAGCAGATCACACGCGAAGAGCAGGGCGTGGTGCACCACATGCAGGTGCACGAGGAATCGTTCGCCGAGGCGCTGTCGTACTTCCCCGCGCCCGACGAATACGCGCTCGGTCCCGATCGGTATCTGGAGCAGGTGCGGCGCATCAAGGCCGCCGTGAAGGTGCCCGTGATCGCGTCGCTCAACGGCACGACGCCCGCGGGTTGGCTGCACTACGCCCAGCTGATCCAGCAGGCCGGCGCCGACGCGATGGAGCTGAACTTCTACCACGTGGCGACCGATCCCGCTGAGACGAGTGCCGAGGTCGAGCGCCGCTTGCTCGAGAGCGTCCATACGGTTCGGCAGCGGTTGACGATTCCCCTCGCGGTCAAACTTTCGCCGTTCTTTTCTTCGCTGCCGCACCTGGCGCGAGAGCTCGACGCGGCCGGCGCCCGCGGCCTCGTGCTCTTCAACCGGTTCTACCAGCCCGACATCGATCTCGATCTCCTCGAGGCGGTCCCGCGCCTGCATTTCTCGACGGCCGATGAACTGCTCCTGCGGGTGCGATGGCTTGCGATCTTGTCCGGAAGGGTGAAGGCGTCTCTGGCCGCGACTGGCGGCGTGCATTCGGGCCTCGACGCGCTCAAAGCCGTGATGGCCGGCGCTCACGCCGTGCAGATGGTGGCGGCGCTTCTCATGCGCGGCCCCTCGCACCTCGCGGACGTGCGCCGCGAGCTCGCCGAGTGGCTCGAGCAGCACGAGTACGATTCGCTGCGTCAGGCGCAAGGCAGCATGAACTTGCTGCGCAGCCCGGCACCCGAGGCCTTCGAGCGCGGCAACTATATGCGCGCGCTGCAAAGCTGGCGCGCCGGTTCGTAGGAGTGGCCGTGGCCACAGGAACTCGCAACTCGATCTGAGGCTCGGAGGTAAGTTCAGCTATCGAACGCCTGCCGCCTCGCGCCGCATCCCCTCGGTGACGATCCCGACGCGCTCGACGCCCGCGCCCTTCGCGGCGTCCACGATGCGCGCGATTTCGCCGTAGCGGACGGACCCGTCGCCGATCACGTAGAGCGTCTTGTCGCGGCGCGTGCTGAAGATCTCGCGGAAGGCCGCTTCCGCGCTCGCGTCCACTTCACGCTTGTTGATCGTCAGCCGGTGATCGGCGCTGTACTCGGCGACGATCTGGCTGTCGCCGACCACGGGCACCCGCGGGTCGGCCACGGTTGGCGGGAGATTGGTGTCGAGCCCACGTTGCGTGAGCGGCAGCGCGGCCAGAAAAATCACCAGCAGCACCAGCAACACGTCGATGAGCGGCGTGACGTTCATGTCAGCCGACGCCTGCGGCGGCGCCGGCTGAGTGACCCGATCCGCCCCGTGATGAGCGTGCGTCATCGCGAATCCTCCCCGTGGTGGCGTGCTTCGATTGACACCGGATGCTGGCGTTTGTTCCGGCCTGACGCGCGCCCTCAGCCTGCGACCTGCGCTATTCTCGGAATCTGTGGGCGCCCAGCCCGTCCTGCCGTCCGACATCGAGGACTACCGCGACAGCCGCTGGTGGCGTGATCCCGCACGCACGATCGCGACGCCGCTCGACGCGGAACGCTTCGTCGAACACGTCGGGTTCGCGGCCTGTCTCACCGACACCCGGCGGCCGGGCCCCTCGCTCTACGTCGGGGTGTGCGGACGGCGCGACGCGGTGATGCCGCGTCACGTCCAGCACGATCCGGAAGCGTCGCTGACCTGGACGCTGAAGGACGACCTCTTGCGGCGCGGGAAGGTGTACTACGCGAAGCTCGCCGGCGGCCGCACCACGTTCATCGCGCCGCGCATGATTCCGTACTTCCACGCGATCTGGGGGCTCGGCCGCGCCGACGAGGCGCGGCGGCTGAGCGCGCCGGCCCGCCGCATCCTCCGCGTCCTTCGCCACGAGTGGGAGATGGGCACCGCCGACCTGCGCGCCGAGTCCGGCGTGAAGGATCGCGCGGCGTTCACGCGCGGGCTCGACGAGCTGCAGGCCGCGATGATCGTGATCCCGGGCGACGTTGTCTACACGCCCTTCACCTACATCTGGACGCTCGGCGTCGGCCGCTTTCCCGACGCGTTGCGGCGCCGCATCAGCCGCGAGACGGCGCTCAAGGAGATCGCCCGCTGTTTTCTCTCCGGCGCGGGACTTACCATCCCGGGTGAGTTGGCGCGCGTCACCGGCCTCTCGCGGCCGGACGCCGGCCGCGGCAACCGCGCGCTCGTCGCCGAAGGCTTCGCGTCGAGGGACGCGCCAGGAACGTACCGGCTCCTCGATCGGAATCTACGACCCGAGCGGGTCGGACGTCCGCCGCTCGAAGCGGAAACGGCGGTTGGTTGAGTCGTACGTCACGACGAAGGACTTGAGCGCGTCGGAGCCGAGGTTGCCCGGCGCAGGCCCGGGGCCCGGCCGCAGATCGCTGAACCGCACGGGACCGACATCGAGCGTGAACTGTCCGAGCGTCACGCCGCCGTTCACCGGCGCCGCCTTGATCTCGAACGTGCCGCCGGCCGGCGTGCTGGCGTTCCCGGCGGCGACCAGCGGGCCGGAGAGCGGCAGCTCCGCCGACATCCGCATCGGCAACATCAAGCCGCCAGGCGAGCCCGTGTCGAGGTGCACGTAGTGCGCGCGGCCGGCGACCGTGATCGGCACGCCCGGCAGCACCTCGTCGGGGTTGGACGCAAGAATCGCCTGGTTGTCCGCCGCCGGCAGCGCGCCGCGCGCGATCGTGATCGTCTTTCGCGGAAAGTCGAACGTCACCAGGTGCCCGGGAAACCACGACGCCGACATCACACCCTGCGGCGCGTCCGGCCCGAGGCCTCGCGCGAAGGTGCTGGGGCGAAGCACGACGTCATGGAGCGTGACGTCGCCGATCCCGAGCGTCGCGATCGGCACGATGCCGTTTTCGACGCTGAGCCCGAGCGACGCAACCGCGTCCGGATCGACCGCGCCGCCTGCCGCGCCGGTATCGAGCACCAGCGAGACCGGCCCTTTACCGTTGAGCATGACGTTGACGGCCGGGCGGCCGCCGACGCTGCGCATCGGCACCGTGACCCCACGCGCGGGCGAGTCGACCGCACTTGGCCCCGGTGGCCGCTGCGCGCCCAGCCCAGCCGCCGCCACCAACACGCACACTGCCGGAACGATCGTTCGCCGCATCGCGTCCCTCCCGTTGCTCACGGTAAGAGAAGCGCACGACTCGAGTCGTTAAGCCGACGTCAAGAGATCGTTAACCTTAGACGTCCAGGCCCACTGAGCGCATGAGCGCGAGCGCGTTGCTCTTCTGCACGACGCCGGGCCGGATGCGGTAGTCGAAGTGCATGTGTCCGTTTTCGAGATCGTCGGCGAAGTGGACGTTGGCGCCGCGCGCGCCAAGCGCGTCGGCCACGTGCGCGAGCGCGAGATCGTGCGTCGTCACGAGGCCGATCGCGCCGCGCTCGACGAGACCCCGGACGATGGCCTCCGCGCCGATGCGGCGGTCGTGGGAGTTGGTGCCGTGCAGGAGCTCGTCGATGAGGAACAGCAGCGGGGGCGCTTCGGCCGCGCGCCGCATGATCGCGCCGAGCCGCGTGATCTCCGCGTAGAAGCGTGACACGCCCGCCAGCAGCGAATCGTGCACGTGGATCGACGTGCCGATCTCGAGCGGCGTCATCCGCAGACGCTTCGCCCGCACGGGCGCTCCGGCCTGCGCGAGCACCGCGTTGATCCCCACCGTGCGCAGGAGCGTGCTCTTCCCGGACATGTTCGAGCCGCTCACGACGAGGACCCGCAGCTCGCCCGTCAGGCTCACATCGTTCGGCACCGTCGCGGCCTCAGGGAGGAGCGGATGGCCCAGCCCTTCGCCTTCGAGGCCTGGCGGTCCCGCGACGAGCTCCGGGAACACATCGTCGGGGTGCTCGTAGCGATAGCCGGCGAGCGACGAGAGGGCTTCCATCTCGCCGACGGCCACGAGCCAGCGCCGCACGGCGGGGTGCGACGTTCGCCGCCAGCGCTCGATCGCGTACATCAGATGGAGGTCCCACAGGAGCAGCGGGCCCAGGAGCCGAAGGAGGAAGTGGTCGCGCGAGTCCACCAGGCCCATGAGCGCGTGCAGGCGCGCGATGCGCCGAGACGGCGGCTCGCCTTCGCTCTCGAGCTCGGCGCGCAGCGCGGCCAGCCGCGCCGAGGCAAAGCGCTCCGCTTCGAGCCGGCCGAGGACGCCGGCGAGCAGCCCGAGATCGCGCGCGGCGTGATCCGCGTCGCGGAAGATCGCGACCGCTCGCGCGCGGAACCACCACGTGACGCCGCCGCACACGACGAACGCGATCGTGATCGACAAGCGCAGCGCGGCGACCGCGCGGTCGCTGAGCGTCAGCACGCCGAGGAGCGTCGCGAGCCAGACGATCAACCCGGAGATAGCCGCGGCTCCGGCGATCGAGAGCGGCCAGACCCAGGCGGGCAGCGACGCCGGGTCCAGCGCCGCCGGCGCCTCGCTCCACGACGCGAGCGCGTCGGCGCGCACAACCGTCCGGGCGTCCTCGCCCAGGACGGCGAGGTCTTCGCGCAGATCGGTGCGCGGGGCGAGCTCGACGATCGCCTCGTGGCGCGCGGCGACGGTGGGCGGCTCCGCGCGGGTTTTGAGCCAGCCGGCCAGCGTGTCCTCGCCGAGACGCGTGCGCGCGGCGCTCAGCAGCTCGAACAGCGACGCCGGACCGAACAGGTCCAGATCGCGCGCATACAAATGTTCGTCGTCGAGGAAGCGATCGCCGGTTTCGCCGCCCGTCCCGGCCCAGCGGCCGTCGAGCCGCGCCAGGGCGCGCTCGTAGAACGCGACGGCGCGGCCGGAGCGGTCGCGTGCGTTGAGCGCGCGCTCGAGCCGGCCGCCAATCCAGACGTACGCCGCCGCGGGCGCGAGGAGCCACCAGGCGGAGAACTGCCCGCGCCCGAAGGCGGCGTACGCGGCGATCAGGCCAGCGACGAGCGCGGCCAGCCGCCAGTTGCCGAACGCAATGTGCTGCCGGATCGCGGACGCGAGCGACGCGCGCCGCAATTCGAGGTGGCGCGCGTAGTCCGCGCGCGGATCGCCGCGACCGGGAGACATGCGAGAGGCATGGTCATTCTAGACTACGGCTTGATGTCGCCGTCCGGGTCGTAGTCGATCGTGCCGAACGGCCCTTCGACGCGAATCGTGTAGGACAGGGAATCGAAGAGGTCGCGCTTCGGGTACGACGGATCTCTCCGGCCGGCGATCAGCTTCGTTTCGCCGGGCTGGAGCGTGACGCCATTCGAGCCCAGCCACAGGAACGGCGTCACCGGATCGCCGGGATCGCCGGTTTCATCGGTGTGCTTCCGACGTCTGAGGAACGTGATGAGACTGACCGTGACCTGGACGCCGCTGGCATTGCCGACGACCCACTGTACGATCTCATCGGGCCCCGCCATGAACTTCCGCGGCGCTTCGGCGATGTCGCCGTTTGCGCCGACGCTGAAACCCACGGTCAACGGATGAAGAAGAAGAGCGTCTTTCGACCTCAAGTGAACCATTTGCTGCACGGGCGGCATGGTGACCTCCATGACTGATCTGACGCCAGGCTCCCGCCCGAGTCATGAGGGTTGTCCGATGTTTTTCTGAATGCCGCGCGTGACGCGATCGGTTACGGCTTGATGTCGCCGTCCGGATCGTAGGCAAACGCGAAATCGCTGCCAATCACTTCGATCGTGTACTTGATGCCATCGATGCCGTCCTTGGGTTTGTAGTCCACCCGGCCGCCGATGAACCCGGCGGCGCCGACGGCGAGCTTGATGCTGTCGGATCCCACCCACTTGAACGGCGTCACCGGTTGGTTCGGATCGCCCTCATCATCGAAGACGTGTTTCTTTCGCAGGAATTCCTTCAACGTGACGGAGATCGCCCCTCCGCTGGCGTTGGCCACTCCCCACACGACAATCTCGCCCTGTCCCGCGATGAACTTCTCGGGCGGATCCTTGACCGCGCCCTTCTTCCCCACCGTGATGAGCGACACGGCGCCCATGCGAATCGAGGGGGACGCCGACTTCAGGTGCACTTTTTTTGGCGCTGGCATATGGCCTCCACTGGGGGAACGAGCGCCGGAGAATACCCGAATCGACCACCCCGCTCAAGGGACGCTCAGCGCGAGGGTTTGGCGGCCATCGCCTTGAACCGCGGGTGGCTGCGCAGGGATTTCAGGTCCGGATCGGCCTGGACTTCCCACCGGGGCTTGCCGAGCTTGATGGCCACGTCGAGTTTGTCGAGCGCCTTCTCGGGCTGGCCGTTCAGGGCGTAGACCACCGCGAATTTGTAGACCACATCCGCGTCCTGGTCGGCCGCCTGCCAGGCTTGCGCGGCCAGCTGCTCCGCCTCGGCCTTGTTTCCGAGCTTGGCCTGGCACTTGGCGGCCATCCCGGCCGTTGGCGCGTCGAACTTCGGCAATTGGGCACCGGCAAGCTCGACGCACTTTGCATATTCGTCCTTCGCTTGCTGCCGCTGGCCGACGGCATCGAGCGCGTCGCCAAGATTCATGCGGCGCAGAACCGACTCCGGATCGTTCCGCACGGCTTCCCGAAACCGGCCGACGGCCTGATCGTACTTCCCGTCCCAGTAGTACGCGTTGGCGAGATTGGTGAGCGCCACCGAATCGGTTTTGTCGAGCTCGAGCGCGCGCGACGAACTGCCGCTCGATTTCTCCCAGTCACCGACCTTGAGATACGCAAAGCCGAGATTCGTCCAGGCGCTCTCGAAGTTCCGCCGCAACTCGGTGGCCTCTTTGAGTGGTTCGATGGCTTCCTCGTAGCGGCGGGCCTTCAGGAGCCCCCAGCCGAGGTAGTACAGGTTGACGGTGCGACGGGGCTTGAGTCTGACGGCCGACTTCAGCTCGCTGATGCCTGCCTCCAGCTGCTTGTCGTCGAGCAACGCGAGGCCGAGGATGCGCCGGGCGTCGTCGTTGTCCGGCGTCAGCATGACCGCTTCCCTGGCGTTCGCGATGGCGTCGCGGGTCCGTGTCAACGCCCGGAAGAGCAAGGCGAACGCGATGTGCGCCTGATCGCATTTCAGATCGATCTCCGCGGCCTTGGCGGCGGCGTCTCGCGCGAGGTCGAGCCAGCGAGTCTCGTTCGTGTGCTTCGCCGTCGACGCGTAGGCCTGGCTCAGCCCGGCATGCGCGAACGCGAACGAGGCGTCGCGCTTGATCGCCTCCTGGAACGCCTCGACGGCCTGCGCGTCGGTCGCGCGATCGTCCGAGAGGTCGAGCAGGGTGCGCCCGCGCAAGTACGAGATCAGCGCTTGCCGATCCTGCGTCGGCCGCAGTCCTGTCGCCAGTCCATCGAGAACCGAGTCGGCGAGCGCGAGCTCGTCGGCACCGGTGAACGGCTGCCGGGCCGGTCGCGCTTCGCCGGATCGCCGGATGTCGGCGTCCGCTCCGAGCCCGGACACGGCACGACGGATCGTCAGCGACACCGTATATCCGGGAGGCTCCGTCGATGGCCCTGCCGCGGGCACGATCGTGATGCCTGGCAGCACCGCGAGGTTGCGCGAGAGCACGGATTGAAGGAGCGACCCGAGCTCGTCGAGATCCGCCTGATCGGCGATCGCGGTGACCACCGGCGGAATCGCGACGGTTGACGGAGCAACCGGGATGAACCGCTGAGGTGCGCCGCCGCGGACCGCGAGCCACCAGGCCAGCGCTCCGACGAGAACCGCGGCCACGCCGATCGGAACGAGGCGGCGCCGCGACCGCACGGGTTTCCGCGGGGTGCCGCCCCGCAGACGCTCGAGCTCGTCGTGCAGCTCGGCCGCCGACGCGAACCGCGTTTCCGGGTCCTTCGACATCGCGCGCGCGACGAGCGCGTCGAGGGCCGCCGGCACGTCGCGGCGAATCGCGCTGACACGCGGCGTCGGATGCGTGGCGACGTTGACCGCCAGGGTCATCAGGTCGGGCGCAACGTAGGGCCGCTTGCCCGTCAGCAGCTCGTAGAGCACGACGCCGACGCTGTAGACGTCGGTGCGGGCATCGGCCGGATGTCCGCCGAGGCGTTCGGGCGCCATGTAGGCCGGTGTGCCGGCACGAGTCGGGGCGACCTCGCTCCCGCTGCGCGTGTCGGCGCCGGGATCGGCCGCGGCCCGGGCCAGCCCGAGGTCGAGCACCTTGACCACGCCGTCCCGCGTGAGCATCACGTTCGCCGGCTTGACGTCGCGGTGGATGATGCCCTCGCGGTGCGCGTAGCGAAGGGCGTCGGTCAGCTGCAATCCGATGTCGAGCACTCGATCGATCGGCGCAGGCGGCGAGGTCACGAGCGACGTAAGCGGCTCGCCGTCCACGTACTCCATCACGAGGAACGCCTCGTGATCGTGCTCGAACATGTCGTAGAGACCGGCGACGTTCGTATGGTGGAGGCGCGCCACCGCGCGCGCTTCGCGCAAGACGCGCCGCGAGGTGTCGTCACCCGGCCGGTGCGTGAGCAGCTTCAACGCCACCTGGCGCTCCAGCCGCTCGTCGTAGGCGAGGTAGACCGCGCCCATCGCGCCAGATCCCAGATGTTTCAGGACCTTGTACGGGCCAAGGCGCAAGCCCGGCGTGATCTCCATGGGGGAGAAACCGCCGTCATTATACGGGGCCGCGATGGGCGGCGGATCGTCCGGCGTGCCAGCCGTTCAGTCTCCGCACCCGTGCGTGGCGAGGGCCAGCGGCACGAGGATCCAGAGCAGGCCTTTGACGACGAAGAAGGCGAGGCCGGCCAGCCCCGCGCGTTGCAGCACGCGAGACATCGGGGTTATCGGCCTCCCCCTCCCCGTCCGCCTGCTGGCGTCGTGGCGCCGGCCTTCTCCTTCTCGTGGTCGGCGCGCTCCTTCAGGCGCTGATCGATGTGCTCTTGCATCTTCAGGCGCGGCACGCCGTACTCGAGCCAGTCGGGCGCCGGCGAGTCCTTCAGATAGTGATCGAAGAACTCCTTCATGCGCACCGTGTAGTCCTGCTGGTTGGCCGGCCGCGCGAGGCCGTGGTTCTCACCCGGGTACTCGAGCAGCACGACGGGTTTGCCCATCCGGCGCAGCGTGTTGAAGTACTCGATGCCCTGCGTGAAGTCGACGGCGCCGTCCTGGTCGTTGTGCAGGATGATGAGGGGCGTCTTGACGTTCTTCGCGTAGAAGACCGGCGAGTTGCGCGAGTACGCCTCCCAGTTGTCCCACGGTCCCGACGTGAACCGGCCCTGGCTCGCTTCGAAGATCGCGCCGTTGGTGCCGCCGGTGTTCTTGTAGATCACCGCATACATGCTGATCATGTCGGTGAGCGGCGCGCCCGCAATCGCGGCGGCGAAGATGTTCGTCTGCGTGATCGTGAACGCTGTCTGGTATCCGCCCCACGAGTGCCCGTGCAGCGCGACCCGTTTCGGATCGACGACGCCCGTGGCAATCGCGGCCTGCACGGCCGGCACGAGCGCCCACACCGCCGACATGCCCGGATCGTTCACGAAGTACGTGATGTCCGGCATCAGCACCGCGTAGCCGTTGCTCGTGTACGCCTGCCGGCTGAACCCGTTCGCCGTCGGCCGTCCGTAGGTGAAGTGACTCTGCGTCTGGCGCTCGTAGATGTACACGACGAGCGGATACTGCTTGCCCTTCTCGTAGTTCGCCGGCAGATAGAGCGAGCCCTGCAGGCGCGCGCCTTCCTTCTCGCCCACCTTCTTGTGCGCGTCGCGATATTCGATGAGCTGGGCGCCTGACGTCCACAGCAACGGCGCGGCCTCAGCCGACGTGTCGACCACCTTGCGGCCGCCCTTCAACGTCGCGTCGGTGATGTAGACGGCGGTCGCGTCCGTCGGCGTCTCGCGCGTGTACATCCACACGTCGCTCTTCTCAGCCTTCGCCAGACCGCGAATCGCCGCGTCCTCCCAGAGCAACATCGTGATGCCCGGCTTGCCCGGCTCGAGCACGCCGTAGCCGCCTTTCTTGGTCCACTCCGCCAGCGTGGCGAAGTACTGCGGCTTCGCCAGATCGATCCCGCGCTCATCCGGATCGGTGCGCACGCGTGTCTGGTAGCGAATCTGATCCTTCCTGCCGTTCACCGTCAGATTCACGGCCGGTGCGCCGGCGGCCACCGGAATCTTCCACACGTCCCAGCGATCGGAAATCAGGACGTTCGCGCTGTCCGAGGTCCACCCGACCACGTTCGTCGGCGGATCGACGACGTTGTGGTCGTCTTCGGTGTCGACGAATGACGACGGCACGCCCGCCGTGATGTTGCGGGCGATGCCCGTGGCCGTGTCGAACACGTAGAAGTTCTTCGCGTCGTAGTAGAGATACTTCGTCGTGTCGGGCGACGCGGCATTGCCCCAGCGCAGACCCTTCTTAATCGTCGTCTTCTTTCCGGTCTTGGTGTCGATGGCGTAGACGTCCTGCAGCCGGATGCCGTCGAGATTGCCCTGCAGTTCGTAAGGATTGTTGTTCGTGCCGATCGCCCAGCGGCCGCGGCCGGTGACGTTGACCGTCGGCGACTCTTCGTCGGCCAGCCGCACCAGCTTCTTGTCGTCGAGCCGGAACATCGTCGCGTAGTTGAAATTGCGATCCTGCGGCTCCTGGACCTGCTGCTGCGACTGGAGGCGCGGATCCTTGTAGTGCCAGATGACGAGGTTCGGACGATCGGTGCTCGTGTCGTCCGCAGGCGGCGTGCCTGCGGCCGGCGGCGTCGGCG
>DATEGZ010000194.1:0-67045 GCA_035279905.1 Vicinamibacterales bacterium
CGCCCGCACGCCCGCCTCGGCCGCCCCGGCCACCGACGGGATCGATCTGATACGCAAACCACTTCGAGTCGGCGGAGAATGCGCCGTTCGACCCGTCGGTAATCGCGACGTCCTGGCTCGTGTCGAGCTTCAGCAGGTGCAACACCGGCTTCGACTCAGCCGGCAGGGTGTTCGACTGCGCGACGCCGTACGCCACCCAGTTACCGTCGCCGGAGATCTCCGAGCTCGAGATGTTCCGCCACTTCGTGTAGTCCTCGACGGTAAGCGTCTTCTTCGCCGGCGCCTGCGCGTCCAGCGCGAAGGCGGAGCCGAAGACGACGACCAACGCAGACGCGAAGAGCGCGAGACGACGGGACGCGAACGTCCGGGCCGGATGCAACACGGGGGCCTCCTTGATCACTGCGAAATCTTAACAGCAGGCACTAGTGCCTGACCTTCGCCAGCTTCCAAAACCGCTTTTCATTGAGAAGGACGATTTTGTGGCCCTTTTTCCTGAGGCGCTTGATTTCCATGAGCTTCAGGCCGCCCTCCCGCCCGGCGGCCTGCAGCGGATTCGGGCGGCCACGTACGATGACGGTCGTTTTTGCCGAGGGCCCGCCGTGGACGATGGCGCCGGCGCGGCGGGCGGCGCGCGCGGCCTCGTTGCGGCGTTTGGTGAGGATGCCGGTGAACGCGAGGTGCACGCCCTTGAGCGAGCGCAGCACGCCGGCTTTGAGCGACGCCGGCGGCGACATCAGCGCGTCGATCAGATCGTCCGCGCTTTCGTAGCGCTTCCGCCGCTCGCCGATGCAGCGGTAGATGATCTCCTTCAGGTGATCGCTGCACGCGAGCCGCCGCACTTCTGGCAGGCGGATCCGCTGCGCCGCGTCGCCTTTGACGAGCATCGCGATCAGCTGTCCAACCTGATACACGTCGTCTCGCGCGCGCCATTTCGGCGCGGCACCCGCGAGCATGTCGCTCGGGACCATCGACGTGTTGAGCGTGTGTGCGGTGATGCCGCGGCGGCTGTTCTGCGGCCGCGCGATACCGAAGTCGCCGAGCTTGAGGCGCCGATCGTCGCAGACGAAGACGTTGAGCGGCGTCAGATCGCGATGCAGCATCTGCCCGCGATGCAGCCGGCCGAGCACCTGGAGAATGCCGGCAATCTCCCGCCGGGCGGCGCGCTCGGGCCAGCTCTTCGCGGTGCGCTTGAGGAACGCGCTGAGATCGCCGTGACGCGCGTACTCGAGCGCGAGGCAGTACAGCACGCGCGACCCCGCGCCCGGCCGGACGAGCGGAAACGTGTCGTAGACGCGAATCGCCTGCGGCTGCTCCTCGAGCACCTGGCCGAAGTACGCTTCGCGCAGCCAGCCGTCGATGCGCGCGCTGACCTTCAGACACAACACTTCGGGGACAGTCGCCGACGACCCGAGTCGCGTCGCGAGATAGACCTGGCCGAAGCCGCCGGCGCCGAGCAGCCGCTCGACGCGATAGCTCAATCGCGTCTCCGGACTCGTCACAATCTCGCCGGCGTCGAGCAACGGCTTGATGTCGCCGGAAGCGAGTGAGACCGATCGCGTGCGCGTCGTGGCGTCGGGTCTGAGCACGGTGCCCAGCAGCATAGCGAGAGGCTGCGCGGAGCGCTAGGTGCTCGCGTACTGCGCGGCCATCGCCTTGAACAGCCACCGAAACGCGCGCGTCTGGACCGACGGCCCGGGCGGCCAGCCGCGCACGATCCCGACCAGCTCCCAGAAGCGTTCTTCTCTGGGATCGTGTTTCGCAGCTTCTCTCAGGAGCCAGTGGGCGTGCGCGGCCGTTGGCGATTTGCCGGTCTGACGCGCCGACCAGCGGACGTACCGCGTGACCAGCTGGCTCGCGCGCCGGGACGCAACGTCTTCCTGATCGTCGTGGGCGCGCGCGCCATCCGCGATGAGCCCGGCGAGCTCGCGCTTCGAGCGATCCGACGGCCGCTGCCGTCCGTGACGCCAGTGCCGCTTGCCCATCGCCGCCAGGTGCGCGCCAAAGCTCTTGTCGTGCACGAGGTCCATGAGCTCGAAGAGCGCCCGCCACTGCGCGTCCGAAAGCTCATCCGGCAGGCCCTTGAACGCCGCGTCCCACAGCTGGGCGCGCCAGGCCTCGTCGATGAGGCTGCCGCTGAGATGCGACTCCATCGCCGCGCGCATGATCGCCCCTCGCTCGGCCGCGTCGAGCGCCGCGATGCTCTGCAGCCGCCCGACCACCGCGCGAAGCTCATCGTCCGATCCGACCTCGAGCGCGCGGGCGAGGACGGCCCGCGTGCGGCGCAGACGCCGGAGCGCGGACTCGACGGCGTCGAGCTGGAGCTGCAAGGACTCGCGCACCGGCCGGCTGCGGCCGACGATGGACGCGATCGCGTCGAGCGGGAACTCGAGCGACCGGAACAGCCGAATCGTTTCGAGGTCGGCCAGCGCCAGGCGATCGTAGAGGCGGTACCGCGCCGCCGTGACCCGCGCCGGCGGCAACAGGCCGAGGTCCGAGTAATGACGGATCGTCTTGATTGGCACGCCGCTCGATCGCGCCAGCTCGCCGATCGTCACCAGGTCATTCGACGCCACGCTTGACTCTCCTGTTACTGGAGAGTCTATATCTGGTGGGGTCAGACCGGGGTCAGACCCCTGCAGGAGGCTGTTGTGACCAACACGAACGAACCCCCGACCCTTGGCGAGTTCAACGGGTTCGAGATCTACCCGATGCCGATGTTCGCGACGTTGGCCGTCGGGGACGTCGCCGCCGTCGCCAGGTGGTACGGCGAGGCCCTCGGCTTCGGCACGATGTTCGCCGGGCCCCCGATTGGCGACCAGCCGTCGATGGTGCACCTGCGCCGCGACAAGTATCAGGACGTGCTGCTCGTCCCGAGCCGCGCGGCCGTCGCGGCCACGGCGCCCGCCACGCTCACCCTGAGCTTCAGCGCGCACGAGGTCGACGAGCTCGCCGCCCGGGCCCGTTCGGTGACGCCGGTCGGCGCCTCGGCGGTCACGGGACCGGTGGACACACCCTGGAACTCGCGTGACCTCCGGATCACCGATCCGGCCGGCCACCAGCTCGTCTTTACCTCCCGCCAGGCCAACCCGGACCCGGAGCAGGTCAAGCGGATGCAGGCGATGTTCGAGGCGGCTCGGAAGAAATGATGTCGAATCGCGTCCTCCTCGTTCGACGTGAGAATAGAGGAGGAGACAGACATGCGTTTCATCGTGATGGTCAAGGCCACGAAAGAGTCCGAGGCGGGCGTGCTGCCGACGCCGCAGCTTCTGGCCGACATGGGCAAGTTCAACGAAGAACTCACGAAGGCCGGCGTCATGCTCGCCGGCGAGGGCCTGCAGGCCTCGTCCAAGGGCGCGCGGGTCAGGTTTTCCGGCACCAAGCGCACGGTGGTCGACGGGCCGTTCGCCGAGACCAAGGAGCTGGTCGCCGGCTTCTGGGTCTGGCAGGTGAAGTCGAAGGCCGAAGCCATCGAGTGGGTCAAGCGCTGCCCCAACCCGTTCCCGGAAGGCGAGTCGGAGATCGAGATCCGGCAGCTCTTCGAGCCCGAGGACTTCCTCCTGACGTAGCCGCGGACCCGGCTTGCTGAAAAAGGAACGGTGATGGTGTGATCGGTAGCCGTGACGGCTGCCGACACCCATCAGGCGATCGACGCGGTCTGGCGGATCGAATCGCCGAAGCTCATCGCGGGCCTCGCGCGGATGGTGCGCGACGTCGGCCTTGCGGAGGAGTTGGCCCAGGACGCGCTCGTCGCCGCGCTCGAGCAGTGGCCGGCGGCCGGCGTCCCCGACAATCCGGCGGCGTGGCTCATGGCGGCCGCCAAGCATCGTGCGATCGATCGCCTGCGCCGCCGCAAAATGCTCGATCGCAAGCATGGCGAGATCGGGCGCGATCTCGAAGCGAAGCAGGAAGCGGCCGCCGCCGAAATCGAAGCCGCGGCCGACGATGACGTGGGCGATGATCTGCTGCGGTTGATGTTCACGGCGTGCCACCCGGTGCTCTCGACCGAGGCGCGCACCGCGCTCACGCTGCGCCTGCTCGGCGGCCTCACGACCGACGAGATCGCGCGCGCGTTTCTCGTCTCCGAGCCAACCATCGCGCAGCGCATCGTCCGCGCCAAACGTGCGCTCGCGAAGGCGAAGGTCCCGTTTGAGGTTCCGCGCGGCGCCGATCGCGCCGCCAGGCTTTCGTCGGTGCTCGAAGTCATCTACCTCATCTTCAACGAGGGCTACACGGCGACGCGCGGCGACGACCTGATGCGGCCGGCGCTCTGCGAGGATGCGCTGCGTCTCGGCCGCGTGCTCGCGGAGCTCGCGCCGGAGGAGCCCGAGGTACACGGCCTCGTCGCGCTGATGGAGATCCAGGCGTCACGCGCGCGGGCGCGCGTGGACTCGACGGGCGCGCCGGTGCGGCTGCTCGATCAGGATCGCGGGCGGTGGGATCAGCTGCTGATCCGGCGCGGGTTGACGGCACTCGATCGCGCGGCGAAGCTCGGCGTCGAGCCCGGGCCCTATGTCCTGCAGGCGGCGATCGCCGCGTGCCACGCGCGGGCGCGGACCGCCGACGCCACCGACTGGGCGCGCATCGCTGATCTCTACGGCCAGCTCGCTCGCGCGATGCCGTCGCCGATCGTCGAGCTCAATCGCGCAGTCGCCGTCGCCATGGCGTCCGGTCCGGAGGCCGGCCTCGCGATCGTCGACACGCTCGTGTCCGAGCCCGCGTTGAAGGGGTATCACCTCTTGCCGAGCGTGCGCGCGGATTTGCTCGAACGGCTGGGTCGTCACGACGAGGCGCGACAGGAATTCGAGCGGGCCGCCGCGCTCACGCAGAACGCGCGGGAGCGCGAGCTGCTGCTGAAAAGACGCCGGGAGTAGTTTTTACAAATGGCGTCTATGCCGGGCCATTTGTAAAAACTACTCCCGGCGTCCTCACACCCTCAGCAGCACGTTCGGATCGGCCTTCGACGCCGACCGCGCCGGCAGCAACGTGGCCGCCGCGGCAACGATGAGCATCAGCGCGCCCGCCGACGCGAGCACGAGCGGGTCCGACGCCGTCGTTTCGAACAACAGCGACTGAATCCACCGGCCGGCGATCATCGCCGCGACGGCCCCGGCCGCGACGCCAACTCCCGCCACCGCCAGCGACTCTCGCAGGACCAGACCGACGAGCCCGCTCGGCCGGGCGCCGATCGCGAGCCGAATCGCCATCTCACGCCGGCGCTCCGCGACCGCGTGCGCGAACGACGCGTACAGCCCGACCGCCGCGACGCCGAGCGCCAGGACGCTGAACAGCGCGAGCAGCGTCGTCCCCAACCGCCACGGCCGCAGCTGGCGATCGAGCATCTGCGCGTACGGCACGACGCGCACAAACGGCAGATCGGTCTGCTGTCCGACGATCAGGCGCCGGATCGGCTGCGCGAGCGACTCGACGCTCGTCGCCGTCCGGATCATCAGCCCGTTGACGTGCGTGCCGGACGCCGCCAGGAACGGCGGCATCGGCTCCTGCGAGAACGGCACGAAGTACTGCATCAGGTGCGCTTCGTTGTCGGTCGGCACCACGGATCGCTGCCGGGTGTCGCGCGCGACGCCGATCACTTCACGGCACGGGACTTTGGCCGACGGCCTGGGCGGGCCCGCCGAGAACTCCGGATCGAAATCCGGGTCGAAGCCGATCCGGATGCATTTGCCGACGGCACTCTCTCCCGGCCACACCAGCCGCGCCATCGTCTGGTTGACGATGACCACGAGCGCGCCGCGATCGTCGGCGTCGGTGAGGCCGCGGCCCTCGACGATCTTGACGTCAAGGATCTTCAACAACTCCGGCGTCGACGCGATCATGAACGGCAGCTGCCGGCCGACGTTCGGCGGCTCAGCGAGACCGGGCACGCTGATCGGCGGGACGTTGAAACCCGTGAACGGCACCGTGTCGATCACGCTGACAGTCTCGACTCCAGGCAGCGCGCGCACCTGATCGAGCGCCGCGCGGAACACGTCGCCGCGATTGCGCGGGCTCGGGCCCTGCTCGAACTCGACGACCGCGACGCCGTCCATCTGCATGCCGAAATCCTGGCCGGCCAGCTTGTACAGGCTCTGGCCAAACATCGCCGCGCCCGCGAGCAGGACCATCGACAGCGTCGTCTGCACGAGCAGCAGCGCGGTCATCGTCTTCGTTCGGCCGCTGCGTCGCGGGGCGCCGGCCACGCCCGCGGCGCGCACCTGCGCGCGGACCTGCCACACGTTGGCGAGGGCTGCGACAACGAGCGCGACGAGGCCGGCGGCGATTGCCGCGGCGATCGTCGATCGCGCCATGTCGCTTCGCTCGATGATGTTCGGGAACAGGATGCGGCGGATCGGCTCGTCGAGCCATGCCGCAAACGCCAGCGACAGCGCCGTCGCCGACGCGGCGACGATCACCGCCTGGAGCAGCGCCTGCGCGATGAGGCGGCCGCGCGACGCCCCGAGCGCCGTGCGAATCACGACGTCCTGAATCCGCTTTGCCGCCCGCACGACGAGCAGCGTGCCGGAGTTGGCGAGCCCGATCACGAAGATCAGCACTGACACGCCCGTCAGCCACCACGCGATCTGCGTTTCGGTCCGGGCCACGGCAGCGCCGGCGATCGGCGACAGCGCCACACGAGTGCCGAGCGAGCGCTGCACCTGGGTCTCAACCGCCGTGGTCGTGTCGCCCGGGGCGAGACGCACCACGACGGCGAGGAGGTTGATGTACTGATTGCGATCCCAGCCGGGCGAATCGTGAAATGCCACGGACAGCGGGACGAAAAGATCGACGGTCGTCGGCGAGTGGCCGCTGAAGCCGGCGGGCATCACGCCGGCGACCACGCACTCGAGTCCGCCGACGCTGACGCGGCGGCCGACGACCGCCGGATCGCCGCCAAATGCGGCGCGCCAGAACGCGTGACTCAGCACCACGGCGGCCGGTCCGGCCTCGTCGCGCTCCTGCGCAGGCCCGGCGCCGAGCGCGGGCCGCGCGCCGAGTGTCTGGAAATACGTCGAAGACACGGCCAGCACGTTCACCTGGCGCTGGTCGCCGTCGATGATCGCGCCCAGCGTCATGCGTTGAAACGCCGCGGCCGCGAGCGCAGGCAGCTGCTCGCGGATCGACCGGAACATCGGATACGGCACCGTCGTCCGCTGGCCGCCGCCGTTGCCCGGCGAAAGGAACACGACGGTGAAGATTCGGTCCGGTGCGTCGATGCCTGGCGGCGGGCTCAGGAGCGCACGGTCGATCAAGCCGAACATCGCGAGGTTGAGACCGGCGGCCGCGGCGATCGTGAAGATCGCGGCCCCGGCCAGCACCGGCGTCGCCCGGAGCGATCGCATGGCGGTCGAGATCTCGAAGCGCAGTCGCTCGAGCGGGCGGTCGAAGAACCAGCGCGCGCGCACGTCGCGCACGCGATCCTTGACCTGCTCGACGCCTTCCGTCTCGACGAGCGCCCGGCGCCGCGCTTCCTCGCGCGGCACGCCCTCCGCTTCGTACCGCGCCGTGAGCTCGTCCACCCAATCGGCGAGCTCGCGGTCGAGCTCGTGATCGAGCGCGTCCCGGTGGACGAACGTTCGTGTGCGCGCGCGCCAGCGCGACCAGAAGGACATCACGCCTCCGATTGCATCTCGAGCACCTGCTGAATCGCGAGCGCGACACGGCTCCACGACTTCCTCTCTTCGGCCAGGTGCTTCCGGCCTTCTTTTGTGAGCGTGTACAGCCTGGCGCGCCGGCCCGCGGATGTCGCGCCCCACTCGCCGCTCACCCACCCGTCGGCCTCGAGCCGATGGAGCGCGGGAAAGAGCGAGCCCGCCTTGATCTCGAACGTCCCGCGCGTGACCTGTTTGATGCGATCCGCGATCGCGACGCCATGATGCGGGCCGAGCGACAGCGTGCGGAGGATGAGCAGATCGAGCGTGCCCTGCAGGAGGCTGGTCTGCGCCATGGGCACAGTGTATAGAACGACAATATAGATTGTCTATACTTGATCGCGACGACGGCCTGTCCCGCCCGGCGGCCTTACTTCTCTGCTGCGGCTTGGGTCTTCTTCGTCAGCGACCGGAAGTGGACTTCGGCGTACGCCACGCCGCCTGTTTCATCGAGATTGAGCTCGAAGTCGTAGCCCTCTTCGGCGAGACGCCGGCGCACGTGGGTGATCATGCGCATGGCGAGCGGGCTGAGATCGTCCTTGCCTTTGTCGGCTTCCGCGAGGAGGGTGACCCACGCGTCCTTTTGATCCCGTGACGGTTTCTTGGCCATCTGGAACCCGTTGCGGCACTTCTTTACGAGGTACTCCTTCAACTCGTCTTCAGGCCGATCCTTCACGCGGTCCCACGATTCCACCCACCCACGCGTCCGTGCGAGCATGCACCATATTATGTATCGAGTCGCGCCGCCATCGACGCGAATGCTGGCGTCGGTCCCATCCATTTCAACTCGTCCACGCGGTCGAACACTGGTACGTCGGTGCGCAATGTCGCGAGCGTTCGAAATAACAGCGCGCGCTCCCGTTCGCGGGTGAGCGTCTCGGCCAGCCGCGCCGGGCTCGTGGCATTCACGTGCCAGTCGCGAAAATCCGGCGGAATGGCTTCGAGGTGGCCGAAACGCGCGAGGATCGCGGCGGCGGACTTCGCCCCCCAGCCCGGCAACCCCGGGTAGCCGTCTGACGCGTCGCCGACGAGCGCGAGATAATCCGGAATCGACGCGGGCGTCACGCCGAACTTCTTCACTACGCCCGCTTCATCGCGCCACTCGCGCGTGCGCCGATTGAGCTGCACGACGCGCGTGCCCCGAACGCACTGCGCGAGATCTTTGTCCGGCGTGCAGATCACCACGCGATCGACGCGCGTGTCCTCTGCGGCCTTCGCCGCTGCCGCCGCCAGCGCATCGTCCGCCTCGAACTCGACCATCGGCCAGACGACGACGCCGAGTGCGGTGAGCGCTTCTTCGAGGAGCGGAAATTGCGAAAGCAGATTGGCGTCCACGCCGGCGCTCGTCTTGTAGCCGCGCCACAGCCGGTTGCGGAACGACTCGATGACATGGTCGGTCGCGACGCCCACGTGCGTCACGCCGCTGCGGGTCATGCCGAGAATCGAGTGGATCACGCCGCGCACGGCCGCGACTTCCTGGCCCCGCGCGTCCCGCTTCGACGGCAGCGCGTAGAAATGGCGGAACAGCTCGTACGTGCCGTCGACGAGGTAGACCTCCAGCGGCGTTCGTTTCACAGGTGCATGCTATCGGACACCGCGTCCGTTCCCGAATCCGCGACGGCGGAATGCCAGAGGCGAGAACGACGAACGGCCCGCCCTGAGCGAAATCGAAGGGCCCTGAGCGAAGTAGAAATCCAGCGAAGTCGACGGGTGGCACAAGCCCTGCACCCCTTCACGTCTTACGTATGACCACTCTCAAAGCCGGCGTACGTTCGCTAGTGAACACTCCGGGCTTCTCGCTCGTGGCCATCCTGACGCTCGCTGTCGGCATCGCCTCGAACGCGGCCTTGTTTTCCGTCTATGACCGGCTGGTGCTCAATCCGGTCACGCTGCCCGATCCGTCGTCGCTCGCCGCCATCTGGACGAACAACGTGCAGGCGAACTTCAACGCGCCCGCGCTGTCGTGGCCGCGCTACGCAGAGCTCGAACGCACCACGAAGTCGTTCTCGACGATGGCGGTCAGCGCGTTCGACAACTTCACGCTGACCGGCGTCGGCGAACAGCCGCTGCAGCTCAATGCTCAGCGCGTGAGCCACGGCTTCTTCAAGACGCTCGGCGTGCCGCCGGCGCGAGGCCGCGACTTCACCGCGGCGGACGACGTGCCGAACGGCCCCGCGGTGTGCATCATCAGCCACGAGCTGTGGACGTCGCAGTTCGGGCAGCGGCCGTCGCTCGTGGGGGAGATGATTCAGCTCAACGGGCAGTCGTGGCAGGTGATCGGGATCATGCCGCCGCAACTGACGCCGCCGTTCCGGCAGGTACAGGTGTTCGCGCCGCGTGTGTTCGAGATCGGCGGGCTGCGGCCCGATCAGATCGACGCCGGCGCGGGCTACGCGCAGGCGATCGGCCGGCTCGCGCCCGGCGTGTCGCTGGCGCAGGCCACGAGCGAGCTGGCCGCGCTGAGCAAGGCGTACGGCGCGCAGTTCGGCGCCAAGCTCGACGCCAACAACATCAGCTACCCGCGCGACTACGTGGACTCGATCGCGGGCAACCTCAAGCCGACGTTCTACACATTGCTCGGCGCGGTCGGCTTCGTACTGCTGATCGCGTGCGCGAACGTCTCGAGCCTGTTCGTCGGCCGTCTCGCGGGCCGGCACAAGGAGATCGCGGTCCGGCAATCGCTCGGCGCCACGCGCGCGAACATCGTCACGCAGTTCCTGACGGAGAGCGTGATCTTCTCGGTGATTGCGGCCGCGATTGGCGTCCTGCTCGCCAAGCAGGCGCTCAAAGGCATCGCCGTGGCGGCCGCGCAGCAGCTGCCGCCGAACACGGTGTTCACGATGAACTGGCGCGCGTGGGCATTCATCGCGGGCGCGGCGTTTGCGAGCGCGGTGCTCGTCGGGCTGATCCCGGCGCTGCATGCCTCCAAGACCGACCTGGTGACGACGCTGAAGGACGCGATGCGCGGATCGTCGGGCGCGAAAGGCGGCCGCCTGCGCGCGTTCCTGATCGTCGGCGAAGTCGCGCTGTCGGTGGTGCTGCTGGTCGGGTCGAGCCTCCTGCTCATCACGTTTCTCTCGCTGCAGCGAACGCCGCCGGGATTCGATCCCACGGGCGCGGCGACCGCGTTCGTCGGGGTACCGGCCGGCAAGTTCGCGACGCCGCCCGAACAGGCCGCGTTCTTCACGGCCGTCGTTGACGAACTGCGGCGAAACCCGCAGATCACGCACGCGTCGGCGAGCCTGGCGCTGCCGGTCGCGGGGTTTGGCGTGCGCTCGCCATACAGCGTCGCCGGACGCCAGATTCTGCCGCTGGCGCAACGGCCGCTGGCCGGGTTGAACATCGTGAGCGAGGATTACTTCGCCACGCTCGGCATCCCGATCGTCCTCGGCCGCGGGTTCACCGCGCAGGATCGCGACGGCGCGCCGCTCGTGTGCGTGATCAATCAGCAACTCGCAACCCGGCTGTTCCCAGGTGAGTCGCCGATCGGCCACGTGCTCATGCGCGGGCGCGACGCGGAGATCAGCCACGAGATCGTCGGCGTGATTGGCGACTTGAAGAGCAACGGCCTGAACTCGCCGGTGCCCGACGAGGTCTACTTCGCCATGCGACAGGTGGGGAAACCCGCGATGAATGTGAGCGCGCGCACGACCGGCGATCCTGCCGGATTGCAGACGCTCATCGCCGCCGCCGTGACGCGCGTGAATCCGGATCAGCCGATTTCGTTCTTCCAGTCGCTCGACGTGCTCGTCGCGCAGAGCCTCGGCGTGCAGAAGCTCGTGGCGGCGCTGACCGCCATCTTCGCGGCGATCGCGCTCGTCCTCGCCGCGATTGGGCTCTACTCGGTCGTCTCGTACGCGGCGGCGCAACGGACGGGCGAGATCGGCATCCGCATGGCGCTCGGCGCGCGCCCGGCCCAGGTGCTGCAGCTCGTGATGAGCGGCGGCCTGAAGCTCGTCGCGATTGGCGTGATCATCGGGCTGGCCGGCGCGGCGGGCACCGCGCGGCTGATTCAAACGCTGCTCGTGAACGTCCGCCCGCTCGATCCGCTCGTGTACGGATCGGTCGCGCTGTTCTTCGGCGTCATCGCGGCGTGCGCTTGCTTCGTGCCGTCGTTCCGCGCGTCTCGGATCGATCCGCTGACGGCCCTGGGCGATCGACGAGTGACCGCAGCCGGTCGACGGCCGATGTGATCGATCGCTTGCGCTTGTTGAGGTCCGCCCAGAGATCGCCGACCTCCTTCATCCGCCGTGCCATCGTCCGGAGCGTGAACGTCTGCGGGCCGACTTTGCCGCGCTCGATCTCCTCCCAGGTGCAGGGCGCGGACACGGGCGCGCCGGGCCTGGCGCGAACGGCGTACACGGCGGCGAACGTTGCCCCGGGATGGTTGCGGCCGACATCCATGTAGATGCGTCCGTCGCGGTCGGCCTTGCTGAACTCCTGCGTGAGGTGTGTCGGATCGCGCGCGATCATCACGGACGCCACGCCCTGCGCCAGCCGCGCGACATCGTCGTACCCGCTCCCGTCGCCCACCGGCACGACAACGTGAAAGCCCTTCGAACCGGAGGTCTTGACCCACGACGCGAGCTTCAACTCGGCGAGCACGTCGCGCAGCGCGAGCACGACGGATCGCAGCACGCCCGGATCGTCGCTCGACGGATCGAGATCGAAGACGCAAAGGTCGGGCTTCATCAGCGCCGGCTCGCGCGAGATCCACACGTGCGGCGTAATGCAGTTCTGATTGACCATCCACAGCAGCGATCGCGTGTCGGTCACGAGCGGATAGTGCACGACGCCGCCCTTCTTCGGCACCGTCACGCGTTCGAGCCACTCAGGAAAGCCCTTCGACACATCCTTCTGAATGAATCCCTTACGGCCAAGGCCGTTCGGGAATCGCTCCATCGTCACGGGCCGACGCCGGATGTGCGGCACCATCACCGACGCGATCGCCTCGTAGTACGCGGCCAGCTCGCCTTTCGTGATGCCCGCGTCCGGGAACAGGACCTTGTCCGGGTGCGTGATCACGCGCGCTCCCTCACGACGTCCCGCGCCGCCTTGTCGATCCGAATCCCGAGCAGCCGCGGATGCCGCAGCTTGCCGTGGCCGGTCCACTCGATGAACGCGACCTGCACGACGATCTGAGGACGCACCCAGTGCACGCCCTTCTTCGGCAGGCCAGTCCCTTTGGTGAACGCAGGCGTCTGGAGTTCCGCCGCGTCCAGCTTCGCGCGCAAATCCTTCAGCATCTTCGTGTCGAGTCCCGTGCCGACCTTGCCGGCAAACACGAAGTCCTGCTTCTCGAAGTAGCCCACGAGCAGCGCGCCCAGACCGACGCGCGCGCCGCGCGGATCGGTGAACCCGCCGATCACGAGCTCCTGCGACGCCTCGCACTTCATCTTCAGCCAGTGCGGCGATCGCCGGTGCTCGTAGATCGAATCGCGGCGCTTCGCGATCACGCCTTCCCAGCCGTCGGCGCACGCCCGCTCCCACGGCTTGTCGTCGTCGAGCGGCCGGACGCGTGCCACGGGCAACCTGAAGGTGATCGACGCCAGCAGCTTTCGCCGCTCCTCGAGCGTGAGGCCGGTCACGTCGCGGCCGTCGATCCAGAGCACGTCGAACACGTGGTAGTCCGCTTTGCCTTGACGGCCCCAGGCGCCGGTGGCTTCGCCGTCGAGAATGACATCGCGGACCGCGAGATCGCCAATCGCGCGCGCCACCGCGGGATACGAGCCGTCGAGCGGGAGCTGGTTGCGCGACAGCAACCGCACCTCCGATCCGCGTTTGAACGCGAGCATGCGGATGCCGTCGAGCTTGCGCTCGAACGTCCACTCGGGCCCGGTGAATCGCTTGTCGGTGAGGGTCGCCGCCATGGGCTCGACCCAGTCGGGGAACGACGCGCGCGGCGTTACTTTGCGGCGAGCCACGCCATGCCCTCGCTCGCGATCGCCGGCGGCATCTCGTGGCCGCCGTCGAACTCGCGGAAGGTCACGTCGTACCCGCGCCGGCGCAGCTCGGGCACCAGCCGCCGGCTGCACTGATCGATCGGCAGGATGTCGTCGGATGTGCCGTGCGAGAAGAAGAAGCGCGGCTTGCCGTGCGTCTCGCCCTCGACGATGAAGCCCGGCGAGAAGGCAATGACGCGCCGGAAGAGATCGCCGTTGATGAGGCCGAGCGACAGCGCGTACGTCGCGCCGTCGGAGAATCCGCCGACGGCCAGGCGCGCGGGATCGACGGCGACGATCTGAAACACGCGCTCCAGCACGCGATTGATGAACGCAACATCCGGCCCGAAGCCGCCGCGAATCGCGTCCCAGGTGGGGCCGCGCGACTCCGGCACGAGCACCGCGACGCCCGCATCGTCTCCCGCCTTGCCGAAGCGCTGGAGCAATCGCGGGGCGGTTCCGCCCGCGCCGTGCAAAAACACCATCAGCGGCAGCGGTCCCGGCGCCGGTTTCGACGGCATCTGCAGGATCACGCCTCGACTCGAACTGCCGTCCACGTCGAGGCGCTGCTCGCCCGACGCCGAGGTCGTCGTGCTGCCGCTCGGCCGTGCGGTGAGCCGGCCCGCGTTGCCCTGCGCGGCCTCGCCGTCGAGGCGGCACGCGTCTGCCAGAAACATCGAGGCGACGAGGCTCCCGCTGAGTGCGCCGAAGCGCCGGCGGGTCATCTCACGTCGATCGTCGATCGGCTTCGTCGTCACGCGTCGCGCTCCTGTGGCCAAACCTGCGTGCTATATTCCGCCGAGCTTCATGGGGCTGGGCGCTCTGTTCTATCCGTGGGGCATTGTCCTCCAGGTGATCGCCGTCCTGCATTTCATCCGGCGGCGCCCCGACACCTTCTGGCTCTGGATCATCATCATCGGCGGTGGTCTCGGCGCGGCCGTCTACATGGTCGCGGAGATGCTGCCGGACGTGAACCTGCTGCGCGGCGTCGTCAACTCGATGGGACGCCGCAAGCGCATTCGCGATCTCGAGGCCGTCGTGCTCGAGAACACCGCGGTCGGCAATCTCGAGGAGCTCGCCGACCTTTATCTCGAGGAGCGCCAGTTCGCGCGCGCGAAGGCGCTCTACGACAAGGTCATCGCGTCGCGATCCGATTCGCTCGACGCGTTCTACCGGCGCGGCCTCGCCGAGCTCGAGCTGGGCGAGGCGCCTGCCGCGCTCGCTGATCTCGATCTCGTGATCTCGCAAGACCCGAAGTACGACTTCAACCGCGCGATCGGCCTCCTCGCGCACGCGTGCGCGCTCACCAACCACGCAGAGCGCGCCGGCACGCTCTTTCAGAAAGCCGTCGAGGTGTCGACGCTCTCCGAAACCTACTACAACTACGCCACGTTTCTCGCTGACCAGAAACGGACAGCCGAAGCGCGCGAGTGGGCGCAGCGCATCCTCGCGAAGAAGCCGACGATGCCCAGCTATCTCCGGCGGCTGGAGCGGCCGTGGTTCAGGAAAGCGGCGGCGCTGATCAAGAAACTGCCGGCCGACTAAGCAACAGGGCCGCAGGCCTTGGCGCTATTCCAGTCCCGCGAGATCGAAGAGCACCGTCCCCATCGCCGAGTAGTCGAGGTCCGCGCCGCCCGAGGCGACGAGCGCGTTGATGAGCTGCGAGACGAGGGCCGTGGCGGGCACGGCGACGCCGAGCGACGCCGCGGTTTCGTTCGCGATGCGAAGATCTTTCTGGTAGAGCTTCGTGCGGAAGCCCGGCACGTAGTTCTTCTTGAGCATGCGCTCGCCGTGAACTTCGAGCACTCGGCTCGACGCGAACCCGCCGAGGAGCGCCTGTCGGACGAGCGCGGGATCGACACCGGCCTTGCGCGCGAGCGCCATCGCTTCGCTCACGCCGGCGAGCGCGCCGCCGATCGCCATCTGGTTGCAGACCTTGCAGATCTGTCCCGAGCCCGGCTCGCTGCCGACGTGCACGATGCGATCGGGGTGGCCCATGCAGGCGAGCACGGGTCGAGCTTTCTCGAACGCCGCGGCGTCGCCGCCGACCATGATCGAGAGCTGTGCGTTGATCGCACCGATCTCGCCGCCGCTGACCGGCGCGTCGAGCATCGCGCCGCCGGCCTCCGCGACTTTCGCGGCGAGCCGCCGCGTCGCGACCGGCGAGATGCTGCTCATGTCGATGACGATCGCGCCGCGCGCGAGGCCCGCGATCACGCCGTCCGGCCCCTCGAGCACGCGCTCGACGTCCGGCGTGTCCGGCAACATCGTGATCACGATGGACGAGCCGCGCGCGACGTCCGCGGGCGACGTGCCCGCGCGCGCGCCAAGCGCGACCAGCTCGTCCACGGGCGGACGGCTCCGGCTCGACACGACGAGTGAATAGCCTTTGGCCTGCACGTGCTTGGCCATCGGCTTGCCCATGACGCCCAGGCCGATGAATCCGACGGTGTCCGGCATGGGGCGAGTCTATCGCAGAGGCAGGATCATCGCCTTCGGAGGACCTTCCCGGCGATCATCGCGAAAAAGCCGAGGACCACGCCCGACACGACGCCAATGACGGGACCGATGATCGCCATCATCACGCGCGGGGCAAATGGCATCGACGACATGGCCTGCGCTTCCGCCTGGTGGTTCGCGACGTACGTGTCGAAGAAGAACACGTGCGCGCCCGTCACCCAGACGGAGTTGACGATCCCAACCATGAGACCGTGGAGGAAATTGCGGCCTCCGGTTGCTTGCCGCGCGATGACAACCGCACAGATGATGAAGATGACGAGCCAGAAGATTGGCTCGAGACTGGAGGGAATGACGAATACCGTGGCGATGGCCATCGCCAGGCCAAATAACGACAGCTTGAGAACGAGCGGCCAGTTCATCGCGCCTCCGTTCTGAACAGCGGACGCGATTCTAGCACCCGACTACTTGTACTCGTCGTGGCGCTTCACCCAGTACGGTCCGCGGCCGCCTTCGTCGCGGCCCTTCGGAACGAGATCGAGATATTGGTAGTCCGCCATCAGCACCTCGATGCCGCGCGCGTACGCGGAGTACGTGTGGCACACGCGGCTGTCGGGGGACTTCGCGAACACGCTGATCCCTTCGCGCTCCGACCCGCCCGGATCCTGTTCGACGAAGTTGTAGGTCGTCCGCCCGGCCGCGCGATCCTCGGGCGCGAACGAGGCGTGGTAGTCGAAGTTGAAGTCGCTCTCGAACGACGAGACCCACGTGAACGTCCAGCCCATGCGCCGCCGGTACGCGTCGAGCTTCGCGTACGGCGCGCGCGAGACGGCCACGAGCGTGACGTCGCGCTGGTTCAGGTGCACGACGATGCCGTTGAAGGTGTCGGCGACGTGCGAGCAGTGCGGACAGCCCGCCGCGGACTTCGGATCGAACATGAAATGGTAGACGAGCAGCTGACTGCGGCCGTCGAAGAGATCGGCCAGCGTCAGGCGGCCGGACGCGCCCTCGAAGCTGTAGGACTTTTCGACCAGTTCCCAAGGCAGTTCACGGCGCTCGCGGCTGAGGTCGTCGCGCAGACGCGTCATGGCTTTTTCTTTGTCGAGCAGCGCGCGCCGCGCGGTGAGCCACGCGGCGTGGCTGACGATCGGATGATCCGGCATCGGGTTGGCGTCGGTGGGCATGCCATGATAATATTCAACCGTTAGGTTGAATACAAGACGTTCGCCATGCCCCAGCCCCCGTCCCTCGATCGCATTTACGGTGCCCTCGCTGACCCCACGCGCCGGGCCATCGTCGCGCAATTGGCCAGGGGCGACGTCAACGTCGGCGAGCTCGCCGAGCGGTTTCCGATCTCGCTCAACGGCGTGTCGAAGCACGTCAAAGTGCTCGAGCGCGCGGGCCTGGTCGATCGATCGATCCGCGGCCGGGAACACCGGATCCGGCTCAACCCGCGGCCGCTGCGCCGGGCGGCGCGCTGGCTCGATCACTATCGCCGGTTCTGGGATGAGCGTCTCGATGCGCTCGAGGCGTTGCTGCTGTCGTCTCAATGACCGCGTCCGACGATCCCGGCACGCTCGTCATCCAGCGGCGGATACCCGTGCCGCGCGAGCGTGTGTTCGCCGCGTGGCTCGACCCGAAGAGCCTGGCAAAGTGGATGTGCCCGGGCAACGTGACGCACGCCGTCGTCGACCTCGAGCCTCGTGTCGGCGGGACGTTCCGGATCGTCATGGAGCACGGCCGCGGCGACACGGAGCACTGGGGCGAGTACGTCACGATCGAGCCCCCGTCGCGCCTGGCGTTCACCTGGACGTCGGCCAACACCGATCGTCACCCGACGCTCGTCACGGTCGAGCTGGTCGATCGCGGCGGATCGACCGATCTCACCCTCACGCACCGCCGGCTGCCGGTTGCGAAGGTCGAACCTCACCGCAAGGGCTGGACGGACATCGTCAGAAAGCTCGAAGAGACGTTGGCTTGCCAGCCGTAGCCGCGAGCGAAGCGAGCGCTTGGCGAAGGTTGGCCAACCCGGCCGCGCGACCTTGCGTCTAACTCAACTGCATCTATCTTAGATGCAGCTATGACCGACCCGGACCGGACACCCGCGCTCTCACCCCAGCAGTTCCACATCCTCCTCGCCCTGACGGATGAGGACCGGCACGGCTACGGGATCATCCTCGAAGTGGCCGACCGGACCGGCGGCGCCGTCCGCCTCGGCACCGGCCCGTTGTACACGGCCATCGGCCGGCTGGCCGCGACCGGCCTCATCGAAGAAACCAGCCGGCGCGACCGCGACGACGAGCGGCGGCGGTATTACCGGCTGACGACCGCCGGACGTGAGGCGCTCAAGGCCGACGCGTCGCGGCTCGAGGCGCTCGTCGCGCAGGCGCGGCGCAAGGGCATCCGGTCCGCCGCGGCGAAAGGACGCGGCTGATGTCAGCGGCGCGGTCGGCGTCGTTCGCGCGTCGCGCCTACGCGAGCCTGCTGCGCCTGCATCCGGCGTCGCGCGAGGGCTACGGTCCGCAGATGGCGTCGACGTTCGACGCCGTGATCGATCGCGCGGTGACTCGCGGCCACCTCGCCGTGCTGACGACGCTCGTCACCGAGTGCGCCGGACTGCTCGCCAGCCGCGGTGCGAGCTCGACGCGGCTCACGCCCCCTTCTCCAGGGACTCCGCTCATGCGTAACTTCACGCAGGACATTCGATTCGCCTTGCGCACGTTCAAGCGCCGGCCGGGATTCACCGCGGCGGTCATCGCGACGCTCGCGCTGGGCATCGGCGCCAACGCCGCGATCTTCAGCGTCGCCAACGCGGTCCTGCTGCAGCGTCTGCCCTTCAAGGATCCGTCGCGCCTCGTGATGGTCTGGGAGGACGCGTCGTCCCTCGGCTTCCCGCGCAACGACTCGTCCCCCGCCGGCTATTTCGATCTCGCGCCAGGCGTCCCGGCGCTCGAGTCAACCGGCGCGGTCAGCTACGTGTCGTACAGCCTGGTTGGTGGCGGCGACCCGGAGCTCGTCAACGGCGCCCAGGTCACGTCGAGCCTGTTCGACACCTTCGGCACGCCGCCAATGCTCGGCCGCGTATGGCGGCCGGACGAAGACGTGCCGGGCGCGCGCATTGCGGTGATCACGCACGCCCTGTGGACTCGGCGCTTCAACTCGGATCCCGGCATCGTCGAGCGCACGGTCAGCCTGAGCGGCACGCCGTACGTGGTCGTCGGCGTGATGCCTGAGCGATTCGAAGTGTTCGATCCGGACGTGCAGATCCTGACGCCGCTCGGTTTTTCCGCGGATCGCCGGCAGGATCGCGGCAGTCATTTCCTGGACGTCGTCGCGCGGCTCCGGCCGGAGGCGACGCTCGCGCTCGCCAACAGCCAGCTGCGCGCGCTCGCTGAACGGCTGAAGGTCGAGCACCCGCAGACCAACCGCAGCGTCGGCCTCTACGCGGTCCCGCTGCTCGACGACTACGTCGGCGACACCAGGACCGCGCTCGTGGCGCTGGTCGTCGCCGTCGGCTGCGTGCTGCTGATCGCGTGCGTGAACGTCGCGAATCTCATGCTGACGCACGCCGCGGGCCGCACGCGCGAGATGGCGGTACGCACGGCGCTCGGGGCGGATCGCCGGAGGCTCGTCCGTCAACTGCTGACGGAGAGTCTGCTGCTCGCCTTTGCCGGCGGCGCTCTTGGCATCGCGGTCGCGACGCAGACCTTCACGGTGTTGTCCGTGCTTATACCGAAAGCGCTGAGCGGGCTCAGCCACGTGACGCTCGACGTGCGCGTGCTCGCGGTCACGACGGGGCTCGCGGTGCTGACGGGCCTGCTCTTCGGCATCGCGCCGGCCTGGCGAGCCTCACGGGTCGAGACGGCGATGTCGGTCACGCGCTCGAGTCGAGGCGTCCTCGGATCGGGCACGCGCGTTCGCAGCGCGCTGGTCGTCACCGAGATCGCGCTGGCGACCGCCGTGCTGATCGCGGCGGGCCTGCTCGTCCAGAGCCTGCGCGCCGTCCACGCCGTGCCGCTCGGCTTCGAGCCTGCACACGTGTTGACTATTGGCGCGAGCCTGCCGCGGCGCGCGTACAGCGATCCTGTGCGACGCACGCAGTTCGTCGACAGCGTGCTCGATCGTGTGCGTCAGCTTCCGGGTGTGACGTCAGCCGGCGTCACGAGCGCCGTGCCGCTCGTGTGGAAAGGCGGGACGAGCGGCTTCATCCCCGAGGGCGTCGCGATCGATCGGTCGCTGCATTACGACGCGAACAACCGCACGGTCACGCCCGGCTACATGGAAACGCTGGGATTCACGCTGCGGTCCGGCCGCTTCTTCGACAGCCGCGACTCGGCGACCGGCGCGCCGGTCGGCATCATCAACGAGACGATGGCGCGGCAGTACTGGCCCAACCTCGATCCACTCGGCCGGCGCTTCAAGTTCGACGGGCCGGACTCGCCCTGGCGGACGATCGTCGGCATCGTCGCCGACACGCGCGTCATGGGGATCGAGCGGCCGACGCGGGCGGAGATGTACTTCCCCGTCGCGCAGTCCGCGGAAAACTGGATGTGGCCGCGCGACATCGCGGTCAAGACGACCGGCGATCCGCGCGGGCTCGTGCGCAGTGTGTCGCAGGCAGTCTGGGCCGTGGATCGCGATCAGCCGATCTCGAACATCCTGACCATGGACGAGATCGTCGGCCGCGAGCTGCAGGAGCGGCAGTTGCAGACGACGTTGATGACGACGTTCGCCGGCCTGGCGCTGTTTCTGGCGGCGGTCGGCATCTACGGCGTGCTCTCGTTCATGGTGACGGAGCGCACGTCGGAGATCGGGATCCGGCTGGCCCTCGGCGGACATCCGTCCGGCATCCGGGCCCGGTTCGTCCGGCGCGGGCTCGGGCTCGCCGCGCTCGGTCTCGCCATCGGCATGATTGCGGCGTTCTGGGGCACCGCGCTGATCGATCGCCTCTTGTTCAACGTGCGCGCGCACGACTGGCGCACGTTTGCGGTGCAAGCCGGCGTGATCGTCGTCGTCTCGCTGGCGGCCGCGTATCTGCCGGCGCGCCGGGCGAGCCAGGTGGATCCGATTACGGCGCTCAGGAACGAGTGAGCTAGGATGGCGGGGATATGAAACTCCCCGCGATTCTTGCGCTGGCGCTTTTCGTTCTGCAGTCCACGCAACCAGCTCCGCAAACCGCCGAGGCGCGCGCTCGCGCGGTCGTCGCGGCGCTTGTCGCCGGCGACTTCGCGAAGATTGAGGCGCAGTACAGCCCGCAGATGGCGGCCGCGCTCCCGCCGGGCGCGCTCGCGGCCAGCTGGAACGCAGGCGCGGCCCCGCTCGGACCGTTCGAGGCCGTCACCAGCGTGACGACGCAGCAAGTCGGCCCGAACCAGGTCTCCGCGGCCGCCTGCACGTTCAAGAACTACACGTTCACTCTGCGGCTCGTCTTCAACGACAAGGGTCAGCTGGCGGGACTCACGTCGGCCGGTCTCACCCCACGCGCGGCCTGGGCGCCACCCGACTACGCGGATGCCGCGAAGTTCGAGGAGCGCGCGGTCACGATCAAGACCGGACGCTGGATGCTGCCTGGCATCGTCACGCTGCCGAAGACGCCGGAAACGCATCCTGCCGTCGTGCTCGTCCACGGCTCTGGGCCGAATGACATGGACGAGAGCGTCGGGCCGAACAAGATGTTCAAGGATCTCGCGTACGGGCTCGCGAGCCGTGGCGTCGCGGTGCTTCGGTACGAGAAGCGCACGCACAAGTACGGCGCGGACAACACCGACGACCGCTCGCAGGCAACGGTCAAAGACGAGGTGATTGACGACGCGCGATCGGCAGTCGCGGTGCTTGCGGCGATTCCCGAGATCGATCCGCACCGGATCTTCGTCGCGGGCCATAGCCTCGGTGGGTACCTGGCGCCACGCATCGCGTCCGGCGGCACGGACATCGCCGGCATCGTGATGCTCGCCGGCAGCGTCCGTCCGCTCGAGGATCTCGTCCTCGAGCAGGTGCGGTACGAAGCGTCGCTCGCCGGTCCCGTCACGCCCGCGATTCAGAAGGCGCTCGACGACGCCGAGGCGTCGGCCAAGGCGATGCGCAATCCCGATCTCAAGCCGGGAACGACGGTGAGCTTGATGGGCTCGCAGTTGCCGTCAAGCTACGTGCTCGATCTGCGCGTGTACCATCCGGCGCAGGTCGCGGCGTCACTTGCGATGCCGATCCTCGTCATGCAGGGTGAGCGCGACTACCAGGTGACGATGACCGACTTCGGTCTGTGGAAGACGGCGCTCGCCGGCCACGCGAACGCGACGCTGAAGTCGTACCCGGCGCTCAATCACTACTTCATGGCGGGCACGGGCCCGGGATCGCCGGCGGAGTATGGGACGCCGAATCACGTCGAGCGCGCGGTGATCGAGGACCTGGCGGCGTGGTGTCAGCGGTGAGGGAGCGTCCTCACATTGACTGACGGATAGCGTGCGTGCAGGCGGCGATCGAGCGTGACGAGCTCAATCTCCAGCGCCTGCGCGAACGCCGCGAGATAGTCATCTGTCCACAGCAGGTGGCTGGTGTCGTCGCGCTTCGACAGGGCGATCCATATCGGCGCGAGACCGCGCGGCTCCGGGAGGAAGCGGATCCGCGGGTCTGATTCCACTTCGAGGACGATGTCCCACGCTTGTCGCCGAGTACGTGCGTCCGCGCCCATGACCGCGGGGTTGGTCAGCAACCTCAGGACTGCCATCTCCGTCGCGCGACAGAATGCGAGCTCGTCGTCCTCGGCATCAACGAATGCCTTCGCGATGGAATGGTGGACATGACGATCCCAGACGGCCGCCAGCCAGACATTGACGTCGATGAGCTTCACCGCCGGCGGCGCCCCTGGCGCGCAGCGCGTCCCGGTCGATCCGCCAGTGCCTCGACGTCCGCGTCAGCCAGTGCTCGCGCCAGATCGCCGCTGCTCGGATTGACACGTCCACCGGCGCCCACGATGAGCGGTAGCCGAACGCGCCCGCGAGCCCGCGGACGGTCATATTCAGAGTTGAGCTCAGCCGCAACGGCGCGCTCGAACAGGGACTTCAGCGACTCGCCGAGCTCGGCCGAGCGGGCCTTGGCCGCACGCATCAGGTCGGGTGGGAGCTCCACTGTAGTGCGCATAAAAGCATATAAGCATACCCAAGGCGGCAGGTCAACGCCGGATCACTGGCCTCCCGTACCGCGAGGGGCGCGCCGTTTGGCGAGTTCCACTTCGAGCCCGATGATCGCCTTCCCCGCCTGAAAATCCACCGTCTGATTCGGCATCGTCACACCGCGCAGGCGCACGGTCTTGACGTACCAATCCGGCGGCTGCCCTTCCAGCCGGATCACGTGCGGGCCTGGCCACGCGCCGAGATCAAAGGATAGATCTTCGCGCACGGAGCCGGGCCGTTCCGGGCCGGGATTGCCGTCGAGGTTCACCGGCGTCGTGCCGATCCCGATCGATCGGTAGAACAGCTCGTCGCGATCCTCCGGCGCGACGATCACGCGGCCGCTCGCGATCACGAGCCTGATCGGCGTGACGCGCACGTTCGCGACGTCGGCGTCGCGCACGACGACCTTCGCCTGTGACACCGTCGGGACCTCGCCGCGCATCGGCGGATATTGGCTCTCGTGATACTGAAAAAAGTACGTCCCGGGCTGAAGGCCGGTCGCGGTGAACTCGCCCGTCGTGCCGATCTCGACCGCGCGCGTGTCCAACCCGAACAAACGGTCGCCGTGCGCGAGGTTGAGGATGCCGCCGCGCACGGACTGCCCCTTCGAGCTGACGACGACACCGGACACCGTCGAGAGACGCGCGGGCCGCACCGTGATCTCCGCGACCGCCGTGACGCCGGTGGTGACGCGCACGAGCTTCGCCGAGGCCGTGTTCAGCGCGCTCGGATAGAACGTGTTCGCGTAGCCGTCGCGGGTCGGGCGTCCGCCCTTGTCGAGCGGCGGGTTGTGCGGCAGGACGACGACGTAGAAGTCCGCGGGATAGAGACCCTCGAGCCGGAAGTTGCCGTGCGCGTCCGTCGTCGTGTGCACCCGCGCGGAGAACAGCGTGAACGGGGGATCCTTCTTGTAGGTCGGCAGCAGCGCGGTCACGAACGCGTCCGCGACCGGACGCTTCGCCGGATCGCCGACGTGACCGACGATGGCGTAGTTCGACGGCGGATCCACGCGTCCGCCGCCCGGGCCGCGGCCGCGCTGTCCGTCTCCGGCCAGCAGATCGGCCGGCGGCATCGCCGCCAGCAGCGCGACGACGAGTCCTGCGGCGTGCGATCGGGTCATTTGATAGTGAACGGAATTTGCTGCGCCGCGGTTCGACCGGAGGCCGATTTTGCCGCGATTGCGAGCTCGTAGCTGCCCGGCGCAAGGCCCGCGAGCGGTACCGGCACAACGCGGCTGTAGCCGCTCTGGTCTGCCGCCAGATCCGCCGGCGCGAGATCAACAGTTTTCGTGAACGCGTCCTGACCGTCCGCGCGCTTGACGCTGGTCGTGAGCGTGACGCCCGCCTTGACGTCCGCGCCCAGCACGTTGACGAGCGCGGAGATCGTCTCGCCCGCGGCGAACGTCCGCACCGTCGTCGGCGGCGCCGGCAGCGCGGCCTTGATCACCGGAAAGCTCCCGGTCGTCGGCACCGACTGCGCGGCCGGCGTCGTGAGCAGCGTCGTGCCGAGCGCGAGCGGGCCCTTGTCGAACGCCGGCGCCTCCACGTCCATCAGCGCCGAGCCGCCGCCGTCTTTCGCGGACTCGTGCACGCCGACGCGCACCTGATATCGCCCCGGCGCGACGGGGAATTCGACGACGTAACGCAAGCCGTGTGTGAGCGCGTCGCGTCCGCTCGCCGGCACGCGCAGATTGCCAACCTGTCGATTCCCCGCTTGCATCACGCCCTGCGCGTCGAGGGCGAGAAACGCGACTTCGATGTCGTTCGCGAGCTGGCCGTTCTGTTCGTTGAACGGCAGCGCGCTCGTGTCGATGTCTACGACGAGCGCGACGAGCGTCTTGTCGCCCTGCGGGCGCAACGGCCCGCCGGTCAGGCGCAGATCGATGCCGCCGCGCACCGGCAGGTCGCTCGCGAGCAGCGTCTTCATCTTCGGGCTCGTGGCGTTCGGCACCGCGATCGCCGCCGACGCGTCCGCGGGCCGCGCCGCGGCCGCCGCACGATGCTCAGGCGTCAGCGCGTAGTAGCCCTGGCGCGCGAGGATGTCCACGTCGCCGCGCGATTTGACCGACACGGAAATCTTGTGAAACTTGCTGTCCGGCGTGACGGCCGGCCGGTAGCCGAGCGCGTAGTAGGAGCTGTTGGCCTGCACGATCTTCGTGAAGCCGTTCGCGAACTTGTCCGTGCCGACGACGGCGATGCCGCCGGAATCCGCCGAGAACGTGCGCAGCGATCCCTGGCTGCGTTGCGATTCGCGCAACAAGTCCAGCGAGGCGGGTGGCATCGGCCGTCCGGTGCTCGGGTCGCGTTCGAGGGTCGCCTGCATGATGTCTTCGCTGCCCATCGTGTTGCCGCGCGGCTCGATGGTGTAGATCGCGACGTTGGCGCGGCGTGCGGCTTCCAACATGTCCTGCTCCGCCTCGATCACCGGCAGGGCGTAGAGAGACGCTTCGTGCTTCAGCTGCTGGCCACCAGCGCCCGGCCGCTTGTCCTCGCCGATCATTGCCGTCGTGTCGAACTCGATGCCTTCCGAGAAAAGAATGACCGACCGCCGATCGCCGGGACTCCTGCCGAGGCTCTCGCAGACTTGCGCCAGTGAGGCGAGCATGATCTGCGCCTGATTCGCCTTCGACGACATTTCCGCGTCCTCTGCCGCCATCTCCGCACTCTTCGTGCCGCCGGCAAGCACTGAGGCTTGTTTCAACGTGTTCAGCGTCTGCGATCCGCTCTTCTGCCCGATGAACTGATCGACGGCCGCGATGAGCAGCGACTTGTCCGTCGTGAACGGCTGGTTCGCCTTGTTGTTGCCGAAGAGCAGCACGGCGGTCAGGTCGTCCGGGCCGATGCTCTCCGCGATGAACTGGCGCGCGAGCTTGCGCACGCTCGGCGATCGCGTCGAGTCCACGTGGAAGCCGTCGAGCACGAGCACGTAGACGCGCCGCTCGTGCGGCATCACGTTGGTCGCGACGTCCGGGGCCGCCGCGCGAGCCGCGGGCTGCCCCGGCGTGGCCGGCGCCGGCGGCGTCCACGGAATGTCCACGAACCCGAACGTGAGGACGTCCTGCGGCTTGCCGTCCTCAGTGATCTGAAAATCCTCCCGCGCGAGGCCGCGGACGATGTTTCCTTTTTTGTCAGTGACGACGGCCTGGACCTCGACGAGGTCCGTGCCGGCGGTGAAGACAGGCTGCGGGGGAGACTGCTGTGGCGCCGCGAAGAGGCCGGTCGCTCCAGCGCACGTAACGATGGCGACACGGATCAGGGCGTTCCGCACGGGGGAAGCGTACACCGGGTTCGACAGGTTCGACGAGTTCCGCAGGTTCGGCAGGACTGAACCAGCGGAACTTGTCGAACCGCGTCGAACCCTGCCGAACCCGGGGAATTACTTGAAAATGCCGAGCGCCTTCAGAATCGCGATCAGAATCACCGCGCCGCCGATCGCCACGAGCCACGTCCCGATCCCCTCGGCTCCGATGCCGAGCATCGGCGCGAGCCAGCCGCCGATCCCCGCGCCGACGATGCCCACGACGACGTTCGCGATCATGCCCATCTGCGCGTTCGTCTTCATGACCATGCTCGCGAGCCAACCGATGATTCCGCCGACGATCAACATGATCAGGAGATTCATCGCGCCCTCCTTCAAGGGACAGCAATCTGGTGTGTGAGCCGGGTGGGCCCAAGGATACGCCCGGCGCGTGTCGCCTGGGCTAAGATTCGGCCGGGAGAATGAGGATGACGAGACGGCGGTTCGCGGTCCTGACGCTCGGCGTGGCCCTGATCTTCTGGACAGGGTGGCTGACGCCGCCGATCGCGTCCCAGAGCGGGCTGACGCCGCTCGTGTACACCATCAGCTTTCCGCAGCCGGTCTCCCGCACGTTCACCGTGGATGTCGTCGTGCCGACCGAGAAGCGCGAGTCGGTGGACCTGATGATGGCGATCTGGTCGCCCGGCTTCTACGGCCTGCAGAACTACGCGGACCGCGTGAGCAGCTTCACGGCGACGGCGCCGGACGGCACCGCGCTCGAGGTCTCGAAGCCCACGCCGAGCCGCTGGACGGTCAAGACCGGCGGCCGGCCGTCGTTCAACGTTTCCTACGTCGTCGCGGCGCCGCGCGGCAGCAATCTTGGGAACGGCGTGACCGAGACGTCCGCCGTCATCATCGGACCGGCGACCTACATCACGCTCGTCGAGACCGCGCACCGTCAAGCGGAAGTTCGACTGCAGCTGCCCGACGGCTGGAAGGGATCGATGACGTCGCTGGATGCGTCGAGTGACGGACAGCCCAATCACTACGTCGCGCCGGACTACGACATCCTCGCGGACTCGCCGATCCTCGCGGGCGTCGATCTGTCGATCACCGAGTTCAACATCGCCGGCATCAAGCACTACTGGACCTATCTCGGCCAGGCCGAGTGGGACGGGGCGAAGGTCGCGGCGGCGCTCACGCCGCTCCTCGAAGAGCACGTGCGCTTCTGGGGCGGGCTGCCGTACAAGAAATACGCGTTCCTCAACATCGTCACGGGCGGCGGTGGCGGATCGGGGGTCGAGCACTTGAACTCGGTCGCGATCACGACCGGCGGCCGCGAGCCCACGACGCAGGAGGCCAGGTTCCGCAACGCCGCGTTCGTCAGCCACGAGTACTTCCACGCGATGAACGTGAAGCGCTTGCGGCCCGTCGAGCTCGGCCCGTTCGACTACGAGCACTCACCCGTCACGACGGGCTTGTGGGTCGGCGAGGGACTGACGTCGTACTTCGGCGATCTCCTGGCCGAACGATCGGGACTGGGATCGCCGCAGGATTACCTCGCGCTCGAATCGCGTCACATCACCGACCTTCAGACGAAACAACCCGGCCGGCTTTTCCAGACGCTCGAGCAGTCGTCATCGCAGATGTTCGAACGGATTCCCGCGGACAAGAAAGTCGACTACTACATCAAAGGCCCCGTCGTCGGGCTCGTGCTCGACGCGCACATCCGGCGTCTCACCAACGGCAAAAAGAGCATGGACGACGTGATCCGGCTCGAGTACAAGCGCTGGTCGGGCGCGCATGGCTACACGGCGGACCAGTTCAATCAGACCGTTTCGGATGCCGCCGGCGTCGACGTGAGCGCCCTGCTGCACAAGCTCATCGCGACCACCGAAGAGGTCGACTACACGGAGATGCTCGACTGGTTCGGGCTGCGCTTCATGACGGGCTCGGACGACCCGACGAAGGCGTGGACGCTGGAAGTGCGGCCGGACGCGACCTCGCAGCAGAAGGACCACTTCGCGAAGTTCATGGCGCGGTCGAGGAAGTAGAACGCGCCGCCACTAGTTAGCAATCCGCTACCTTGTCCGGCCGGGTGTAACTCGCCAGACGCCTGACTTTTTTCGGCACGCGTATTGCTCTGTCGTTCAGTAAGTCGACGTCCCCCTCGGCTCTATCTCACAGGAGGACATCATGAAGAGGCTTCGACTCTTCGTCGCCGTGGTCGCCTGCCTGCTCGTTCCCGGAGCATCGTTGACTGGGGTCACTCAGACGGGACGCGCCGCGCAATCGGCGCACGCCAAGACGATGATGCACAGCGACGCCGCAGTTGCGCTGAAGCAGGACATGCGCAAGCTCTGGACCGATCACGTTGTCTGGACGCGTGACTACATCATCGCGGCCGTCGGCGACCAGCCGGACGCCCAGGCCGCCGCCAATCGCCTGATGAAGAACCAGGACGATCTCGGCAACGCCGTCGCGAGGTACTACGGCGCGGCCGCGGGCACACAGTTGACGACGCTGCTCAAGGAGCATATTTCGATCGCTGTGGATCTGATCAAGGCCGCGAAGGCCGG
Source organism: Vicinamibacterales bacterium (assembly GCA_035279905.1). Classification (GTDB taxonomy): domain Bacteria; phylum Acidobacteriota; class Vicinamibacteria; order Vicinamibacterales; family SCN-69-37; genus DATEGZ01. Next base: position 29,031 of record DATEGZ010000194.1, read on the forward strand.
CAACAAGGACGCGCAGAAGCAGGCCGACGACAAATGGCATCAGAACGCCACGCAGATCGCGGACTTCCTGAGCAAGGCGAACCCGAACTGGCCCCGCGCGACGCTGGTCGAGATGATGAACACGCACCTGTCGACAACGACCGATGAGGTCGTCGCGAGACTCACCAAGAACTGGGATGCGGACGCCCGCGCGTTCGACGCGGTCTACGATCACATCCTGAAGATGTCGGACGCAATCGCCGACGGCATCGTCAAGCAGTTCCCGGAGAAGTTCAAGACGGTGCCGACGACCTAGAAGTGGAACTTCAGCGCCAGCTGGACGACGCGCGGGTCGAACGCTGAATTGATCGTGCCGAAGCTCGCCGACCCGCGAACGCCGTTCGGCTGGCCGAACTGCACGGTGTTCAGCAGGTTGAAGATCTCGACGCGCACTTCGACGTCGCGGGTCGCGCCCACCGGCACGCGCCGCATCACGGCGAGATCCACATTGCGATAGGACGGACCGCGCACCGGGTTGCGTGATGCTGTCCCAAGCGTGAACTGCGGCGCCTCCGCAAAGGCGGCCGTGTTGAACCAGTGCGACTCGCTGCGCTGGTCCGCCGGGAGATTGGGATCGCCCACCAGATTGGGCCGCTGCACGCCAAATCCGGCAAACGCGTTGAAGTTCGTCACCTGCGTCACGGCCACCGGCATGCCCGATTGCAGCGTCACGACGGACGTCGCGGTCCAGTCGCTGGCGAGCGCGCCGAGCCAGCCGTCGAGCTGGTGCGCGCGTCCGCGGCCGTACGGCACGTCCCAGACGATCGACGACACGAACACGTGAGGGATGTCACCGGTCGAGTAGTCCTTCTCGCGGTTGAGGTTGAAGCTGTCGGCGATGGGAAAATCGGCGACCGGGCCCGTGAGAATCGTCGCGTCGAACACCGACGACGCCTGGTCGATGAGCTTGGAGCGTGTGTAGGCGATCGAATACGACAGGCCGTGCGACCAGCGCTGGCGCAGGCTCAGCGTCAGCCCGTCGTACCGCGTCGTGCCGATGTTGTTGCGGTAGAGGCTGACCGTCGTGTGCTGCGGATACGGCTTCAGGAGCTGCGCGCGCGTAATCATCGGATCGCCGAGCGACGACGAGCGCGGGATGATGCCGAAATAGGGATTCGGCACCTTCGTGAGGAGCGAATTGCCCTGCGCAAGCTGATCGACCGTCAGCTGATTCAGGTTTGAATCGGGGATCCCGATGTGCGTGATCTTCGATCCGACGTACGCGGCCTCGAACGTCGTGTTCGGCGTGATCAGCCGCTGGACAGACACGTTCCACTGCTGCGCGTAACCGGACCCGAGCCCGGCGTTCACCGCGAACACGCCCTGTCCCAGTCCCGCGTCGGGCGTCGCGCCAACGGGCGTGACGGCCGGGCCGTTCTCGAGTACAAAGGCCGGCGACACGTTGTCGAGCGCGCGCTGGGTCGCCGTCTGCAGGAACGGAAACGTCGGCGTCGTGAAGGGCGTGGTGATGCCCGCCATCTCGATCCAGATCAATCCGTATCCGGAGCTCACGACAGTCTTCGGCGTGAGCTGGTAGACGACGCCGGCGCGCGGGCCGAAGTTGTTCTTCTTGAGCGGCCGCACGGGCTCGTCGCCCGGATACTCGAGCTGCTGCGTCTGCAGGTTGAACACCGCCGTCTGCCCGTTGATTTCAGTGGATGGAAAGTTCAGCGTGTAGCGCAGGCCGGCGTTGACCGTCGCCTTGTCCGAGATCTTCCAGTCGTCTTGAACGAAATACTCCTGAAAGTGCGCGCGCTCCTGGACCTGCGACGTCTGCAGATCGATCGAGAACGTCTGCACCTGTCCGAGGAGGAAGCTCGCGAACGGCGTGCCCGTGCCGCCCGCGCCGGGCTGGTCGCTGCCGATGGCGTTGAAGGTGAACGTGCCTGTCGGAAACGGCGGCTGCACGACGTTGAGGCGCTCCCAGCGCCAGTCGAGCCCCGCCTTCATCGTGTGCCGGCCCTTGAGCCACGTCAGCGCGTCGGCGATCTCTGTCACGCTGGTGTTGAAATTCGACGCCGTGTTCTTCGGCGACCCGAGCTGCTGGTACCCGCCGATTGCGAACGTCGGCAGCGTGTTCGGGAACTGCGCGTTCGAGGGAACGCCGGGCAGGTTGAGCACCGATCCGGCGGATCCTGGCAGTTCCGTCGCGCTCCGCTCGACCGTGCGGCGCGTGTCGCCGATCCGCAGCTCGTTCAGCATGTTGCTCGAGAATGTGTGCTGGTAATTGGACGCGAACGACCACGCGATCGTGTCCTGCGGACCGAGCGTGCCCGTCGTGGTCCCGCTGCCTTCCGGGAGCGGCGTCACCGGAATGAAGCCGTCGCGGAAATTCGACAGCCGCGCGAAAACGTGGTGGTTCACCGACAACCGGTGATCGACGCGCAGGTCCCACTGATCCTGGTTGTCGATCTCGTCGGCCGTGCGCGTGTAGTTGTTCGCGGTGCCGGAGGACGTCGGCAGCGGATAGCGATCGAGCAACGCCAGCGCCACCGGATCCATGCGGTCTCTGGGAATCGTGTTGTCCTTGAACGGCGTGCGGACGGCGCCCGTGGCCGGGTCGTAGATCACCGGCACGCTGTTGCCGATCTTCTCCGTGAAGATGCCTTGCCGCTGCAGCTGCGTCGGCACCGTCGAGATCGGGCTGCGCCCAATCGACTGCCGCTGGCCTTGATAGTCGGCGAAGAAAAACGTCCGGTCGCGGAACACCGGGCCGCCCATCGTCCCGCCAAACTGGTTCCGGCGATAGTCCGGCTTCGTGGGGTTCGAGCGCTGGAAGTAGTTGCGCGCGTTGAGCTCTTCGTTGCGGAAGAATTCGAACAGGCCGCCGCGCACGTCGTTCGTGCCCGACTTCATCGTGAGGTTGACGACGCCGCCGTTGAATCGGCCGAATTCCGCCGGCGGGCTGTTGGTCTCGAGCTTGAACTCCTCGATCGAATCGATGACCGGAAAGAACGCGACCTGTCCCGGCTCGGGCTGCAGCACCGAGATGCCGTCGTACAAGTACTCGTTCGTGCGCGGCCGGCCGCCGTTGATGCGCGGCAGCTGCGTGCCCGGCGGTAACGCCACACCAGGCGCCAGCGTCGCGAGCTGAATGAACGTGCGGCCGTTGAGCGGGAGCCGCACGATCTTGTCGTTGTTGATGACTGTGCCGAGACTGGCTGTCTCCGCGCGCAGCATCGGCGCGTCCGCCTTGACGGTCACCAGCTCGCGCACGTTGCCGACCTCGAGATTGAAGTCGAGGCGCACCTTCTCGCCCGTATGGACACCGATGCCTTCCCGCCGGATTGGCTTGAAGCCGTTCAGCGCCACCTCGATCCGGTACTCGCCGGGACGCAGGCTGGGTGCGGAGTAGACGCCTTCACGCGTCGTGACGATGTCGTACTGCCGGTTCGTCCCGACATCGGTCACCGTCACGGTCACGCCCGGCACCGGCGACCCGGCCTGGTCCTTCACGATGCCGGTCACTTCGCCGGAGGCCGCCTGCGCGCGCAGATTCCCGCTGCTCGCCGCCACCCAGCACGCCAGCACACTGCACACCCACCACGCGCCTCGAGACCAGACCCGCATCTCCCCTCCACGCCAGGAAGAGCCTCGGACTGTATCTCGGCTGTAACCATGATTCAAATCGACTTGAATCGATTTGAACTGGCTTCACACTACGGATTACGATAGCCGGCAGGAGACCAACGACTCATGGCGCTGATGACGGTGCGCGCCGCCGCCGGGCGGCTCGGCGTCGGGTACTCGACGCTGAAGCAGTGGATTTACGAGGGCAAGATTCGCACGACGCAGACGGCCGGCGGCCACCACCGCCTGTCGGACGACGAGATCGATCGCCTGCTCGCCCGCCACACGAGGCCGGCAAAAGACCGGGCCGGCTCGCGTCCGCGAGGGCTCATCGTCGCGCTGAGCGGCCGGAATCAGCTGCGCGGGTTCGTCGAGGAAGTGCGGATCGACGGGCTGCTCGGACAAGTCCGGCTGCGGATCGGCGACCAGCGCCTCACGGCGGTCATCACGAGCGACGCGCTGCGGGAGCTCAAGCTTCGCCGCGGCGACGAGGCGCTCGCGATCATCAAGTCCACGGAAGTGATGGTGGCGCGGGAGATGCCGCAGGCGCCGGCGGGCGGACGCAAGGCGCGCTGACGACTAGTCGCCGCCGGTGCGAGGCCGGTTGACCTTCGGGCTGACGCGGCCGCCCTGGTCGAACCCGTCCGGATAGACGAGCATCAGGTTGTAGCGCGCGACTTCCTGATTGAAGTGGTCGAGATCCGAACGATCCTGATCGTTGCGCGAGTTGGCTTCCATCGCCGCCTGATTGTAGGCGTCGCGCAGCTTGTTCATCAGCGCGATCTTCGCCTCCGACGCGCCGCCGGCGTTGAGCTCGCTCGTGGCCTGCTCGACCTCGGCGCGCTTTTGCTCGAGCGACTTGCCGAGCGTGTCCATGTACTTCGCCTCGGCGTCGAGCCGCTTCGATTCCTCGTCGAGCCATGTGCGCAGGCTCGTGCGTTCCTGATCGGTCGAGACGATGCCTTCGAACGCGCCGACCTCGGACAGATGCTTGAGCACCGCCTGAAACGACGGCCCGTGCTCCGGACCGTTGTCGCCGGTCGCGTACAAATACGCGTGCACGGCCTCGTGGCACAGCGCGCGCGTGAGCCCCGCGTTGTCGTCACGCAGATCGGGATTCAGGAGAATCACCGACTTCTTGCCGCGATGCCCGAACATGCCTTCGAGCGTGAACTGCTCGCCCGCGAGCGGGCCGACGCGCGCCAGGCCCGGCTCCCACATCACGTGCAGCGACGGCAGACTGCCGCCGAACTGCTTCACGTTGAGGTCGGCGTACATCGCCTCGAGCCCCGGATCGCCGGGCTTGTCGAGATTCTGCGCGAGCAGCTCCTGCTGCAGGGCTTCGGCCGGCGACGCAGCCTTGGCGACCGTCTCGCCCGGCACGTCGAACTGCGTCCACGCCATCCAGATCGTAAAGCCGAAGAACGCCACGCCCGCGATCGCGCCGATCGCGCGGGACGCGCCGGGTCTCGATGCGCGCTTCGCCGCCTCAGGCGCCGGCTTGGCCGCAAGAAAGGACACGGACGGCGGCGGACAGATGTTCAGGTGGCCGCAACGCGGACACTTCACCGCGCGGCCCGCCAGGCTCTCTGCGGCCTGGGCCGGCTGGGCACATCGCCCGCATCGGAAGATGATCACTCGCTCCGCGCTCCGTGTCGGCGAGTGCAAGTTTTGCGCCTGAAAACACGGCGATCGGACGCGGATTCGCGTCCGCACGGGCGCCGCTCGCGGACAAATCTCGCGAGGCGATCACGAATTCGTCACTGGCAGTCGACGACCTTGCGGACGACGGTGAACGCGACGTCGCCGGCGCGGCGAGGCAGTTTGGCGATGACAACCGGCGACGACATCATCATCGCGTTCATGCACCGGGCGCCGGGACTTGTCTCGGTCACCTCGACCGTGACCTTGCCGGCGTTCTCCGCGGCGCCCGTGATCGCGACCTTGTACCCGCCGTGGCCTTTCATGCCCATCGCCGCGACGACGAGCATGTCCTTCGTGAAGTCGACCGCGGGCAGCGTCGGCGCCGGTGACGCGTTCGAATTGAGTCGCGTCCACAGCGCCTGCCACGCCGGCTGATCGCGCACCACTTGTTGCGCGGCATCGTCGAAGACGCCGTCGGGTGCGTTGAGCGAGGCGATCTGCGTCACGGTCAGCGGCGGTGTGGCCATGGTCGTCACCGGAGCCAGATTCTTCCGGGCGGCGGTCGTCGTGTCCACGAACAACATCACGTCGAATGCCTGCGCGGCCGGAAGATCGGCCATGAGCGCGTACGGCGAGCCTTCAGGGTACGTCGCGCCGATCTCGCGCGAGCGGTGCGGTTCGGTGAACCAGGGCGGCGCGTTGCGCAGATCGAGCGCAAAGAGCGGCACCCCGGCCGACGCGAGCATCGCGTCGAGACTGTCCGCCGGCGCCGCAGGCACGGTGAAGTTCTTCAGCCCGCCGCCCGCCTGCGCCATCGCCTGAAACGATCCCTGATTGAAGGCGAAGCCAAAAACGGCCATCTCCCTGCCAAACATCTTCCGCAGCGCCGTGCCCATCGTCGTGTAGTCAAAGCCGCCGGCGGCGACGTGGCCGTTGTGCGCCCAGACGACGATCTTCGCCGACGGATTCTGATCGGCAATCCATTTGATGTTGTCGGCCATGCTCTGGTCGCGCGTCACCTCGTTGCTGCGCATCTGCAGGCTCTGCATGACGACACGCGCGTTCTGGATCGCCCAATCGGCGTCCTTCGCGGACGCTCCGGCCGTCATGTAGCCGGCGCGCCCGGCCTCGAGGTGCGCGACGATCGCCTTCCACTGCGTGCCGACCGTCCGCGCATCGGGCGACGAGGTGCCCACGGTGGCCGTCGCGGGCGCGTCGACCGAGCTGATGCGCAGGCTCTGCTTGCCGCCGTGCGCGACCTGGGAGTCGAGCGCGACGCGATACACGCCGTTGCCCGGCTGAAGGCCGAGCAGCCCGGGCAGCTCGAAGTCGAGCGCGAACCGGTTGGGATCGGAGTACGGCTGGCCGTCGATCTCGATCGTCAGGTCATCGAACCACGCAGTGCCTTGCCCGGGCATGAGCACGCCGAAGTTGATGTTGCGCACGCTCGCGTCGACGGGCAGATCGATCACGAATCGCTGCCAGTCGGTCGTGCCCCTGGGTCCGCGGGCCTGCATGTTGTCGAACGCGAGCACCCCGGACGGGCCGTCGACGCGCCACCACAACCCGGCGTACGCCGTGACACCCTCGGTCTTGATGTAGCCGCTGTATCGAATCTTCTTTCCAGCCGCCGCGTTCGCCGGAAACGCGCCGCTGGCCACGCCAAAGCCCGTGGTCGCCGGCGCGGACGCGGTGCGCACCAGCGAGGCCGCCGGATCGAACGTCGTGAGGTACGGCGCGTCGTATTTCGCGATGAACGTGCGCGCGATCTCCTGCGCGACGGTGGGCGTCTGCATGTCGAAGCCCGTGAACTCGACGCGCCCTTTGCCGGACTGATTGAACGCGCGCATCCACCGAATCATGTCGAGCACTTCCTCGGTATCCCACGTCCAGAAGCCCATGCCGCGCAGCAGTTGAGCCGGGTCCCCGGCGCCGTTGAGCACGTAGTCGTTCAGGCGGTACGCCTCCGGCATGTTGGCTTCGATGGAGAAGATCGTGAAGCCCATGTCCGTCGCGAGGAACTCGAGCAGGCGGTGCTTGAGCTGGAAGAACTCGCGCGATCCATGCGTCGCTTCGCCGAGCGAGACGATGCGCGCGCTGCCGATCACGGGCTTGAGCGGCTGCATGTCGGCGAATCCGTGGCCGGCCTCGGGCGTGGTCAAGCGAATCGCGTGGGCGCGAATCCAATCGGCGACCGGCTGATTCTGAACGGTCCAGGCACCGGCCAACACGGCGCACGCGAGCACGCTGGCCAGGCCGCGTCGATGGAAGTGCATGGCAGGAGCCTCGCCTCATTCTGCTCCAAAACGCGGCCGCGCCCCTGCTACTCTGGCACCATTGGGCCATTGGGTCGTTGGGCCATTGGGTCATTGAGTCATTGGGCTATTGGGTCATTGGGTCATTGGGTCATTGAGAGAACACGCTTGTCACGATTCATCGGTTGGGCTCTGACTCAATTCTTGTTGACGACAGCGCTCGTGTCGGCGATCGCGCTCGCGCGCTCTGGCTCGATGCCGCGCTCGCACGTGATTTCTCCGCCGATCGCCTACGACGGCGAAAGCTGGTTCACGCTGCAGCGCGCGTATCCGACGGGCCGCACCCCGCCGGCCGATGCGCTGGCGCGCGCGCTCCGTGACACGCGCCCGGGCCCGGCGCCTCGCCTCGCGCTCACGCTGCCCGGCGATCGCTGGGTGTCGCTCGGCCCGCAGCCTATCTACGTCCCGAGCAACACCAGCCCGACGTCGTTCAGCGGACGAGTGACCGCGGTGGCGCCGCACCCCACGAACCCGGCAACGCTCTACATCGGCACCGACAGCGGCGGCATCTGGCGCACGACCGACAACGCCACGACGTGGACGTCGCTCACCGACGCCGTGCCGGTACCCGCGATTCAGTCACTGGCGCTCGATCCGATCAACCCGCAGCTCGTGTACGCGACGACGATCAATCGCACGTACGGCACGCGATGGCTGCGATCGACGGATGGCGGCAGCTCGTGGGAGATTTCGAGCATCGTGACCGATCGGGGCGAAACGCTTTCGCCGGCCCTGTGCTCCGTCAACGTGCTCAAAGCCTGCATCCCGCCCTCGTCAGGGCGCATCATCTTCGATCCGCTGCGCGCGGGATCGCCGAACACGAGCACGATCTACTACGTCGGCGCGAGTCACCTGCTCCGGTCAGACGACAGCGGCCGCACGTTTCGATCGGTGCTGTCGCTGCCCGTTGATCTCGACTTCGCGGGTCCGGACGCCGCCACCGACCATCCCGAAGCGCCGTACCTGCGCGACGCGGCGGTCGATCCCATTCGCCCCACGCGGCTCTTCGGCGTCGTCGCGCGGCCGCACTGCCTCGATCAGGCGTGTGCGACGATGAACGCGACGATCGCGATCTATCGTTCGACGGACGGCGGCGCGCACTGGGACCAGCAGGACGTCGCGACGCTCGACACGTATCCGCTCGCCAACACGCGCTATGCCGATCCCGGCGCGGTGTACGTCCCTCGCGCGCGCGTCGCCGTGGCGCAGGCCAACCCGGACGTCGTCGCGGCGGCCTTCCGCGATCTGAATCTGAACCGGCCGCGCGTCGTGCGCAGCGTGGACGGCGGCGATCACTGGTCCGAGACGGCGCAGGTGACCAACAGCCTCACGTGGCCGCTCGGGCTGGCGTTCTCGCCGACCGACGCCAACACGATGTACGTCGCGAGCAACGGCGTGTATCGCACGACGAACGGCGGGCAGACCTGGGTGGCCCTCGGCCCGTTTCACTCCGACAACATCGCGCTCACGTTCAACGCGAATCGGCAGCTGCTCGTGGGCGGCGACGGCGGACTCTACGTCAACTCAACGGGCACAACACTCACTCCGCAGCACACCGGGCTGCCAATCACGGAGTTCTACTCGATCGCGGCGCATCCAACGAACGGCCTGCTGATGGCCGGCGGCACGCAGGACAACGGCACGGCGCAATTCCAGGGCAGCCTCGGGTGGTACGAGATCGTCGGCGGCGACGGCGGAGACGTCGTGTTCGATCCGAACCCGCAGCAGATCATCGTGTACGCCGAGGTCGAGTGGTACTTCGACCAGGGATCGAATGTCTTCTCGTTCTTCCGGTGTCAGCCGTCGTCCGGTTGCGCGAGCCGCAACACCGGCATCGATCTCACGGTGAACGGGCCGTTCATTCCGCGGATGGCGCTCGACGTCTCGAACCCGGCGACATTATGGTTAACGGCCGAAAAGCTGTTCCGCACCGACAACCGCGGGGACGCGTGGGTGGCCGCGTCGCCGTCGATCGGCGCGGTGCCGCGATGCTGGCAGGATCCGGCCAAGGGCCGGCTGTGCGCGAACGGCGGTTACTTCACCGCCGCCGCGGTCGCGCCGTCAAACTCGCAGATCGTGTACGCGGGCGCGCTCAACGGCGACGTGTGGCTCACGACCAACAAGGGCGCGACGTGGACGAGCATCGCCGGGCCGAACGCCGGGCCGCTCCCCGTCCGCAACGTCAACGACATCGTCGTCGATCCACTCGATCCGCGGATCGCGTACGTCGCCTATTCCGGGTTCGACTCGGGCGGATCGGGCGTCGGGCATCTCTTCCGAACGATCGACGGCGGCCAGACGTGGCAGAACCTGACGGGATCGCTGCCGGACATGCCGGTGAACACGATCCTGATCGATCCGGATTCCGTCTCGGCGAGCTCGTCCGCGCGCGTGCTTTTCGTCGGCACGGACATCGGCGTCTTTCGATCCACGCTCGACGGCAACTGGCAGCCGTTCGGCACGGGCCTGCCGCCGATCGTCGTCAACCGCCTGGCGTACAACACGACGACGAGACAGTTGCTGGCGGCGACGTACGGCCGCGGCATCTGGGCGATCTCGAGCCAGTTCGCACGATGAGCCGGCGACTCATCCTCGGATGCGTTGTCGCGATGGCCGCGGCATGCGGCGGCTCGAACCCGGCGCCGGCCCCGACGCCAATATCGATCGCGGGTGCTTGGTCCGGCACGTGGCAATTCGTCACGTCCGGCGTCACGGTGACGGACAACGTCCACGCCACGTTCACGCAGACCGACACGGCCACCGGCAACTGGACGGCCGACAGCGGCGCGACGGGTCAGTTCACGTTCAGGCCGGCGTCGAGCGTCACAGGCACGATGACGATCGCGCAGCCCAGAGTCAGCGGCGGGACGTGCACCGCGACCGCCAACCTGACGGGCATGGTTTCGGCCAACGCGATGACCCTGTCGGTGCCCACCATCCCCCCCTCGGCGCTGTGCGCCTGGGCCACAAACCACCAGTTCTCGCTGCATCGCTAGCCTCCGGCCGCAAATTCAGGAAACCCGAAGAAAACCGTCAAGACTCGCGGCCGGCGACCTCGTCAGACTCCGGTACACATGCGACGCCACCTTCTCGTGATGCTCGGACTTGGACTCGTCGTCCTTGCCTGCGACAGTCCGACCACGCCGCCGCCGGTCCCGCAACCCGCGCCGGCTGGGCAGCCGGCGCCGCCTGCGCCGGCGACCGTCAAGGCGCTCACCATCAACGGCCCGGCTCGCATCGCACCCGGCGAGACCGGCACCTACGAAGCGATCGCGCAGATGACCGACGGCACGACCCAGGTGATCACGAGCCAGACGCAGTGGTTCACGTCGAACAGCTCCTTCCTGTCGATCGACAGCACGACCGGCCTCGCGACCGCGCGCAAGGCTGGCGACGTCACTGTCTCTGCGAACTACCGCGCCTCCGCCCACGCCGCGAGGGCGGTAGTCGTCGTGCCGACGGGGACCTACAGGCTCACCGGAAGTGTGCTCGAGTCCGGCCTTCCGGTCGGCGGCGCGGTCATCAAGGTCGTGGCTGGCCAGGGCAGCGGCCTGTCGACTACGACGGACGTCTGGGGCGCCTACAAGTTCTTCGGTGTCGCGGGGCAGGTAGAGATTCAGGCCACGAAGCCCGGGTACACGTCGGTGAGCCGATCCATCGACGTCAGCCGCGACGAGACGATGGACATCCCGGATTTCACTCAACCGGGCGCCCCTCCATCGTTAGCCGGCATCTACACGCTCCGGATCACGGCGGCAGACAATTGCACGGCGTCGCCGCCGGGCGCGAAGCTTCCCGACGCCGCACGGACGCGCACATACGGCGCGACGGTGACGCAGGATGGTCCGCGGCTGCACGTCGCGCTGAGCGGCGCGGATTTTCTAGTCCAGCAAGGGCACGGCAGCTCGTTCGACGGCCGCGTCGAGCCGAGCGCCGTGACGTTCAATTTGAGCAGCTTGGGCGGGTCCTCGTACTACTACTTCTACTACTACCTGGGCCTCCCCGATCTGGTGGAAAAGATCTCGGCGACCGACTACTTCACCATGGTCGGCAAGGCGTTTACGACGTCCTCAGCGGCGGGGCTGATTGGTCCGATTACCGGCGCGGCAACGGTGTTTACGAAGTCTCCTTCCGGGGTCAACAGCACGCGCATGTCGTGCCAGTCGTCGCAGCACCAGTTCTCGCTGACGCCGCAGACGGCAGCGACGCGCATTCGGAGATGACGATGCGGATCACGCTGGCGCGTGCGATCGGCGTCGCGATGATCGTCGCGGCATGGTCCGCGTGCGCGCGTCCCGCGCCGCCGAGGCCGCGCAACCTCGTCATCGTCACGCTCGACACGACGCGCGCGGATCGGCTGCCGATGTACGGATTTGCCAGCATCGAAACGCCGGCGATCGATCGACTCGCCCGCGAAGGCGTCGTGTTCGACCAGGCGATGTCGGTGGCTCCGCTGACGCTCACCGCGCATTCGAGTTTGTTCACCGGCCTCTACCCGCCGCACCACGGCGTGCGGGACAACGCCGATCGCCCGCTGCCGGCCGGCAAGACCACAATGGCCGAAATACTTCGCGGGCGCGGGTTCCGCACGGGAGCGTTCGTCGGATCGACGGTGCTCGCGGCCGATCGCGGGCTTTCGCGCGGCTTCGATGTCTATGACGACGGCGCGTCTGCCGGCGGCAAGGCGCCGCGGCGCCGCCCGGGCAACGAGGTCGTCGATGGCGCGCTGAGGTGGCTCGACTCGTCGCACAACGCGCCCTTCTTCCTCTGGGTGCATCTCTACGACGCGCACACGCCGCAGACCCTGCCGGACGCCTTCCGCCGCCAGTACGCGGGCGATCTCTACGCCGGCGGGATCGCGTTCGCCGACTCGCAGCTGGGCCGTCTGGTCGATCGGCTTCGACAAGACGGGAGGCTCGACTCGACCGCCGTCATCGTCGCCGGCGACCACGGTGAATCGCTCGGCGAGCACGGCGAGAGCGAGCACGGAATCTTTCTGTACGAAGGCACGCTGCACATTCCGATGATCGTGCGCGCGCCCGGCCTGCCGGCGCGGCGGGTGTCCGGGCTCGCGAGCCTCGTCGACGTCCTGCCGACCGCGATCGATCTCCTTGGCCTTGCGCCGTTGGCCGCGGACGGGATGGATCTCGTGCCGGCGCTTCGAGGACGAGGCGCGTTGCCGGAGCGATCGATCTACGCCGAGTCGATGTATGCGCGCCGATTCGGCTGGAGCCCGCTGCGCGCGCTGCGGGACGGGCGATTCAAGCTCGTCGATGCGCCGCGGCCCGAGCTCTACGACCTCGAGACGGATCCGTTCGAGGAGCACGACCTGTCCGCGGCGCGGCCGGGGCTCGTCAACGCGATGCGCGCCGCACTCGCGGGCTTCGACGCGGACTCCGGACGATCCGACGACGCGGCGCCGTCACCCGTCGCGCCGGACATTCGCGCGCGGCTCGCCTCGCTCGGGTACACGAGCGGCGCGGCGGCGCTCGCGCCCGGTCAAGGCAGCGATCCGAAGGATCACATCGAGGAGTACAACGCGCTGCGGCGCGGCGGGATGCGCTAACCGCCGTCGGACTCGGTCGCGGCGTCGTCGCTGGCCGTGCGGAATTTGATCCCGAACCCGCCAATCGTGATTTCGTCGCCGTCGTTGAGCATGACGGGCGCGTCGATGCGAACACCGCCGACGAGCGTGCCGTTGCGGCTGCCGAGGTCCTCGATCGTGGCGGAGATGCCCCGCACGGTGATGCGCGCGTGGCGGCGCGAGACGCGGATCGAATCGAGGATCAGCCGTCCTCCCGGCTCGCGGCCGATGACGTTGTCGCCCTCGGCGAGCGCGATCGCCCGGCCCTCGTGCAGCAGCCAGCAGGTCGGGTCCGCGGCCGGCAGGGTCACCCGGCCGGAATCGTCCGCCGAGAACGCATAGCCGAACGCGTGGACGGTGCGGAGGTACTTCGGCGTCCGCGCGTGGTCGCCGATGGCCGCGCGAATTTCGGCGACCAGGCGCGCGAGGCTGTCGTCAGTGACGAATGTCTCGGGCCAGATCTTCCCGTGCAGCTCGGCCTTCGAAAAGGCCTTCGGCCGGGCCTCGACCAGCGTCTTCAGCAGCTCGAACGCCTTCGGCGACAGGTGGACGGCCTGTCCGTTGCGCGACAATTGCCGCGCGTCGAGGTCCAGGGCGCAAGCGCCGAAGTTGACGACCGACATGGTTGGACGACCAACGAATGTACACCATCACCGGTCGATGACGATCTCGTCCAGAAAGAACCACGCCTCCTCGCCTTTGCCAGGATGCCAGTCGGGCAGCGGGCCCAGGCGGGTGACGACCACGCGGATGTAACGCGCGCGCCACGGCCCTGTTCGGGTCGTGGAGAACTCCTTCAGATGCGGGGCCGGGTCGCGAACGAGCGTGACGGTCTCGGCCGGTCCGCCGCCGGCGAATGACGGCGTCTCGGATGTCTCAATCGCCACCGCGCGCGGGAAGAAGATCCACGATCCTTGATCTTCGAGCGCGCCGATCGAGACGCGCCGGATGTCCTGGACCGAGCCCAGATCGACGTCGATCGTCAGATCCGTGCCCCGGTAGCCCTGCCAGCGCCCGTCGCGGAAGTCGAGGCTGCCGCGCAGCCCGTCGATGAGCGCGTCGTCTCCGCCCGCGTTGTATTGATTCGCGTACTTGGCGCTCAGCGCGATCGTCCGGCCATCCGGGATCTTGTGGAACGCGACCTCGAACGGCAGGCTCTCGTCGCCGTTCGCCCGCCGCGCCAGCACGCGCAGCGTCGTCGTCTCGGTGAGTGCGACAGGCTGCGTGTATCGCCGGGAGGCCGCGGTCGGCGCGCTGCCGTCGGTCGTGTAGTGCATTTCGATGCCCGGCTCGGCGTGATCGAGCCTTACCGTCGTCTGGCCGCGGAAAATCCGCGCACCCTCGGTGACGAACGGCGCGGCGACGATGGACGGCCCGGGAACCGACGAGCGCGGCCGGTCGGCCGGCGCCGACGCCCACGACGTGCTGGGCCCTTCGCTCATCTCGAACGTCAGCGATCCCCCGGCCATCACCGCCGAGTAATCCAGGTAGGACTTCTGATACGCGGGCCCGTTCAACGTCGCGCCGATGATGTACATCGCCGTCGGCGACACGTTGTCGGCGCGCACCACGAACTCCCGGCCGTTCTCCAGCCGGATGGTCGCTTTCGGAAACAACGGCGAGCCGATCACGTACTGGTCCGATCCCGGCGTCACCGGATAGAAGCCCAGCGCGCTCCACACCAGCCACGCGCTCATCTGGCCGCAGTCGTCGTTGCCGATCTCGCCCTCGGGCTGCGGCGCGTACATCGTGTCGACGATGCGCCTGACGGTGGCCTGCGTTTTCCACGGCTGCCCGGCGAACGGGTAGAGATACGCGATGTGATGGCTGGGCTCGTTGCCGTGCGCGTACTGACCGATGAGGCCGGTGATGTCCGCTTGATCGCGGCCCGTCGTCCTGGTCGAGGCGGCGAAGAGCGCGTCGAGCTTGCGCGCCAGCGCCTCCGGCCCGCCGAGGAGCGTCATGAGGCCGTCCACATCCTGCGGCACGAAGAAGCTGTACTGCCACGCGTTCGCCTCGGTGTAGTGGCTGTTGACTTCGGCAGGGTCGAACGGCGCGAACCAGTGGCCCTCGACGCGCGCGCGCATGAAGCCCGTGGACGGATCGAAGACGTTGCGCCAGTTCTGCGCGCGGCGGAAGAAGCGCGCCGCGTCGGCGGTCCGCCCGATTTTCGCGGCGATGAGCCCGATGCACCAGTCGTCGTAGGCGTACTCGAGCGTCCGCGAGACGCTCTCGCTCGTTTCCGAGCCGTCGACGTAGCCGCGCTGCTTGTACGACGCCAGCCCCGCGCGATCCTCGTCGGCGCTGTGGATCATCGCCTCGAGCGCCAGATTCTGGTCGATGCCCTCGACGCCCTTGAGAATCGCGTCCGCGATCACCGGCACGGCGTGGTACCCGATCATCGTGTCGGTCTCGTTCGCGGCGAGCTCCCACACCGGCAGCCGTCCGCCCTCCTGGTACTGACGCACCATCGTCTTCACGAAGTCCGCGGTGCGCGCGCGATCGATCAGCGTCAGCAGCGGATGGAGCGCGCGAAACGTGTCCCACAGCGAGAAGACGGAGTAGTACGTGAAGCCCTGCGCGCGATGGACGTTGAGGTCGCGCCCGCGATACTGCCCATCCACGTCCATGTAGACGTTGGGCGTGAGCATCGCGTGGTAGAGCGCGGTGTAGAAGACGACGCGCTGGTCGCGCGTGCCGCCGTCCACGCGAATGCGGCTGAGCTCGTGCTCCCACGCGTCGCTGGCCTGCCGCCGGACGAGGTCGAAGTCCCACGCCGGGAGCTCCGCGCTGAGATTCCGGCGCGCCCCCTCGATGCTCACCGCCGAGATGCCGACCTTCACGATTAGCTGACCGCCGTTGTCGCCGCAATCGAACAGCGCCTTCATCGACGTGTGCGCGAGCGACAGCACCGGACGCGAGAAGCGAATCGCGAAGTACAGGCGCTGATCCTTCGCCCAGCTCCGCGATCGGCGATGACCCGTGACCTCGAGATTGGACACGACGTTGATCGACGAGTCGATCACCTCGTCGCGATGCGCGAGGTCGAGCACCACGTGCGCCGGGCGTCCGGCCGGAAAGCGGTAGCGGTGCAGCCCAGCGCGCAGCGTCGAGGTCAGCTCCGCGCGAATGTCGAAGTCGTTCAGCGTGACGGCGTAGTAACCCGGCTCGGCCTCCTCGGTCGCGTGCGAGAACGAGGACGAGTAGCCGGGCGTGCCGTCCATGCCGTTGCCGAGCTGCGCCGCGCCGGTCGTTGGCATGAGCAGGATGTCGCCGTAGTCGGGAATCCCCGTGCCGCTCAAATGCGTGTGCGAGAACCCGACGATGCGGCTGTCGCTGTAGTGGTAGCCGGAGGAAGAATCCCAGCCCGTGAGCCGCGTGTCCGGGCCGGGCTGGATCATGCCGAACGGCAGGCTCGGACCGGGGAACGTGTGACCGTGGCCGCCGGTGCCGACGAACGGGTTGACGTACGACGTCAGGCGATTGGACGACGCCGCGGGTTGCGGCGGCGCACCCTGACGTCCCCCGGTCGTGGCCAGGACGACCATCGCGACGCACGCGATCGCTTTGAATGACACGCGTGCCTCAGCGCTTCGGAATGATCAGCGCCTTGACGACCGCGCCGTCGGTCCCGGTGACCGTCACGCGCAGCTCGCTCGTCGTCGCGTCCACGCGCGCCAGCTGATCCTGCCCGAGGACGAGCAGGTGATACGCGTGCGTCGCGTTCGGCGGATCGTACGAAAAGCGATGCGTGTGGCCGGCGAGCACCAGATCGACCTTCGCCTCGCTGGCCGTCGCGATCCACGGTCCGTTGCCGCCATCGAGCCAGCCCCACTGCGGCTGGTGCATCACGATCACGCGGAACGGCGCCGACGCCATGCGGGGCGTGGTCCGCACGTGATCGCGCAGCCACGCGAGCTCCTCGGCGCGATACGGAATCGTCTTGTTGAGATCCGCGTACACGTTCGTGCTGTCCGGCTTGTCCTCGCCGGTGTCGAGCACGAGCAGGTGCACCGGGCCGAGATCGCGCGCGTAGTAGAAGTGGCCCTCCGGCGTCGGCACGTAGTCGAAGAGGCTGCGCGCGAACGGGCCGCGGAGCTCGTGGTTGCCGCGCGCGTAGATCAGCGGCTTGCCGGGTCCGAGCGCCGCCGCGATCGGCGTCAGCCACTTGCGGAACAGCTGATCTTCCGTGTCGAGCCAGTCGAACGCGTCACCAAGATGCACGAGCGCGTCGGTCGACGGCCAGTCGACCATCTTCATCAGTTTGCCGATGCGGGCCGTGTCCTCGTGCGTGTCGGTGATCGCGCTGAACGACACCGACGCTTTCGCCGCGTCGAACGTCGTGAACGTGGCGCGCGCGCTCTCCGTCGTGAGCCCCTTGTCCGGCCAGTACGCGTTGAGCTTGACGACGCGGGTGGACAGCGCCTGATAGGCGTAGGACGTGCCGGGCGACAGCCCGCGCAGCGTCACGACGTGGCGCAACCCGACCGGCGCCAGGCCGTTCACCTGCGGCTCGAATTCCAC
The DNA here is from genome assembly GCA_035279905.1 of Vicinamibacterales bacterium. Lineage (GTDB taxonomy): Bacteria > Acidobacteriota > Vicinamibacteria > Vicinamibacterales > SCN-69-37 > DATEGZ01. The sequence goes on from DATEGZ010000194.1 coordinate 46,707, forward strand.
GGCCGTCGGCTCCAGCCCTTTCCACACGCGCACCTTCGAGTGGCTCGGCGTGTCCGTCATCCAGACGACGTTGACCGTCGTGTCCGACAGGGCGACGAGGTACGGGCCCTGCGTGATGACGGGCTTCGTGTCGTAGACCTTGTACGGCTCGGATTGCGCGAGGGCCGGGGCTGCTGTCCCGCCAATCGCCACTGCGCCAAGCGCGAGGATCAGGCCGGCACGCGCGGCACACGATCGGGTCGATCGCATGCGGGCATTATCGCCCCCTTCATGACCGTCGGAGCGCCCGTCGCAGCTGGAGTCCGGACCACATGCGCGCCTGGATGTCGCGCGAAGATTCGAGCGCCTTCACGCCAGCCGCTGTGATCGCGAAGAACCTGCGCGCCCGCCCGGTGTCAGCTTCCTGACGCTGCTGGACGAAGCCCTTCCTTTCCAGCCGGTCGAGCGTGGCGTACACCGCGCCGATGGAGATCTGCCGGCCGGTCCGCTCTTCGATTTCGCGGCGGATCTCCATCCCGTACCGCTCGCGCTCGAGCCGCGCCACCGCGAGCAACACGATCTGCTCGAACTCGCCAAGATAACCGCCCCGTCCCATCGTGATCTCCCCGTCAGTCCGCGCGCAGCGTGATCGCGGGATCGATCCGCGCCGCCCGGCGCGCCGCCGGCATGGCCGCACAGGCCGCGACAGCGACCACGGCAGCGGCTGCCGCCACGAGCGTGATCGGATCGCGAGCGTCCACGTTGAACAGCAGCGCCTGCACCCACCGCGCGGCGATCCACGCGGCGGCCAGTCCAAAGACAGCGCCAATCGCTGCCGGCGTCATGGCGGATCGCACGACGCGGCGCCAGAGCGCAGCCGTCGATTCGCCGAGCGCCAGCCGTACGCCGTTCTCTCGTTCCTGTTGCGCGACGGCAAACGCCGTCACGCTATATGCGCCGATCGCCGCCAGGATCGCCGCGACGATGCCGAGGCCGGAGACGACGACCGCGCGGAATCGCTCCGCCGCGACGGACTGGTCGACGACGTCGGACAGGCGCGTGAGGCCGGCGAGCGGCACCGCGGGATCGATCGCGTGAATCGCGGCCGCGACCTCGGGCACGACCGCGAGCGGATCACCCGCGGTCCGCACGATCATCGTCTCTGGCCGCTTCCCTGCCTGCTTCCAAGGGAGGACGAGCCAGGGCCGGCCCGCGCGATCGAGCCGTCCGTCGCGCGCGTCGCCAATCACGCCGGCGATTTCAAAGTCGCGCCCGGAGTACGAGACGTGCCGGCCGACCACGGGCCCGTCGCCCGGCAGCAGCCTGGCTGCGGCCTCATTGATCAGGACCGCGCTCGCGCCGCGGTGCTCGGTATCCGTGAGCACACGACCGCTCACGAGCGGCAGGCGCAACGTCTCGAGAAACTGCGGGGAGACGGCGTTGACGTTGACGAGTGTCGGCGGTCCCGAGGAGCCCGGCGCCTGCACGCCAAACGACCAGCCGCTCGACACGAACGGCACGGCGATCGCACACGCCGCCGACGTCACACCAGGCACGCGCCGGACGGCCCCGAGCGCGTCGTCGAAGAAGACGCTGGCCGCGTCGGCCGACGGCACCCTCGACGGCGACGGTGTGATGCCGAACACGAGCACGTTGCCGGGATCGAAGCCGGGCGTCGTCGCCGCGAGCCCGTTGAGCGTCCGCACGAAGACGAGCGCGAGGACGACGAGCACGACCGAGAGCGCCGATTGCGCGGCAATCAGCACGGCGCGAGTGCTGCGCGGCCCCGCGGTGACGCGATGCGTGGCTCGCAACGCATCCGCGCGCGACGCCGCGACGGTGAAGCGCCGCTGCGGCCACGCGAGGAGCATCGTGCTCGCCGTCAATGCGCCAATCGCGCAGGAGATTTGAAGAGGGGTCCACCACGCCGACCCGCCGCCGGGAAGATCGGCGGGGTACAGCGCGCGAAACGCCCGCACCATCCACGGCGCGCCCGCCAGCGCGAGGAGGCCGGCGCTCGCGGTGACCAGAAGCGCTTCGACGCCGACTTGCCGCCGCAAGCGCGATCGGTGTGCGCCCAACGCGAGGCGCACCGCGAACTCGCGCCGCCGGCGCTCACCATGCGCGAGCAGCAGGTTGATCAGGTTGCCAATCGCCACGACGAGCACGGACACGACGGTGGCCGCGAGGAGCAGGAGGACCGGCCGCGACGTCGCGCTCACGGCGTCCCGCAGGAGATCGAGATCGATGCCGGCGCGGCGTCCGCTCGCGGCGGGGTACTGCTCGGCCAACGCCTTGGCGATCGCCGTCAGCTCCTGACGAGCCTCCGGCGCGGACACGCCGTCGGCGAGCCGCCCGACGGGCGTGACCCAGCCGGTTTCTCTCGCGTTCTCCCAGAAGGCGCTCTGGCGCGCGATGAGCGGGATCCACACATCGTGCTTCGGCGGTGGATAGGCAATCGCCATCGGCTCGAGGACGCCGACAATGCGGTACGGCTCGTCGTCGAGCACGAGCGATTGCCCGATCGCGCCGGGATCGCCGCCGAACTCTCGCATCCAGAAGCCGTAGGTCAGGAGCACCGAGCGGTGGTTTCCCTGGACGAACTCGGCGGGCTCGAACATGCGGCCACGGATGGCCCTCACGCCGAGGACGCGATCGAGATCGCGGCCGACGCGCATCGCGTCAAGACGCCGCGCATCCCCGCGTCCGGTAAGCGTGGGCGTATGCGGCGTGTAGGCGCTGATTGCCGCCATCTTGCTGGACGCGGCGCGCCAGTCGTCGACGTCGAGCAGGCTCGTCGAGCGGACGCCTTCGGACATCTCGGGGCCGACATTCCACAGCCGCACGATACGGTCGGGCTTCGGAAACGGCAGCGGGTGCAGCACGGCGCGCTCGAGCACGGATGTCGCCGCGAGCGTCGCGGACATCGCGACGCCCAGCGTGCCGATGCAGGCCAGCGCCGTGCGGGGATGGCGCACGAGCCAGCGGCCGGCCTGCCCGAGATCATCGCGGAAGGCTACGGGCGAGAGCTCGATCGCTACGCGCCGGATTCGCATTGCGATCAGGGGCGCGATCGATCGCAGGGCGTTGGCACGGTACCAGCGTCGCGCCTCCGTGAGGCCGCTCCCGGCCACGCGCTGACGGAACTCCGCCTCGTGATCGGCGAGCACGTCGGCGCGCGTATCGGGCGGCGCGGCCGCGGCCAACATTCGCCGGAACAGCGCCGGAGGGCTCACGGGCGGGTCGGCCACGGGCCAATTCTACAAGATAGAACTTCAGTTCTACAAGATAGAACACTAACTGACCGACCGCGGACACGCGCCCGGCCGGGTACAATCTCGCCGGTGAGCCGCGCCAAGCGCAAAAATCCTCCACCGGTCGCGCGGCCCGATCCCGTCGTTTGGTATGCCGCCGCCCTCGTGATCGCCGGCGTGCTCGCGTACGCGAACAGCTTCAGCGGTCCGTTCCTCTTCGACGACTTCGGGAGCATCGTCCGCAACACGTCGATTCGCGATCTGACGAACGTGCGCGCGCTGTTCACGACCGAGGACGCGACGCCGGTGTCCGGCCGCTGGCTCGCGAATCTGTCGTACGCGCTGAACTACGCGGCCGGCGGCCTGAACGTGACCGGCTATCACGTCGTCAACCTCGCGCTGCATCTCACCTGCGCGGTGCTGTTGTTCGCCGTCGTGCGGCGGACGCTGGAAGCGGCCCGCTGGAACAGCGCTGCGCCGCGGCCGGTCATTTCCGGCGTCGAACTGGCGTTCGCGATCGCGCTCGTCTGGGCCGTGCATCCGCTCATCAGCGAGGTCGTGCTGTACCTCAGCGAGCGGACCGAATCGATGATGGCGATCTGCTACATGCTCACGCTCTACAGCAGCGTGCGCGCGATGGGCTCGCCGCACGCGGCGCGATGGCTCTGGCTGGGCGTGATCTCGTGCGTCGCCGGCGTGTTGTGCAAGGAAGTGATGGTCACCGCGCCGTTCACGGTGGTCGTCTTCGACCGCGTGTATCTCTTCAGCTCGCTGCGCGAAGCGTTTCAGGCCCGCTGGCGCTTCTACACGGGTCTCGCGCTGACCTGGGTGATCCTTGCGGCCTCGATGCTGTCGCACGGTTCGATCTCGTCCGGCGGCTTCCAGTCGGCGCAGACGACGACGTGGACGTACGTGATGAACCAGACGGTGATCGTGACGCGCTACCTGCGGCTCGTCGTCTGGCCGCGGCCGCTGGTGCTCTACTACGGCTGGACGCGCGCGCTCACGCTGACTGACGTGTGGCCGTACGGGCTCTTAGTCGTGATTCTCGTCATCGCAGCGGCCGTCGTTTTCTTTCGCTGGCCGCGGTTTGGGTTCGCGGCGGCCTGGACGGTCATCACGCTCTCGCCCTCGTCGAGCATCGCAAAGATCGCCGCGGAGGTCGGCGCGGAGCGGCGGATGTACCTGCCGCTCATGGGCATCGTGACGCTCGCGATTGTCGGCGCGGCGCTGTTGCTGCGGTCGCGCGCGGGCGCGACGGCGTCGACCAGGCGCGTGCTGGTGGGCGCAACGGTGGCGATCGCGATTGCGCTCGGCGCGAGCACGTTCCTGCGGGCGCGCGACTATTCCTCGTCGCTCACAATGGCGCGGACGATTCTCGCGGGCTGGGAAAGCCCGAGCGCGCACCAGATCCTCGGGCAGGAGCTGGCGGCCGCCGGCCAGCGCGACGAGGCCATCGCCGAGCTGAGGCGCGCGCTGCCGGAGGCCACGCCGGCGCGGTACTATCTGGGCACCGAACTCGTCAACGCCGGGCAGTACGACGAAGGGATCGACCAGCTCCGGGAGTTCATTCGCCTGGAGCCGACGATCGCGCCGGTGAAGACGGCGCGCATGTTGCTCGCGCGCGCGTACGCGGCGAAGCAGCGGTGGCCGGAAGCCGTCGCCGAGCTCAACGCGATCTCGGCCGCCGATTCCAACGACGCGACCGTCCACGGCGTGCTCGCGAACGTTCTGGCGGGCCAGCAGCAGTTCGTCGACGCCGTGCCCCATTACGAGGCGTACATCAAGGCCAACCCTCGCGACGCCAACGCGTGGACGGGCCTGGGCGTCGCGCTCATCTCGCTCGGCAAGAACAAAGAGGCGTTGTCGGCGTTTCGCCAGGCGGTCACTTTCGATCCGACGAACGGGCCGTTTCGGCTGAACCTCGCGCGCATCCTGCTCAACACGGGGAACGCCGCGGAGGCGGCGAGCGAAGCGCAGCAAGCGATCACGCTCGCGCCGAACCAGCCGGCCGGCTACGAAGTGCTGGGCCGGGTGCTGGCATTCCAGGGCAAGCTGGACGAGGCGAGGCGATCGCTCGAACGCGCGCTGCAGATCGATCCATCGTACGCGCCGGCGCGGGACGCGCTGCGCGCGATTGGACGGTAGATCAAAAGCTAAACATGAAGCTCATGAAGACATGAAGCGCATGGAGATGCGGCCGCGTCCGACGTCACGCCGTCCATCCGACTGCCCGGCGGAGCCGGGCGCGATTGGGTAGAGAAGGCCAGAAACAGGAGCCGGGCACAGTCTCTCTGGCTCTTGTTTCTGGCCTTCTCTATCCAATCGCCTTGGCCGCCTTCGGCGGCCGTCGGATCGGCGGCGTGACGTCGGACGCGGCCGCCTTCATGTCCTTCAAGTCCTTCATGGACTTCATGTGATTCTTGGCTCTTCGCCCACGATCACAGGAGGCGATCCAGCCCCCGCACCACGCCGACGAATTCGCTGACGCGTCGGATCGCGAGCAGCGTGCCTGCAATGTACGGCGTCGGGCCTGAGCCGCCGTCGTATTTCAGCGTGAGCCGCTCGTCCTGCTGGCCGAAGTGGATTTCGATGCCGATCGTGTAGCCGGGCAGGCGCACGGAGTGCACGCGCGAGTGGTGCACGTCCGCGCCGCGCGCCGCCGGATCGCCGACCGTTCGATCGATCGGCACTTCGATCTCCGGCGGTCGAACTTCTGACAGCCGCCACGCCAGCTCGCGGGCCGTGCCGCTCGGTGCGTCTACTTTGCCGGCGTGCGCGGTGTCGATGATCTCCCACGATGGCAGGTACCGCGCGGCCTCCACGGCGAAGCGCTGCAGCAAGGCGGCCGTGATCGCGAAGTTGCCGACCGCGACGACGCCGACACCAGCAGTTCTGGCGGCCGCGTCAATTTCCTCGAAGTCCGGACCCGTGAGCCCGGAGCTCCCGACGACCACGTGACGCCTTGCAGTCACCGCCGCCAACACGTTGGCCTTCACGACCGACGCGCTGGTGTAGTCCACGAACACGTCGGACGGTAATTTCAGCGCTTCGTGGACGGATCCGAGGATGGTGAGATCGCCGAGCCGCTGCCCGCGGCCGCGCCTAGCCACGGCCGCGACGAGATCGAGATCCGCGGCCGTTTGGATCGCGGCGGCCAGCGGCTGGCCCACCCATCCGGTCGCGCCCGCCAGGCACACGCGGATCATCGTCACCGTTTCATTTGACTGACGTACTCTTCGACCGTGCGCGGCTTCACGCCGAACCGATCGGCGTTGTCGCGCCATTTCTGAAACGGCGCGTTGTGCGTCGCGTTGTAGTGGCCGAGGGAGATCATCCGCGCGGTCAGCTCGTTGAACGGCTTGATCACGGTCATCAGGAACGACATCATCGGCACCGGCATGTGCCGCCGCTTGCCCTGGCTGCCGAGCTGGCGCTCGACGAGCGTGACGACGTCATTGAACGACTTGTCGGACGGCCCGCCGACCTCGATGTTCTCGTTGCGAATCTCCTCGCGCGCGAGGATCTTCACTATGTACTCGGCGACGTCTTCGACGGCTACGTAGTTGCTGACCGCGGTGCCGTCGCCAAAGATCGTCGCGACGCCATTTTTCCGGATGTCCGGCGCGATGACGAGGTCGATCCAGACGTCCATGAACGCCGTCGGCCGAACGATCACGTGCGGCACGCCGCTGCGGCGGATCGCGTCCTCGATGTACCACTTCAGCCGGAAGATATCGACGGTCTCGCCCGACGTCACGCCGCGGAACGACACGTACAGCACGCGCCGCACGCCCGTGTTCCTCGCCGCCGCCAGCAGGTTCTGGTACGCGCTGACGTCGGTCTTCATCGGGCTCGTCGGGCCCTTGCCCATGTTGTTGTTCGCGGTCGAGACGATCTGGCCGACGCCGCGGCACGCCTCGGTGATCTTCGAGAGGTCGAGCAGATCGCCGGCCACGACCTCGGCGCCGGCCGCCTTGAGCGGCGCCAGCTTCTCGGCGGAGCGCGCGAACGCGCGCACCGGCACGCCCGCAGCGAGCAGCTTGCGCGCGATCACGCTGCCGAGCTGACCCGTGGCGCCGACCACCAGAACGCGGGATTCAGGCATGCGCTGATTCTATGTGGAATGGCCGCGTGCGATCATTGGCCCAAGGAGTTGCCACATGTCACGTGCCCTCTCGACCGTCGCGTTCCCGGTGCTCCTCGTCGTCTCGAGTGTTCCCACCGCCGCACAGACGTTCCCGCCCGAACCGACTGCCGTCGTGGCGCAAGCGGAGGCGACGCTGCGAAAGGCGCCGGATCTCGCGCGCCTGACCGTCGCCACGGAAGTCCGCGACGGCAAAGCGGCGGAAGCACGGCGCAAGAGCGCGGAGGCGATGACCGCGGTGCAGGCGGCGATCAACGCCGTCGGGCTCGCGCCCGATGCGATTCAGACGTCCGGGTTTTCGCTCACGCCGGAGATGGAGTATTCGGGCGGCAAACCGTCGGTGAGGAACTACGTGGTGAGGAATCAGATCGACGTGCGCGTTGACGATCTCGACAAGCTCGCGGACGTGATCGACGCCGCCAACAGCCCGAAGAACGTCGCCATCACCGTCGGTAGCCCGCGCTTCGAGCTCAAAGCGCGCGAAGCGGCGGAGCTCGAGGCCGTCGGGGCGGCGGTGCGGACGGCGAGAGCGCGCGCGCAGGCCATGGCGGCCGGCGCCGGACAAACCCTCGGCCCGGTCCTCAAGATCCAGCAAGGCCAGGTGTACGTCACGTCAACCGCGCCGCCGCCGTCGACGTTCCGCACCGGCATGCCGCTCGGCGCCGGTGCACGAGCAGGCGCCGGCGACGCGAGCATGACGGAGCCGGTCCGCACAGAGACACCAATCACGCCCGGCGAGCTGGAGATTCACGCGCAGGTCACGCTGACGATTTCGATCAAGTAGTCAACCGACCGCGAGTCACTTCTTCCCGCACGTCATCGCGTTCGCCAGCGTCCGCACGTCGCCGGCGCGCACCGCGGCCAGAAACGGCACGATCGGACACGTCGGCGGCGTCTCGCGCCGCAGCGTGGGGACGACCGACGCCCGCGACGGATCGGGCACCATCACGCCTCCGGTCCCGAACGGCACGCGGAGGAACGCGCTCGTCGCGTCGAGCGGCAGCGTCGCGACGTTGTCGTAGAACGCCTGCCATCCTCCGTTCACCTCCTTCCCGCCGGGCGCCGCGGGATTGAAGAGGTACTGCTCGACGTTGGAGAGGTAGAACAGTCGCACCACCGCGTCGTGCTCCCGGAGGTAGTCGCCGATCGCGCGGATGGCGCGCGGTCCGGCGAAGTCGCCCTGGATCGGCACGACGAGGTTGCGCGCTTCCAGATCTTTCACGACGCTGAACGACCGCTCGGTCGCGAGGAAGCTGCGCGGCGTGCCGGCCGCGTCTCGGGCCGCCATGAGCTTCGCGAAATTCGTGTTGCCCGTCGTCCGATACGCGGTGGCGTTGCTCGCGTAGTTGATCTCCGAGCCGAACTTGAAGAACACCCCGTAGACGTACGTGAGCGAGGTACGATCTTCGTCGGTGAGTGCGAAGCCATGCGTCTTCGTGAGCCGATCGAGCACCGCGTCCACGTTCTTCGAGTACCGCGCCTCGTCCGTGCTCGGCGCCGACGGAAAGGCGCGCCAGAGCGCGTCGATCGACGACTGCGGACCAACGTCCTTCGGCCGCGGCCACGAGAACAGCAGCGAGATGAAGTCCGCGCGATCCGACGACATCTCGAAGATCGCTTTGAACAGCAGATGCTGCAGCACCGCCTGACGCCGGATGTCGACGACGAACGCGATCTGCGGGCGGAGGGCGGCAATGTACGTGAAATTCTGCTCGGGCCCGACGCCGAGGTACGCCCCGCCCGCCGGGCCGTCCGCGAGAAGCTTCGCGATGTCGGCGAAATTCGGCTCGTTCGACGTGAAGTTCTCGGCGTGAAACGAACCGCCGGGTTCCGAGACCGTCGTGACGAGGCGCCAGAACTCTTCGTCCGACAGACGATCGGGAATCGACGCGGGTGTCGAGGCGGCGAGCGCGGTCGCGACGAGGAGCGCGCCGGCGATCGCGACGCCGCGCCTGATCATCAGCGGAGCTCGACGCGGCCCTTCGGCCCGGCGATCGTCGCGACGAGCACGGCAACTGGCCCGCGCGTCACCGGGAGCTCGACACCCACCGCGCGCAGCATCGCCAGCACGCGATCCGGCTCGGGATGCTCCGCGCGCAGGCCCACGAGCGTCGCGCCGGTCGCCGCCGAGGCCGAGGGATGCGCGGACGCGCCCCAATCGATGAAGAACGGCATCAGCCCGTCGCCTGCGGACGCGTCGGCTGGATTGGTCGTGCGCCACGTGAGTAAGACACCGTCAGGGCGCCGCCGGCTTCCCGGCGTGGCGAGGCCGTACGTCACGCCCTTGGTGCGGGCGTCGGTCACGAGTTGATCGAGATTCGTGCCTTTCGCGGCCCAGGTCACGAGCCGCGGCGTCTTCAGGTCGTCGATGCCGAACGGCCGCGGCCCGTCGGGTTTGGGCTGATCGGGATCGGGCCCGATGATTTCGAGGTAGCTCGCCGGCCCCAGCGCGATGAGCGCGTTGCGCGTGCCGCGGCCCGGGTGCTGTCCGCCAGCGGACGCCCGCACGCCGACGAGCATCTCGATGCGCGCGATGCCCGCGTCCAGATCGGACACGGCAAACACGAGGTGGTCGACCTGGCGCAACACGGCCGGCGTCATGCTACGTTGAGCAGCACCGACCCACACCGAGGCCGCCATGAAGATTGCCACGACCGCCGCGCTCTGGCTCACGCTGCTTGCCCCCTCCCAGCCTACTCCAACGCTGGCGCCGCATCAGCAGCTCGCGCACGACATCTATAAGGAGCTGATTGAGATCAACACGACCGACAGCGTGGGCAGCACGACGGTGGCCGCCAACGCAATGGCCGCGCGACTGCGCGCCGCCGGAATCCCGGCTGCCGACATCTTCCAGGGCGGTCCGACCCCGACAAAAGGCAATCTCGTCGCGCGATTGCGCGGGAAATCGCCGGCGCTCAAGCCGCTCCTCCTCCTCGCGCACCTCGACGTCGTCGAAGCGAAGAAGGAAGACTGGTCGCCGGATCTGGATCCGTTCAAGTTCATCGAGAAGTACGGGTTCTACTACGGACGCGGCACTTCCGATGACAAGGCGATGGCCGCGATTTTCGTCGCCAACCTCGTGCGGATGAAGCAGCAGGGCTACGTGCCCGAGCGCGACATCGTGCTCGCGCTCACGGCCGATGAGGAAGGCGGCGACAACAACGGCGTCGTGTGGCTGCTCGCCAATCAACGCGCGCTCGTCGACGCCGCGTTCGGGTTGAATGAGGGCGGCGGCGGCCAATCCAAGGCCGGCAAGCGCCTGGCGAATCGCGTGCAGGCGAGCGAGAAGGTGTACGAAGACTTCACGCTCGCCGTCACCAACAAGGGCGGGCACAGCTCGCAGCCGCGGCCGGACAACGCGATCTACGCGCTCGCCGATGCGCTCGCGAAGATCGGCACGTTTACGTTCCCGTTCAAGCTGAACGAGGTCACGCGCGGCTACTTCGAGAAGATGGCCGGCCTCGAGCAGGGCCAGACGGCGGCGGATCTGAAAGCGATCGTCCAGCCGAATCCAGATCAGGCGGCGATCGCGCGGTTGGCTGCGTCGCCGCTCTACAACTCCACGATGAGGACGACGTGCGTCGCGACGATGGTGAGCGCGGGTCACGCGGCAAACGCGCTGCCGCAGCGCGCGACGGCCAACGTAAACTGCCGCATTCTGCCCGGCGAGGATCCGGCCGAGGTGCAGCGCGCGCTCGAGCGCGTCATCAACGACCCGAACGTCAGCGTGACGTCCGTGAAGCCCGCGAAGCCGAGCCCGCCGTCGCCGCTCACGCCGGAGATCATGCAGACGATCACGCGCGTCACGGAAGAGATGTGGCCCGGCGTTGTGGTCGTGCCGGTCATGGGCGTCGGCGCGACCGACGGCTTGTACTTCCGGCAGGCCGGCATTCCGATCTACGGCGTGTCCGGGCTCTTCGGCGACATGGACGACTCGCGCGCGCACGGCAAGGACGAGCGCATGGGCGTCAAGGAGTTCTATGACGGCCAGGAGTTTCTGTGGTGGGTCGTCAACGCGCTGAGTGGAGCGAAGCGCGGATCGTAACGACAGCACTTCGTATGACGGGACGCTCTCTCGGGGTTGCCGTCGCCTTCGTTGCGCTGATTGCCGTCTGCGCGCACGCTCGCCAACTCGAAGCCATCCCGGTCCAACGCCCAGTGATGCCGACAGGAACCGGCACGATTACTGGCGTTGTGCTCGATCGTTCTGGCCTTGCCGCGTCCGGCGCCACCGTGTCACTGCAGTGGCATTCGTATCCGTCGCCGCTGTTCTCGGAAAACTATCGTCTCCGCACCGTCGTGGCAGACGCAGCCGGGCGATTTGCGTTTGCCGACGTCCCGCAGCACGCGGTTGACTTGCTGGCCTCCGTGCCAGGCGGTCCAGACGTCATCTACGGTCAGACACATCCGGGCCTTCCTGGCACGCCGATTCGGTTGCGAGCCCGCGAGCAACTTAAGGTCGTTCTGCGCATGAGCCGCGGCGCCAGCCTGGCGGGTCGTGTGATCCATCCGGACGGCGCACCGGCTCGCGCGTACAAAGTTCTGGCGTTTCGAATCAATGGCGGCGATGACCCGTGGCTCGGAGACGTGTCAGAAACCGTCACCGACGAGCGCGGCGAGTATCGACTCACAGGGCTCACGCCCGGCCGATACAGCCTTGCGGCCGATCCGCCCCGGCCGTCGCAGGACAGGTTCGCTCCGATGCCGGTCGTGGAGATTGCCCCTGGCACGTTTGGCTACGAAGCACGGGCGTTTCCGGCGGACACCACAGACCTTTGCTTCGAGACTCCGCTCGCGCTCGCACCAGACCAGGATCGCAGCGACGTCGATCTCTTTGCGCACGTGGAGCCGGTCATGACCGTCAACGGAATGGTCCACGATTCCGAGGGTCGTGTCGCGGCCGGAGCGAGCGTGTGGCTCACGGCCGACAGTTCGTGCCTCGGGGACCACGGCCCAGTTCAGTCGGGAACCGACGGGACGTACGCAATCACGCGCGTGGGACGCGGCGACTACGACGTGAACGCCTTCTGGAAGTCCGCCGAATCCTGGTGGGGTCGGTCGCGGCTGTCCACTGACGGCCGCACAGCGCAACCTGTTCCGGTCGCGATGACGCCGCAGCGAGGCGGATCCATCAGCGGCCACATCGAGTTCGCGGGTCGTTCCGGCACCATCGCGCCGGCGGCCGGACCCTTTTCGCTCTTTCTCGGCGCGGCACGCGACGGTGCTGTCTACGACGTCCCCGGCGTCGAGCGAACCGTTGCGGCGCCAGAGTTCAGCTACCCGAGCGTGCCCGCGGGCACGTACGTCATCAAGATAAACTCGCTCCCCGCCGGTTGGTTCATGCAGTCGGAGCTGGTCGACGGTCGTGACGCGCTCGACTTCCCGTTCGAGATCGGATCCGGCCAACATCGTGAGGTCGTGATCACGTCGTCGAACGTGACGACGGAACTGTCAGGCACAGTCACCGATTCACGCCGCGCGCCGAGTCTGGATCACACCGTGGTCGCCTTTCCCGCTGACGATCGGTTGTGGACGACGAGATCGCGGCGCATCCTCGTCGATCGCCCGGACAGCCAGGGCGACTACCACTTCTCAGGTTTACCCGCTGGCGAGTACATCGTCGCGTTGGCCGGGCCGGAGGTCGAAATGAGGCCACCGACGTCGCTTCTGCGGGCGCTCCAGTCGACGGGACAACACGTGACGCTCCGTGACGGACTCAGGACGACAGTGAACCTGCGCTCGCGACGTCAGCCACCGTAGCAGGTCGCGGATCGCTATCGGCGCCCTGGTCCATACAGCACACGCCCCGGCCGCGCAGCCGTCATCTCGCCTTTTTCAAAGACGATCTGTCCGTTAACGATCACCTGCGCGAATCCCTCGGCGTACTGGTGCGGCTGCGTGTACGTCGCCATGTCGCGCACGGTGTCCGGATCGAACACGACAATGTCCGCCTTGAGACCGGGGCGAAGGATGCCGCGATCGGTGAGCTTCAGCCGATTCGCGGGCAGCGACGTCATCTTGCGGATCGCGTCCTCGAGCGTGAGGTCGTGCTTCTCGCGCACGTAGACGCCGAGCACGCGCGCGAACGTGCCGTAGCTGCGCGGATGCGGATTCGCGCGGCCAAAAATCGGCACCTCGCCGTCCGACCCGATCATGGTCGCGGGATACTTCAGGATGCGCTCGAGATCCTCCTCGCTCATCGCGTGGAAAATCCCCGAGCAGCCGCCTTGCTCGACGAGCCAGAGCGTCGCCTCGGCGGCGTTGTCGACGGTGACGTCCAGCCCGCGCTGGCGCGTGAGATCCGCGAGCGTCTTGCCCGCGAGCAAGGGGTCGAACCCGCAGCTCGAGAATTGCACGTTCTTCGGATCGCCGCCGCCGCGCTCATTCTGGATCAATGACACGATCGCGGTCTTGATCCGCGCGCGCGACGCCGGGTCTTTCAGGCGCGCGAGCTGATCCGCGCGGCTGCCTTCGAGCGCCCACGACGGCAGGAGCGCGGCCGACACGCTCGTCGCCGACGCGGTGTACGGGTATTGGTCCAGCGTGACGTCCACGCCGCTGGCGCGCGCCTGGTCCACGAGCCGCAGCATCTCGACGCTCTTGCCCCAGTTCGCCGCGCCGATCGCTTTGGCGTGGCTGATGTGCGTCGCGAGCCCGCCCTCGTCGCCGATCCGAATCGTCTCCTTGACGCTGTCGAGCACCTTCGACGCCTCGTCGCGCTGATGTGACTCGTGCATGCCGCCATATCGGGCCGCAACGCGCGCGAGCTGAATGACTTCCTCAGTCGGCGTGAACGTGCCCGGCACATAGAAGAGGCCCGTGCTGAGGCCCATCGCGCCGTCTTTCATGCCCTGATCGACGAGCGCTTCCATCTTCGCGATTTCGTCCGGGGTCGCTTTGCGATCGACGTTGCCGATCACCGCCGAGCGCACCGATCCCTGACCGATGAACGCGCCGATGTTGATCGACTTCTTGAGCGCCTCGAGCTCGGCCAGAAATGGCGCGAGCGGCACCGGTGACGAGCCGTCAGGTCCTTCCATCACCGTGGTCACGCCCTGGCGGATGTAGTTCGGCGCCGTCGGCACCTCGGACAGGCCGCGCCGCGCGTGCGTATGGATGTCGATGAACCCGGGCGCGACGACCTGCCCGCCCGCGTCGATCACACGCGCCGCCGGCTCGTCGATCGCCGGCGCGATCCGCGCGATCGTGTCGCCCCGCACCGCGACGTCGCCGCGATACCACGCGTTGCCCGTGCCGTCGACGATGCGGCCGTGGCGGATGAGGAGATCGTAGGGCGCCGGCTGCGCGTGCGGGACGGCGAACGAGGCGCCGGCAATGAGCGTCGTGATGACGAGGGCGGCAGGGCGTGTCACGAGGCCTGTTCTACGCCTTCAGGTCGCGAAAGAAAAGGGGCAGAATGTGACCTTATGATCCCCGACGACCTCAGAACCGCGCTGCGAAGCCTCCGCGCCACGCCCGGCCTGACCGTCGTCGCGTTCGCGCTGCTCGCGGTCGGTCTCGCCGCCAGCACCATCGTGTTTTCCGTCGTGGACACGGTCGTGTTCCGCCGGCTGCCGTTCGATCAGCCGGATCGGCTGGTCTCGATCTCCACGCCGCTCTCGCGGAACCTCGCCTCCGGCATTCAAGTGGCCGGGCCGGATTTCTTCGCCTGGCGGGATCGGCAGGACGTGCTCTCGAGTCTCGCCGCCGTGACGTTCTCGCCGGCGTTCACGATCAAGGATGCGCCCGGATCCGCGCCGATCCAGGCCAAATCCGTCACGGCCGATCTCTTCGACGTGCTGCGCGTGGCCCCGGCGCTCGGCCGCCAGTTCACGTGGGACAACGAGGTCGCCGGCCGCGACCGCGTCGCGCTCATCGGCTACGACGTGTGGCAGCGGCAGTTCGGCGGCGATCCGTCCGTGGTCGGGCGCACCGTCGAGTTCACGCGCGGCGCGCTCGAGATCGTCGGCGTAATGCCGCGTGGGTTCACGTACCCGGTGGGGCTTGTGCAACCCGTCGAGATGTGGGTGCCGTGGGTGCCGCGGCCAAATGACCGGCTGCCGGAGTATCCGGGCCGCTCGTGGATGCTCGAGGTCGTCGGTCGCATCAAGGACGGCGTCACCTTCGATCAGGCGCGGGCGCAACTGCAGCAGATCTACACGACGCTGCAGACCGAAGACGCGCGATTTCTCGGCGAGCGCACGATCGTCACGACCAGCCTCGCCGACGCGCTGGTCGGCAGCGTGCGGCCGTGGATGCTCCTCTTGCTGACCGCCGTCGGCGTGCTGTTGCTGATCACGTGCGTCAACGTCGCCAATCTCCTGCTGGCGCGATCGATCACGCGGCAGCGCGACGGCGCAATCCGCACCGCGCTTGGCGCGACGCGCGGACGGCTCGTGCGCGTGATGCTCCTCGAGAGCGCGCTGCTGTCCGCGGGCGCCACGATGGCCGGCGTGCTCATCGCCGCCTGGGGCGTCGCGCTCGCCAAGGCCAATCTTCCCGCCGGCATCCCGCGCGCGACGGCGATCGCCCTCGACCTGCACGTGATTCTGATCGCCGCCGCAGCCGGCGCCGCCACCGCGATGTTGATCGGCCTGCTGCCCGCGCTTCGCGCATCGCGCGGCGATCTCGCGTCGCTCCTCGGCGCCACCACGCGCTCGCAGACGGGCTCCGGCACCCGCTGGCGCGCGGCGCTGATCGTGAGCGAGATCGCGCTCGTCGTGACGATGCTGGTGGGATCGGGGCTCGTGCTCCTGAGCTTCGTGCGGCTCGTCACGCTCGACCTCGGCATGAGCTACGAGCGCGTGACGGCGTTCGATGTCCGTGTTCCGACGCAGAAGATTGAGCCGACGAACCAGCGCATGCCGCCGCTGGACCACGTGCGGATGAACGATCTCTTCGAGCGCGTGCGCGCCGTGCCTGGCGTGCTGGCGGCCGCGTTAATCACCGACGGCGTGCCGCTCGCGTTCGGCGGCGCCAGCTACAGCATCGAGGTGCCCGGGCGCGGGAAGTTCGACGGACCGGACGCGGCGAATCACCACGGCGTCTCGGGCGGCTATTTCGCCGCCATGCGGATTCCCGTGCTGTACGGGCGGGAATATGACGACACCGATCTCGACGGCAGCGCGCCCGTGATCATGGTCAACGACGCGGCGGCGCGCCGGTATTTCGGCGTCGCCAATCCGGTCGGCCAGCAAATGCGCTTCTGGGGCGATCGCACCGTCGTCGGCGTCGTGGCGAACGTCCGGATGCACGGACCAGAAGCCGACGTGGCTCCGGAAATCTACATGCCGCTCGCCCAGGCGGCGAGCAACTATCAAACGCTGCTCGTGCGCGCTGCCGCGAGAGCCGGCAACGTGCAGCCGGCGATTCAGGCCGCCATCGGGCCCGAGCTGCCGGCGCAGCCGCAAGCGCAACGCGTTCAGTCGCTCGACGAGCTTTTCCGCGGTCTTACCGCGCGCCGACGATTCACGATGTCGGTGATGACGATGGTCGGAGCGGGAGCGCTCGTGCTGGCGATTCTCGGCATCTACGGCGTGATGACGAGCATCGTGGCCCAGCGGACGCGGGAAATCGGCGTGAGGATGGCGCTCGGCGCGTCGCGCGCAGCCGTGCTGCGGTCGGTCGTCGTCCGCGCGCTCACCTACGTGCTCGCCGGATCCGCGATTGGTCTCGCGCTGGCCTGGACGATCGCGCGCGTGGTCCAGAGCCTGCTCTTCCACGTCGAGACGCACGATCCGATCGTGTACGTCGCGGTCACGCTCACGCTGGCGCTCGCCGGCGTGGCCGCCGCGTGGCTGCCGGCTCGCCGCGCCGCTCGCGTGGATCCCGTCGTCGCACTGCGCACGGAATAACAAACGCGATGCACGAGTACGACCTGATCGCCGAGTGGTACGCAGGCGATCGCGGTCACCAGGCCGGCGTGCCGGAAGCGGAGGCGCTCGCGGCGAGCCTGCGGCGCGGCGCGCTGGTGCTCGACGCGGGGTGCGGCAACGGCATTCCGCTGACGCGCGCGCTCGTCGCGGCCGGGTGCCGCGTGTTCGGCGTCGACAGCTCGTCCGCCATGCTCGAGCGATTTCGCAAGAACCTGCCCGACGTACCCGCGGTGTGCGCGCAGATTGAGACGGTCGATTTCGGCGGCCGCACCTTCGACGGCGCGATCGCGTGGGGCATCATTTTTCACCTCACGCTCGACCGGCAGCGGCAGGCGATCGCGAACATCGCCGGCGCGCTCGAGCCGGGCGCGCCCTTTCTGTTCACGTCTGGTGACGCGGCCGGCGACGATCCCGCCGGCATCACGGGACAGATGAACGGCGTGACGTTCCACTACTACTCGTACGGCGCCGAGAGCTATCGCCGACTGCTGGCCGAGTTCGGCTGCACGCTCGAGCACACCCACCGCGACGCCGGCGAGAACATGTACTACCTGGCGCGAAAACACGCGTGATCCCTCAATAGCCCAATGACCCAATAGCCCAATGACCCAATAGCTCAATGACCCAATAGCCCGATGGCCCAATAGCCCCAGGCTGTCTTATACTCCTCACCCGTACCGTATGAAGCCTGTGGCCGGCCAGCCCCCCGCTTGCCCCAGCGCGCGCAGCCAGAGGTGGGTGTGGACGCGCGAATGAGCCGGCGGCGCCGCGAAGCAAGACGCGCCCGCCGCGAGGCGGAGCCTGCCCCGCCCCGCGTCTCACGGGAGACGCGCTGGCTGCTCGGCCTGCTCGCGCTCGCGTTCGTGATCAAGCTCGTCGTCGTCGGCCAGCTCGCCGACCATCCCCTGCTCCAGGCGGACGCCGGATTCGACACGACCGATTACGTCGCGCTCGCCGACCAGGTGCGCGGCGGCAACTTCACGCTGGGCCCGGGGCTGTACTACGTCTCGCCGCTGTACGTGTATTTTCTGGCGGCCGCGTTCGGCGTGCTGCAGTCGTTCACGGCGGTGCGCGTGCTGCAAGCCGCGCTCGGCACGCTCACGATCGGCGCCATTTTCCTCATGGCGCGCACCTGGTATGGCTCGCGCGCGGCGTGGTGGGCGGCGGGGCTGGCCGCGCTGACGGGCCTGCTGACGTTCCACGAGATCCTGATTCTGCAGTCGTCGCTCGACGCCGTGCTCGCGGCCGCCGCGCTCCTCGCGCTGACCTACGGCCTCACGCGCGGCGACTGGCGGTGGGGACTGGCCGCGGGCGTCGCGTTCGGCGTCCAGGTGCTCAACCGGCCCAATATCGTGCTGGCGGCCGCGGCGATCGCGGTCGGTCTCGTCGCCATCCGCCGCGTGCGCCTGGCGGCTGCGCTCGCGATCGGCGGCCTGCTCGCCGTCTCGCCCGTCGTGCTCCGCAACGTCGTCGTCTCACACGAGCTGGCGCTCGTCTCGTCGCACGGCGGCCTGAACTTCTACATCGGCAACAGCGCCTCGGCGAACGGCTTCTACTGGCAGGTCCCAGGCATCCGTCCGTCGATCGCCGGGCAGGCGATCGACACACGGCGCGTGGCCGAAGCGGCGGTCGGGCACAGCCTGACCGACACGGCGGTGTCCGATTACTTCTTCGATCTCGGCTGGTCGTGGATCCGCACGCACCCGCGGGACGCGGCGTGGTTGTTCGTGCGGAAGTTCGGGAACGTCTTCAACGCCCACTACGTCGCGCTGCCGCTCAGCTACGGCTTTTTCGCGCACGACATGAGCACGTGGCTTGCCGCGTGCTTCGTCGGGCCGTGGCTGCTGATTCCGCTCGCGCTCGTCGGCTTCGTGGCTGCGGCGCCGAGCGACCGTCGGCGCGAGTACTTCGTGTGGCTGCTCTTCGTGCCCGCCTACGCGGCTGCCGTGGCGGTGTTCTTCATCGCCGAGCGGTATCGCGTGCCGCTCCTGGTGACGCTGTGCGTCGGCGCGGGTGCGGCGATCGATTTGATCGTCGACGCGGCCCGCAAACGCCGGCGGATGCTGATGGTGAGCCTCGGCGCGGCCGTCGCGAGCCTGGCCATCGCTGTGAACTGGCCCAACGGCACCGTCGACGGGCGCGACGAGGATCGCATGCGCTACGCCGAGTACCTCGCGACCCGCGGCCAGTTCGAGGACGCCGAACTGTGGGTCGCGAACGTCGTGGCGAGCACGAACAACCCCGCCGGCGCGCATGCCCGGTTCGGCAGTCACCTGCTCAATCTCGGCCGGGGCGCCGCCGCGCTCGTGCACTATCGCCGCGCGCACGAGCTCAAGCCCGACGATCACTTCATCGAGCTCGGACTGGGACAGGCGCTGCTGGATGCCGGACACGCGACTGAGGCCGCGCAGATCCTGACCAACGCGATCGAGCACGGCGCGAAGACCCCGCTGGTCGGCTACGATCTGGCGCGCGCGCTGGCGCAAACGGGCCGCCGCGACGAAGCGCTGCGCGCGCTGGCGCTCGTCGACACGCTCACGACGACGGAGATCGACCGGCGGATCTGGCTCGACATTGGACGCTTCGCGCGGGATCTCGGCGCGCCGGAGGTGGCCGCGCGCTTCGTCGAGCGCGGCAGCGGCGGACGCGTGCAACGCTCGACTACCGGACGATGAATCGCTCTTCGCGGAGCACGCGGCCGTCGGCCGTGAGCAGCTCCACGCGCCATTGCCCGGCGCTTCCCGCATCCAGCACGAGGTGGCTGTACGTGCGGTAGCCCGCGCCGACATTCGCTTCGATCGGCAGCTCGCGCGTGAGCTGCAGGCGATCGTCGCGATACCAGCGGTGCACGACGGTCGTGTCACGCGCGGTCGTCAGCCGCGTGTAGAAGTACATGTGGCCGGGTGACGCGGGATCGGACGGCCGCGCGCAGGACCACGAGGCGCCCCGCGTGAGCGCGCGGCACAGCTGCGCTTCGACGACGACGAGCGATCCGTCGCGGGCGGGCGCACGCGGCGGCGTCACGACAGGCGGAGGGGGCTTCGGCGAGGCGGCGGAGACGGGCGCCGTCGTCGCGGGCGTGGG
>DATEGZ010000195.1:0-9640 GCA_035279905.1 Vicinamibacterales bacterium
CCATGCCGATGTCATCGACGCCGAAATGGAACGTGCCGGCGACGCGCTGGTAGCTCGCGAGATCGAGGTTCGCCCAGGCCAGCGCGGTTACGGCGCCGGCCACCAGCAGCAGCGAGTTGTTCAGCGCGAATGTGATGACGCGGGTGGCGAGCGAGCGCGGCGGGCTCACAGGCGTTCGACGTGCACGAAGTTGGCGCCGTCGCGGCCGAGCACGGGGCGGATCGCCACGAAGACGACGGCGGCGCCGGACGGCACGAGCGCACGCGACACGAGCACGTCGCGAATCGTCGCCAGGTTCGTTTCGCTCGTCACGACGGACGTGACGCCCCAGACGAGCGCGGTGCGGCGCGCCGTTTTCACTTGCGGCGTGGCAGCGAGGATGCGCGCGGTCGGCCGCAACGAGGCGAGCACGAGCGCGGTGCGGCCCGCCTCGGTGACCGCGACGATCGCCGCCGCGCGCGATCGGTCGGCCAGCGTCACGGCCGCCTCGCACAACGCCCGGCCGTGCTCGGAGCCGATGCGGGGCTCGGCGATCACGCGCGCGGAGGGATCGAGCGCGGCCTCGGCTTCGCGAATGATCGCGTCGAGCGTCGACACGGCGCGAACGGGATACTGCCCCACCGACGTCTCGCCCGCGAGCATGATCGCGTCCACGCCCTCGTCAACCGCGTGCGCGGCGTCGGTGACCTCCGCGCGAGTCGGGCGCGGCTCGAAGCGCATGGACTCGAGCACTTGCGTCGCCAGGATGACAGGCACGCCGCGGCGCCGCGCGGCCAGCACGAGACGCTTTTGCACGGCGGGCAGCGTTTCGATCGGCACTTCGACGCCGAGATCGCCGCGCGCGACCATGAGACCGTCGGACACCTCGAGGATCTCGTCGATCGACTCGACGGCGCTCGGCTTCTCGATCTTCGCGATGATCGGCAGATCCGCCGCGCCGGCCGCCGCGGCCGCCGCGTGCGCCGCGCGGACGTCGTCGGCGGACTGCACGAAGCTCAGCGCCACCATGTCGACGCCCATCGCGATGCCGGCGCGCAGGTCGTCGATGTCCTTCGGCGTCAGAGCGGACGTCCGCAGCATGACGCCCGGCAGGTTGATGCCCTTGTGCGCGTCGAGCTGGCCGCCGCTCACGACGCGCGTCGTCAATCGCGAGGGCGCGACGGTCTCGACCTCCAGCTCGATCCGGCCGTCGTCGAGCAGCATCCGCTGCCCGGTGGCCACGGACGTGAAGAGCGCGTCGAACGCGCACGAGATGCGCCCCGGACCGCCGGCGGCGTCGCCCTTCTCGATGACGAGCGTGTCGCCGTCAGCGAGCAGAAACGGCGCCTCGAGCGGGCCGGTCCGGATCTTCGGACCGCCGAGATCCTGCAGCACCGCGATCTCGCGATCGGCCGCCGCTGAGGCCTCGCGGATGCGCCGGCACGTCTCGGCGTGTGCCGCGGCGGTGCCGTGCGAAAAATTGAGCCGGAACACGTCGGCGCCCGCGTCGATCAGGGCGCGAATCGTCGCCGGAGTGTCCGAGGCCGGCCCGAGCGTGACGAGGATACGGGTGCGTCGCATGCCAGTCGCCGCGATCAGGCGTCCAGCCACGGATCGACGAGGGCCTTGGGAATCCTGAACGCGGCCGCGCTCTCCAGGGCCTCGTTCAGGGCGTTCAATCCGAAGGTCTTCGCGCCGATTCGCGCAAACGGGATGTCGGCATGACGCTCGAGGGCGTCGAGCGCGCGCAGAAAGTGCCCCGCTTCGCTGCCCCAACAGCCGCGGATCTCGAGGTGCTTCCGGTTGATGTGCTCGTGCGCGTTGATCGTACTGTCACCGGCGTTGGTGTAATGCCCGGCGATGACGTACGCGCCGCCGTTGCGCGCAAACCGCACGCCTTCCTCGAACGCTCTCGCGGATCCCGCGGCCTCGACGACGACATCGGCGCCAATCCCGCCGGTGAGATCGCGGACGCGTTCCTGCCGCTCGTCCGCTGTGGTCGCGTCCAGATCGATCACCGCGTCGGCGCCCATCGCGGTCGCGAGCCGAAGCCGGTCCGCGGGCGCGCCGATGACGATGACCCGGCCCGCGCCGGACCTGCGCGCGAGCGCGGCCGTGCACAACCCGACGGCGCCGGCGCCCTGCACGACGACGCTATCGCCGAGCGACAGCCGCGCGCGCTCGACGATGTGGACCGATGTCAGCAAGCCGCACCCGCCGCCGATGTACGCGTCGAAAGCGACGGCGTCAGGCAATTTCGCGACGACGACGCCGGGCTCGAGATAGACCTTCTGTGACCAGCCGCCGAACAAGCCCTCGGCGGCCGAATCGGTGATGCCGTACACGCGTCGCTCGGGGCACCGCGTGGGCGTGCGATGCACGGTGCACGCCAGGCAGCGGCCGCACGTGCGATGCACGTCGAAGAACGCGACACGGTCGCCCTCGCGGAGCGCGTGTCCGCGCACGTCGTTCAACGTGCCGCGGATCGCGTCGAGCGTGCCGGTCGTGACGTGACCGGGAATGATCGGATACGGCACGCCGGACAGGCGTCCGTGCCACAGGTGCACGTCGGTGCCGCACACCTCGGACCGCGCCGTGCGCAGCAACGCGCCGCCGGACGGCAGGTCGGGCTCCGGAAACTCTCGAACCTCGACCGGCGCGTGTGGCGACGGCATCACAGCAGCAAGCACCGTTCTCGGCATCAGGAAGAAGTATTCTCTATCGGACCGGTATGAAAACGCACGTCACGGAACGATTGCCGAGAATGACGATCGCCGACGCGGCCTCGCGGTTACGCGACGGCACGCAATCGAGCGTCGATCTCGTCACGGCCAGCCTCCAAGCGATTGCCGCCTGCGACGCCGACACGCACGCGTTCATCCGCGTGGACGCGCAGGAGGCACAGGAAGCGGCCCGGCGCGCCGACGCCGAGATCCGCGCGGGCCACGATCGCGGGCCGCTGCACGGCATCCCGATCTCACTGAAAGATCTGATCGACGTCGCGGGCCAGCCGACGACGGCCGCCTCGAAGGTGCTCGCCGATTCGATCGCGCAGGCTGACGCGCCGATCGTGACGCGGCTGCGCGAGGCCGGGGTCGTGCTGCTCGGCAAGACCAACCTGCACGAGTTCGCGCTCGGCACGACCAGCGAGGATTCCGCCTACGGTCCGGTCCGGCATCCGCGCGATCTCACGCGATCGGCCGGCGGATCGAGCGGCGGCTCCGCGGTCGCGGTCGCGACCGGGATGGGCCTGGCGTCGATCGGCAGCGACACGGGCGGATCGATCCGGATCCCCGCGTCGTGCTGCGGGATCGTCGGGCTCAAGCCCGGCCACGGCGAGATCCCGACGGACGGCGTGGTCCCGCTGAGCGTCTCGCTCGACCACATCGGCCCGCTGACGCTCACCGTCCAGGACGCCCGGTGGCTCTGGGAAGCGCTTCGTGGGGTCAGACCGGGATCAGACCAGGGTCAGACCCCGGAGGCGCGCAGCCTGCGCCTGTCGAGCGTCAACGGATATTTCAGCGTGATGGCGCCTGAAGTGCGCGCCGCGTTCGACGCGGGCCTCGGCGCGCTCCGCGCAGCGGGCACGACGATCGAGATGGGCACGATCGACCGCACCGACACCATCACCAAGACGTACGTCGACATCGTGCTTCCGGAGGCGGCGCGCTGGCACGACCGCTACCTCGACACGCGCGGGCCGAGCTACACGCCGGCCGTCCGCGCGCGTCTGGCGAGCGGCCGCGAGATTTCAGCGGTCGACTATCTGAGCGCACGCGAAGCCCAGGCGCAGCTCCGGCGTGCCGTTGACGCCGAGCTCGATGGCGTGGACGCGCTCGTGCTGCCGACGCTCGTGGTCACGGCGCCGGCGATCGGCTCGACCGACGCGGCGCTGGGCTCGAACGCCCCGGTCCTCAACGTGCGCGCGGCGATGCTCCGCAACACGCAGCTCTTCAATCTGACCGGACATCCGGCGATCTCGCTGCCGCTCCGCGCGGCCGGGCTGCCCGTCGGCCTGCAGCTGGTCGGCCGTCACGGCGGGACCTCACGGCTCTTGGAGATCGCGGCCGCCTGCGAGAAGATCATCTCTCCCCCAGTCGGGTAGCTCTATGGTCAAACAGATTTCAGTGTCGGACGCTCACGCTCAGCAGCAGCTAGGCAGCACGTATGTGGACGTGCGGTCGACCGGGGAATTCGCCGACGGCCATCCGAAGGGCGCCGTCAACGTGCCGATCTTCGAGCCCGACGAGGACACAGGGCAGATGATGCCGAATCAGGACTTCGTCCGCGTCATGAAGGCGCTGTTCGCGGCGGACGCGCCGCTGCTCGTCGGCTGTCAGGTCGGCGGCCGTGCCGTTCGCGCCGCGCAGGTGCTCGAGTCCTTCGGCTTCACCAATCTCTCGGTCGTCCGCGGCGGCTTCGGCGGCGCGCGCGATCCGCTGGGACGCGTGGTGGACCCCGGATGGGCCGACTCGGGTCTGCCCGTGGGCCGCGGCCATAGCGCGGGCCAGCCGTATCAGACGCTGCTCGCCAAGGCCGACCACGCGAAGTGATCGCGCCGTTTTTTCACGCCTGGGAACGCCGCCTCGCCTCGGTCGACACCAATCGCATCGTCCGGCCGTTCGAGTGGGGACTCGAATGGCTCGGTCTCGAACCGTCCGGCGATCCGCGCCACCAGCTGAACGACTGGACCGCGCGGACGATGCGTGACACCGACGCGTTCTTCCGCACGGAGCCCACCGATCGCTACGAGCGCACCGGGAACCGGCTGACGTTCCCGAGCGCGCGCGTCACGCCGCACGCGGAGAACAACCTGGTGCGCGTCAGGATCTTCCCCGCCGCCGATCGGCCCGGCCAGCCACGGCGGGCCGTGGTCGTGCTGCCGCAATGGAACGCCGACGAGCAGGGCCACGTCGGCCTTTGCGAGATCTTCGCCCGCTTCGGCCTGACGGCGCTGCGCCTCAGCCTGCCCTACCACGACGAACGGCGGCCGGCCGAGCTCAAGCGCGCCGAATACATCGTGAGCTCGAACGTCGGCCAGACAGCCGAGGTCAATCGCCAGGCCGTGCTCGACGCGAAACGGACGATCGATTGGCTCGCCGGACAGGGCTACGAGCGGATCGGGATCGTGGGCACGAGCCTCGGCTCGTGTCTCTCGATGCTGACGATGGCGCACGACCCGCGAATTCGCGCGGGCGCGTTCAACCACGTCTCACCCTACTTTGCCGACGTCGTGTGGCGCGGGCTCTCGACGGCGCACGTCCGCGCCGGATTCGCGGACAACGTCACGCTCGACGAGCTCCGCCGGTGGTGGATGCCGATCAGCCCGTGGCCGTTCGTCGAGCGCGTTGCCGGCCGCGGCGTGCTGCTCGTCTACGCGCGCTACGATCTGACGTTCCCCGTCGATCTCTCGAAGAGCTTCGTGCAGGAGTTCACGGAACGAGGCGTCGCGCACGACCTCGCCGTGCTGCCCTGCGGGCACTACACGACGGGACGGGCGCCGTTCAAATTCATGGACGGCTATCACCTCACGAAGTTTTTTCTTCGAAAGCTCTAGAGATACTTGAACAGGCCCCGCAGCGCGCTGACGATCACCGCGCCGATGGCCTGAACGACGCCGCCGACGTCGCCGGAGGACACGGAGTTGGCGACGGTCACGGGATCGGTGAAGATCAGCCACACGATCGCCCCGGCGATCGTCGCAGCGAACACACCAATAATGGCCACCAGGCTGACGCTCCAGCGGGCCAATCCCATGATCCTGTGAGTCTACCGGGTTTTCTGCCTGTTGTTACAGCGTGAGGACGACCTTCCCGAACTGCTCACCGGCCTCGAGATGGCGCTGCGCGTGTGCGGCATCGGACAGTGGGAACGTGCGATCGACAATCGGCCGCACCTCGCCCCGGAAGAAGAGCTGCGCCGCGCGCAGAAGTTCGGCCTTGCCGCCCATGTAGGTGCCGATGAACGTCAGCTGACGGGCAAACAGGTGCCGGAGGTCGAGCCTGGCGTCGAAGCCGGTGGTCGCGCCGCAGGTCACGAGGCGTCCGCCGCGCGCCAGGCAGCGAACGCTGCGCTCCCAGGTCGCGATGCCGACATGTTCGACCACGACGTCGACGCCGCGCCCGCCGGTGAACTTGCGCACGCGGGCGACCAGATCATCGTGATGGTGATCGACGACGGCGTCCGCGTCGAGGGCGGCGGCCAACTCCACCTTCTTCGCCGTGCCGGCGGTGGCGATCACGCGCGCGCCAAAAGTCTTCGCGAGCTGCACCGCAGCCTGCCCGACGCCGCTGCCCGCGGCGAGGACGAGGACCGTGTCGCGTTCGGTGATCGCGGCGCGGGTGGCGAGCATGTGCCACGCGGTCAGGAACGACAGCGGAAACGCGGCGCCGCTGACGAAGTCAACGGCGTCCGGCAGCGGGATCACGTTCGCGGCCGGCACCGTCACGAGCTCGGCGTATCCGCCCGCGGACTGATAGCCCAGGACGTCGTATTTCGCGCAGAAGTTGTCGGTGCCCGCGAGGCACGCGGCGCAGCGGCCGCAACTCATACCGGGTTGGAGCATCACGCGCGTGCCCGCCGGCCAGTCCGCGGCGCCGCTGCCGGCCGCGACGATTTCGCCCGCGACGTCCGCGCCCGAGATGTGCGGCATCGGGATCGTCACGCGGTCGAGGCCGCGGCGCTGCCACAGATCGAGGTGGTTGAGCGCGCACGCCCGCACGCGGACGATCACATGACCGGGTTGAAGCTCCGGATCCGGCGCGTCCTCGTAGCGCAGCACCTCGGGCCCGCCGTGCTCGTGGAAGCGCACCGCCTTCATGTCAGAACTCGGGCACGACGTCCGTGACCGGATAGCCGAGCGCTTCAACCTGCGCGCGGCACGCGTCCGGATCGCCCACGACGACCGACACCGCGCCTGCCGGATGCAGGAACTCCCGCGCGGCGGCCTCCGCGTCCGCCGGGGCGACGGCCGAGATCGCGGGCACGAAGCGATCGAACGTGTCGTCCGGCAGCTCGTAAGTCGCGAGTTGCATCGCCGCGCGCACGAGCTGATCCGCGGTCTCGAAGTGCTTGGCGTAGCCGCGCGTGATCGCGGCCTTCGCGCGCGTCAGCTCGTCGCCGGTCACGTTGCCCGCCGCGCGAATCGCCTCGCACTGTGCCAGCACGTCGCGGATCGCCTCCGCGGTGCCGTCGGCCTGCACGCTGGTCTCGCACGCGAAGGTGCCGGCCAGCAGACGGAAATCGAACGTCGTGTGGACGCCGTACGTCAGGCCCTTCTGCTCGCGAAGAATCGTGTTCAGCCGGCTCGAGAACTGGCCGCCAAGCGCGGCGTTGAGCGTGACGAGGCGATGATACGCGGCGACGCTGCGCGGCGGCCCGACGTGGCCGACGCGCAGCTCCGACTGCGGGGCGCGCGGCCGGGAGACGAACAGCACGGACGGGACCGCGGCCACGGCGGGAGCGCCTTCGTGACGTGACGACGGCGCGCGCGGCCCCTCGGCCGTCCATCCGCCCAGCGCCGCTCGCGCCGCGCTCACGACCGCCGACTGATCGAGATTTCCCCCGACGATGAGCGTCGCGTCCGCGGGCACGAATCGCGCCGCGCGAAACCCTCGCACATCGTCGAGCGTGATGCCCGTGAGCGACTGCAACGTGCCAAGCACGCCGTGCCCGTACGGATGCTCGCCGAAAATCGCGCGGTAGAAGGTGCGGTCCGCCGCCGCGGACGCCGAGCTGCTCAGCTGCTTCAGGCGGCTCGAGCGCAGCTCGCGCACGCGCGTCAGGTCCGACTCGGTGAGACGCGGGCGCTGCATGACTTCACCGAGGAGCGCCAGCGCGTGCGGAAAGAATCGATCGAGCGTCGTGAAGCCCACGGTCACGACGTCGGATCCGACCTCGGTGACGAGCTGTGAGCCGAGGCGCGCGAACGCGTCGGCAAGCTGAATCGCGTCGTACGGCCCGGCGGCCTCGTCGAGCAGATCGGCCGTGACACCCGCCAGGCCGGGCTTGTCCGAAGGATCGGCAGACGCGCCGCAGCGAATGACGAGCAGCGCGGTGGCGACGGGCACGGTGGTGTGCGACAAGGACCACACGCGCAGGCCGTTGTCGAGCACCGCGCGCGCGATCGGCGGAAACGTCACCGGGCCCGGCGCCCCGACGTCCGGCAGGACGAATCGATCGGCCGTCATGTCAGCGACACCGGCGTGGATCCGGGAAGCGCCAGGTCGGCGCGTCCGCGAGGCACGACGCTCAGCGCCACGGCCTTCTGCGGATCGAGCCACCGCTGCACGGCCGCGCGCAGCGCCGCCGGCGCCGGCTGCAGATACCGTCGCAGGTCGTCGTCGAACGAGTCGGGCTGGTCGCGATAGACGTTGTAGGCGTTGAGCTGATCGGTCCGTCCGCCAAAGCCGCCGAGCGTCTGGAGACGATAGACGAACGACGCTTCCGCCTGCGCGCGGCCGCGCTCGAGCTCGGGCGCGGTCGGCCCCTCGGTCGACAGCACGTGCAGCTCGTGCGCGATCGCCGCTTCGAGCTCCGCGAGCGTGTGGCCGGGCGCCGCGCTCGCGACGATCTGGAAGTAGCTGCCGAGCTCGCGCGATCCCTGACTCGCCGCGAGCTCCGTCGCGATTCGCGCCTCGTGCGTCAGCCGCTCGTACAAACGGGACGTGCGGCCGTTGGCCAGCAAATCCGCGACGAGATCCAGTTCCGCGTCGTCGGGCGCGAACAGCGCCGGCGACGGCCAGGCGAGGTAGAGACGCGGCAGCTCGACGCGGTCCTCGAGTACCAGCCGGCGCGGCGTGGCGACGGGCGCAGTGACCTCGACGGCGGCAATCGCCGGTCCCGCGGGAATCTCGCTGAAGTAGCGCGACGCGAGATCGAGCGCGGCGCCGGCGTCGATGTCGCCGCCGATGCAGAGCGAGGCGTTGCCGGGATGGTAGTAGCGCGAGAAAAACGCGCGCGCATCGTCGGCGGTGGCCGCGAGCAGATCGACCGGATACCCGATCGTCGGCCAGTGGTACGGGTGGTCGGCGGGAAAGATCGCGTCGAGCAGCGCAAACTGCGCGAGCCCGTACGGCCGGTTCTCGTAGCTCTGCCGCCGTTCGTTGAGGACGACGTCGCGCTGCGTCGCGAAGCGCTCGTCGGTGAGCGCGGGAAGCAACCACCCCATCCGGTCTGCTTCCATCCACAGCGCGCGCGCCGCCGCTTCTTTCGGCACGACCTCCCAGTAGTTCGTGCGATCCGTGCTCGTCGAGCCGTTGATCGACGCGCCGGCTTCCTGCAGCGGCTCGAAGTAGCTGCGGCGCTGGTGCTCGGACCCTTCGAACATCAGGTGCTCGAACAGGTGCGCGAGGCCGGTGCGGCCCGGGACTTCGTTCTTCGAGCCGACGTGGTACCACACGTTGACCGCGACGATCGGCACGCGGTGATCCTCGTGCACGATGACGTCGAGGCCGTTCGGAAGTGTCGACTTCGTGAATGGAACGCGCACGACGCCTAGTTCACGGGTATCAGCGGAATCGCGCGCCGCGAGAACGACGCGATCGACACCTGCTGCGCGACCCGCTCGGCGGCCGCCGAGAGCGCGCGCGACGGCGCGGAGTCGGGCTCAGCGAGGACGACAGGGACGCCCGAGTCCCCGCCCGTGCGCACGGGCGCGTAG
>DATEGZ010000196.1:0-2609 GCA_035279905.1 Vicinamibacterales bacterium
CGGACGGGGCGGCGGCGATCAGACGCCGGCCGCCGGTGACGATCGTCCGCGTCCGTTCCAGGCGATTCCGGACAAGTACGCGAAGCGCCAGGGCGGGATCAACGCCGAGGGCGTGGCAGCGCTGAAGCAGTTCGTGCAGGACGGCGGCACGATCGTCGCGATCGGCAGCTCCGCCGAGGGCGCCGTCCAGATGTTCGGTCTGCCGCTCGCGCCGCAGGTCACGGTGGGCCGCACGGAGTACTACGTGCCCGGATCGGTGCTGCGCGTGTCGGTCGATGCGAAGAACCCCGTCGCGCACGGCTACGGTGACACGGCGGACATCTTCTTCGACAACAGCCCGGTGTGGAAGGTCAACGGCACGGGATCGGACCTCCACTCAGTCGCGTGGTTCGCGAATGACGCGCCGCTGCGCAGCGGTTGGGCCTGGGGCCAGAAGTATCTCGACAAGGGCATCGAGATGGCCGAAGCGACGGTGGGCAAGGGCCGCGTATTCCTGTTCGGCAACGAGCTGCTCTTCCGCTCGCAGCCGCACGGCAACTTCAAGTTCTTCTTCAACGCGCTGTATCTGTCCGTGGCACCAGACATGAAGGCTGGGCTCGGCCAGTAGGAGCGAAGACCATGCGCGTCTTTCGACGCGGCGCGATGGTGGCGGCGGCCGTCTTCACGGTCGCCGCCCTTTCCGTGTACGTCGACGCGCAGGGCACGCGGCTGCCCGCGCCGATCGACGAGTGGAAGCACAACGTCGGCGACGACTACTTCCTCGCCAACTACAAGCAGCTCGCCGACTACTGGACGAAGCTCGCCAGGGTCTCGAACCGTCTGCACGTCGTCGAGATCGGCAAGACGGCCGAAGGCCGGCCGATGCTCATGGCCGTCATCACGTCGCCGGCCAACTACGCGAAGATCGATCGCTACAAGGACATCGCGCGCCGGCTCGCGCTCGCCGAGGGGCTGAGCGACGCGGAGGCGCGCGCGCTCGCCAGGGAGGGCAAGGCCGTCGTCTGGATCGACGGCGGGCTGCACGCGACCGAGACGCTGGGCGCGCAGCAGCTCATCGAGCACGTCTGGCAGATGGTCAGCCGCACGGACGAAGAGACGATGCGGTTCCTGGACGACGTGATCCAGATCTGCGTGCTGGTGAACCCGGACGGCATGGATCTGGTGTCTAACTGGTACATGCAGCACAACAACATGAACGTGCCGGTGCTGTACAACCACTACGCGGGCCACGACGACAACCGCGACTTCTACATGGCGGCGCTGCCGGAGTCGGAGCACATCGACCGCATCATGTATCGCGAGTGGTTCCCGCAGATCATGTACAACCATCACCAGACCGGCCCGGCCGGCACGGTGATGTTCGCGCCGCCGTTTCGCGATCCGTACAACTACTACCAGCATCCCTACGCAATCGCCGGCATCGACGTCGTGGGCGCGATGATGATGGAGCGCTTCCTGATGGAAGGGAAGCCGGGCGTCACGCAGCGGCGCGGCGCACCGTACTCCACCTGGTTCAACGGCGGCATCCGCACGACGGCGCACTTTCACAACATCATCGGGATTCTGACCGAGACGATTGGCAATCCGACGCCGGCGAGCATTCCGTTCGTCGCGAGCAAGCAGCTCGGCGACTCGAACCTCTGGATGCCGATCGCGCCGCAGACCGTGTGGCACATGCGCCAGTCGATCGAGTACTCGATGACGGCCAACCGCGCGATTCTCGACTTCGCCTCGCGGTACCGCGAGAAGGTGCTCTACGACGTCTACCGAATGGGCCGCGACGAGATTCAATGGGGCAGCGAGGACCACTGGACGTTCTCGCCGCACAAGATGGCGCGCGTGCAGGACGGGCTGGTCGCCCGCGGCGCGACGACGGCGACCGCCATTCCCGGCGCGGCGTCGACGTCATCTGCGAACGCCGGTGGTCGCGGTGGAGGCGGCCCTTCGACAGGCTCAGGGCAGGGCGGCCGCGGCGGCCCCGATCCCCTCTACGAAGCGCTGACGTCGAAGGACTTGCGCGATCCGCGCGGGTTCATCATTCCTGCGGACCAGCCTGACTTCGGCACGGCGACCAGGTTCGTGAACACGTTGATCAAAACGGGCGTGACCGTGATGCGCGCGAGCGCGCCGTTCGCGGTGGCCGGCAAGAGCTATCCTGCCAACTCGTACGTCGTCAAAACCGCGCAGGCCTTCCGCCCGCAAGTGATGGACATGTTCGAGCCGCAGGATCACCCGGACGACATCCCGTACCCCGGCGGCCCGCCGACCCCGCCGTACGATGCCACCGGTTACACGCTCGCATTTCAGATGGGCGTCGTCTTTGATCGCATCCTGGACGATTTCACCGGCCCGTTCGTCAAGCTGACGAGCGAGGCGAAGGTGCCGGCGGGCACGATCAAGCCGCCGCGGTAAGCCGTGTCTCCACGCAAGGCCACCCTCGTCGCGTTTTCGTCCACGGTCGCGCTCTACGTCATTTTCTGGCTCGCGGGCGAGTTCGGCAGCCCGGCGCTGTCGGCGGTGACGAACGAGAGCCTGCTCAAGCTTGCCCTCTGGGTCGTGCCCAGCATCGTCATCGTCGGATTCATGTGGCGGATGCCGCCCATCGAGGC
>DATEGZ010000197.1:0-8631 GCA_035279905.1 Vicinamibacterales bacterium
TCGACGCCGGCGCGCCGCCAGCCGATCCGAACGCGCCGGCCGAAGCGACGCCGCGGCCCGCCGACAACCCCGAGCTGGTCGCCGACGCCAAGCGCCGGAGCCCGGCGCTGCGATCGGCCATCGACGCGCTCGTGCCGGACTATCGCTATCTGTTCCTCGATTATCACCGCAGCCGATCCGAGACGTGGCGCGAAGACCTCGCCGCCGCGCGCGGCGTGCCGCTGACGGCGCTGCGCCTGCGCGTGCATCGCCTGCGATCGGCGGTCGAGAAATCTGTCGTGAAGCAGATGAACCAGCGTGCCGAAGACGCCCGGGCCGCGGCCCCGGCCTCGTCGAGCGCGCATCTTCAGGAGGCCGCGCAGTGAGCACCGGACGCGACGACCTCGAACGCCTGCGGCGGTTCCTCCTCGGCGACATCGCCGAGGCGGAGCGCGAAGCGATCGAGCGGCAGTGTTTGGCGGAGCACAGCCTGATCTTCGATCAGCTCGTGGCCCTCGAGGACGAGCTGCGCTTCGACTATCTCCAGGGCCGGCTGTCGCCGGCCGATCACGCGCGGTTCGAGCGGCGGTACGCGTCGACGCCGGAGGGCAAATCGAAGCTGGCGTTCGCGCAGGCCGTACTGCTCTCGTCCGACGCGGCGCCCGCGTCGCCGTCGCCGCGCGCCCAGGCCAAGACCTGGGGCAGCCTCGTCGTGCTCGCCGGCCTCGGCGCCGCCGTGGTCGCGCTAGCCGTCGTCGCCGGCCTGCAGTTCAGCGCCGCGCGGCAGCTGCGCGAGGATCTCGCGCAAGCGCAGGCCGGATCGTCGACGAACTCCGAGGCACTCGTCAAACTTCAGGCAGAGGTCGCGCGCACGCAGGCGGCGCTGACCAAGGCGCAATCCGCGGCGACCGCCGCGTCCGAAGAGTTGGCCAAGGAGCAGGCCCGGCGGCAGGACGTCGAATTGCAGCTCGCCTCGTACAAACGGCCGCTGACGACGCCGGTCGCCACGCCGGCCCCGACGCCGGCGAACGTGGTCGCGGCCGCGCTCACGTTGAAACCGGGGCTGCTCAGCGCGAGCCAGGACATCGCGAAGATCGACAACCAGACGGTCGCCAAAGGACTGCAGCTCTCGCTCACGCTGCCTGGGGGCAGCGGCAACTACCCGATGTACGCCGCCGCCCTGCTCAGCGCCGACGGCAAACCCATCTGGACGCAGGCGCACCTGACGCGCACCGGCAAGGTCGTGTCGTTCATGATCCCCGCCGGACGGCTCAAGCGCGCTGACTACCAGGTGCTCTTGCGCGGCATCATGAACGATGGCCGGCCGGAGGATCTTGCGGGGTACGCGTTCAAGGTGACGGACGGTGGGGGGAAGCGGTAATTAACTTAGAACTTAGAACTCAAAACTTAGAACTTCTGAGGATCACGCGTGATCCTCTCGAGTTCTAAGTTCTAAGTTTGAAGTTCTAAGTTGTCCCTACAAGGATCCCTTCAACCCCAACTGCTCCGCCCGTTCGCGCATGAAGCGGATCACGTTCGTGATGTGCTCGTCGAGCGGCAGGCCGAGCTCTTCGGCGCCCTTGCGCAAGTCTTCGCGCGGCACGGCGCGCGCGAACGCCTTGTCTTTCATGCGCTTGACGACGGACGAGGCCTCGAGATCGAGCACGCTCTTCGACGGGCGGACGAGCGCGGCCGCGGAGATGAAGCCCGCCATTTCGTCGCAGGCAAACAGCGTCTTCTCCAGCCGGCTGTCGCGCGTGACGCCGCTGTAGTCGGCGTGCGAGAGAATCGCGCGCGTGACCCACTCGGGATAGCCGAGCCCCTTCAGGATCTCGACGCCGCGAAACGGGTGGTTCTCGCGATCGGGATACTTCTCGTAGTCGAAGTCGTGCACGAGCGCGACGAATCCCCAGGCGTCTTCGTTCTCGCCCCACATCTTCGCGTAGCCGCGCACGGCCGCCTCGACGGCCAGCAGATGCTTGCGGAGGCTCTCGGCCTGCACGTGCTCGGTGACGAGCGCCCACGCGCGGTCGCGCGACAGCAGCGCCTCAGTCGCATCGGTCATCGATCTCTCCCGCCAATCGCCATCGCGCGCGCCCGGGCGATCACGTCGCGCGCTTTTTCAGTCAACCGGTACGGCGCGAGCGCGTCCGGATCGGCCAGCACCGCGTCCTCGACGTCCGTACCGGGTTCGAGTCTACCCTGCCGGGGGTGGCAGAGGTAATCCGCCAGCACGAAGTGATACTGCACCGCGCCGCCATCGTCGAGCAGGATGCGATCGAAGAGCTCGACGAGGGGGCCGACGTCGACGATGAGCCCGGTCTCTTCGCGGATCTCGCGCGCGACGCCCGCCTCGAGCGTCTCGCCGATCTCGAGCACGCCGCCAGGCAGACTCCACTCGCCGGCCAGCGGCTCCTGACCGCGCTTGACGAGCACGACACGGCCATCGTCGGTGAGAATCACAGCGCCGACGCCCATCACGGGCCGCGTTGGATATCTCCGCCGGTTCTCGAGGTCTTCGGACATGGGGTTTTAACCTAACGAACCCAACGAACCCAACGAACCCTCTTACTCCCCCATGACTTTCACGACGACGCGCTTGCGCCGTCGTCCATCGAACTCGCCGTAGAAGACTTGCTCCCACGGCCCGAGATCGAGCGCGCCCTTCGTGATCGGCAGCAGAATCTGATGGCCCATGAGGGTCCGCTTGAGGTGCGCGTCGGCGTTGTCCTCGCCGGTCTGGTGATGACGGTACGGCTGGCCCGCCGGGGCAAGTTTTTCGAGCCAGACGTCGAAGTCGTGCAGCAGCCCGTCTTCCCAGTCGTTCACGAACACCGAGGCCGTGATGTGCATCGCCGAGACGAGCACCATCCCTTCCTTGACGCCGCTCTCCTTCACAATGCGGGCGACATCGTCGGTGATGCGCACGAACTCACGGCGTTGCTTAGTGGAAAACCAGAGGTAATCAGTGTGGACCATGTCTTGGGGTTCCTCGAGGTTCCTAGAGGTTCCATGGGGTTCCCAGGGGTTCCACGCCAGCCCCACTGTTGAACCTGCGGAACCCGCCGAACCTGTCGAACCCCGTCACTGCAGCCCTTTCCGTTTCTCTGCCGCCTTCGCGAGCAACGCTTTGACGTGCTCGTCGCTCACGATTTTCGCGTCCCCGCTTGCCATATGGAGCAGCAGATAGCCGCCCGTGAGTTGGAGACACAGGGTTTCATAGATCGGCTTGTCATACGATCTGCCGTCCGGCCCGCCGGTGAAAGTGATCCCCAGGCATCCGACGTCGCCATAGTCTCTGGTCTCGACTTTGGCACTGGTGGGGATCTGCGACCGTAACGCGGCGAGCTGGCCTTGAACGGTCGACGCGATGCCCGAGGCTCCCGGGGCCGCCGAAACGACGCGCACAAAGGCGCCGTCCGCGATCGACACCATACACACGGCCCCCGCGCCGCTGTTGTAGTACGCGCCAGGCGGCACCGCCGCCTTCGCGCCATACAACGCCTCGGCCTCGGCAATCGGCAGCAACCGGCACGCGAGATCCTCACGCTTCGGCGCGGCCTGGCCCTCCGCCTCCCCCGCGTGAACCGACGCAATGGCGAGCACGGCCACAGCAAGAAGCGCCACGCAAAAAGAAATCAAAATGCGAGAGCGGGCCATTGGCGTACCTCCTCGGAACCGGCGGAACCCGTCGAACCTTGTCGAACTGGTCGAACCCGTCCGTTACTTGATCGCGAGCGATGCTTCCGCGTTGAAGTCGAGCGACGACGACTCGCCGCGCTCGAGTTTGCGAAGCGCCGCGGCAGCGATCATGGCCGCGTTATCCGTCGACAGCTTGATCGACGGGACGAACACCGGCAGACCGTCGCGCTCGCCTCGCGCCAGGGCATCGTGGCGGAGCCGGCTGTTGGCCGAGACGCCGCCGGCGATGCCGATGCTGCGCGCGCCGAGCCACTCGGCCGCGGCAAACGTCCGGTCCACCAGCGCCTCGACAACCACGCGCTGAAAGCTGGCGCAGACGTCAGCGACTTCCTTTGGCGAGAGCGGCCCCGCGTCGGACGGCACCGCGAGGCCGGTCGCGACGGCGACTCCCCGCTCGCGCAGGTAGCGCACGACGGCGGTCTTGAGGCCGGAAAAGCTGAACTCCGCGATGTGCTTGAGGCCCGGAGGGAAGGGCGACGCCATGTCGGCCGGCGGCGGATTGCGATCGGCGTGCGTCAGCCGGGTCCGCGGCAAATCGACAGCCTGATCGTCGCCTTGCCGCGCCAGCTTGTCGACCGGCGGGCCGCCCGGATAGCCGAGCCCCAAGAGCTTCGCCACCTTGTCATACGCTTCGCCGGCCGCATCGTCGCGCGTCCGGCCGACCAGCGAGTACACGCCGCGTTCCGGCACGAAGTACAGGCTCGTGTGGCCGCCCGAGACCACGAGCACCGCGGCGGGCAGCGGGATGTTTCCGTGCTCGAGGAAGATCGACTCGATGTGGCCGGCCAGATGGTGCACCGCCACGACGGGCTTCGAGAGGCTGGCGGCCACGGCCTTGGCGAACGACACGCCGACGAGCAGCGAGCCGACGAGCCCCGGCCCCTGCGTCACCGCGAACGCATCGACGTCATCCCAGCCGACGCCCGCGTCGCTCATCGCCCGCTCGACGACGCCGCAGATGTCGCGCACGTGTTGCCGCGACGCGATCTCCGGCACGACGCCGCCCCACTCGCGATGGATGTCGGCCTGCGAGGCGATCACGTTCGAGCGGATCTGCCAGGGACGGGCTTCGTCGCCGGAGGTCGACACCACGGCCGCAGCGGTTTCGTCGCAGGAGGTTTCGATTCCTAGAACAACCATGAACGGGTTCTACAAGTTCGACGAGTTCGACAAGGTTCCGCAGGTTCGGTTGTCCTCGGTCACGCCTCGACGTGATCCGCGTGTTTCGAACCAGCGGAACCTGTCGAACCTGTCGAACCCGCCGAACCAAAGAGCGCGGGCAACGATCTTTCGTACGGAGCCCGCGCAATTCCCTTTTCCGTGATAATGCCCGCGATCAGTCTGGCCGGCGTCACATCGAACGCGGGATTCCAGACGGACGCCCCTTCGGGCGCCAGCCGGGTCGGTCCGAGGTGCGTGATCTCCTTCGCGTTGCGCTGCTCGATCGGAATGTGATCGCCGTCGGGCGTGGCCAGGTCGATCGTCGAGAGCGGCGCGGCGACGTAGAACGGCACGTTGTGCGCGTGCGCCATCATCGCCACCGTGTACGTACCGATCTTGTTAGCGACGTCGCCGTTGGCCGCGATCCGGTCGGCGCCGACGACGATGAAGTCGATTCCGCCCTGGCGCATGAGCGGCCCGGCCATGCTCTCGGTGATGACGGTCGTCGGCACCTGATCGCGCACGAGCTCCCAGGCGGTGAGCCGCGCACCCTGCAGAAACGGCCGCGTCTCGTCGGCGAAGACCTGCGCCACCTTTCCCTGCTCGGCCGCGGCGCGAATCACGCCGAGCGCCGTGCCGTAACCGGCCGTCGCGAGCGCGCCGGCATTGCAGTGCGTGAGGATGCGCGCCTTGGCCGGCACGACCTCCGCGCCGAAGCGGCCCATGGCCTTGCAGCTGGCGACGTCCTCGTCGTGAATCGCCTGCGCCTCACGCTCGAGTCGATCCTTGAGCTGGTCGACCGACTGTCCCTCGCGCACGCCGGCGCCGAAGCTGCGCTTCATCCGATCGATCGCCCAGAAGAGATTCACCGCGGTCGGCCGCGTGCCCGCCATCAGCAGGCACAGCTTGTTGAACTCCACCGCGAACTGCTTCGTGCCCTGCGCCTTGCTGCGGCGCATGCCGAGCGCGAGGCCCATTGCCGCCGCCACGCCAATCGCCGGCGCGCCGCGGATGACCATCGTCTTGATCGCCCGCGCGACTTCTTGCGGCGTCTTGCAGTGAACGTAGACTTCCTGGCCCGGCAGCTTGCGCTGATCGATCATCACGACCGCGTCGGGCTGCCATTCAATGGTCGGTAGCACGAAAGAATGATACTGGATCGCTTACTTGAGCAGTCGATTGTCAAAGGGCAGCGGCAGCAGGTCGCGCATCTGATGCTGACCGCTGACCGAAGTGAGATTCGCGAGGATCACGGAAGCATCGCCGCAGTACTCCCACAGCAGCTGCCGGCACGCGCCGCACGGCGCCGTCGGCGCGGCCGTGTCGGCGACGACGGCGATCATCGTGAAGTCGCGGGCGCCCTCTGACAGCGCTTTCCAGAGCGCAACGCGCTCGGCGCACACGGTCAGCCCGTAGGTCGCATTCTCGACGTTGCAGCCGGAGTAGATCCTGCCGTCGCGCGTGAGCAGTGCGGCGCCGACCTTGAAGTTCGAGTACGGCGCCACGGCGTGTTCGCGAGCGGCGCGGGCGGCGGAGACGAGGCGATCAGAGTCGCTCAAGCACACCCTCCAGCAGCGCGATGAACTGGCCGCGCACCCGTCCCGTTG
Organism: Vicinamibacterales bacterium; assembly: GCA_035279905.1. Classification (GTDB taxonomy): domain Bacteria; phylum Acidobacteriota; class Vicinamibacteria; order Vicinamibacterales; family SCN-69-37; genus DATEGZ01. Next base: position 6,450 of record DATEGZ010000197.1, read on the forward strand.
TCTCGATCACTTCCTCGGCGGTAATCGGCTGCGGCAGGATGCCCGCCGCCATGTTCGAGATGCACGAGACGCCAAGCACTTCGATGCCCATGTGGCGCGCGACGATCGCTTCCGGCACCGTCGACATGCCGACGGCATCGGCGCCCATCGCACGAAACGCGCGAATTTCCGCCGGCGTCTCGTAGCTCGGTCCGCTCACCGCGATGTAGACGCCGTGCTCGATCGAGATCCCGTTGGCGCGCGCGGACTGGTCGGCCAGCCCCCGCAATCGCTTCGAGTACGTCTCCGACATGTCCGGAAACCTCGGGCCGAACCGATCGTCGTTGGGCCCGACGAGCGGATTGGCGCCGAGGAAGTTGATGTGGTCGTCGATCACCATCAACGCGCCCTCGCCGAACTTCTTGTTGATGCCGCCGGCCGCGTTGGTGAGCAGCAGCACCTTCACGCCGAGCCGGCCGAGCACGCGGACCGCGAACGTCACGGTGCCGAGATCGTGTCCCTCGTAGTAGTGCACGCGGCCCGAGAGCGCGAGCACACGCCGGCCTTTCGCCGTGCCCGCGACGAGCTTGCCGGCGTGGCCGACGATGCGCGACGCCGGCCAGTACGGAATCGTCTCGTAGGGCATCGCATCGGCATGACCGAGGCTCTCGGCGAAGCTGCCGAGGCCGGAGCCGAGGACGATGGCCGCCTCCGGCACCGGATCGAGCCGGCTGCGCAGGTATTCGGCGGCCTCTTCGACGTGGGCAAACGTGAGCGGAAGGATGTTCACAGCAGAATCGCCGCGATGCACGCGGACGCGAAGTTGGCGAGCGTGCCGGCCAGCATCGCCCGGAAGCCGAGCTTGGCCAGGTCGTGGCGCCGCTCGGGCACCAGCGCGCCGATGCCGCCGATCTGAATGCCGATCGACGAGAAGTTCGCGAACCCGCACAGCGCGAACGTCGCCACGGTGAACGATCGCGGATCGAGCGAGTCCTTCAACGGCCCGAGCTGCGCGAACGCGATGAACTCGTTGAGCACCATGCGGGTGCCGAGGAGATTGCCGATCGTGCCGGCGTCCTTCCACGGCACGCCCAGGCTCCACGCGATCGGCGCGAACACCCAGCCGAACACTTTCTGCAGGCTGAAATCCGGCACGTGGATCCAGCCGCCAATCCAGCCGAGCACGGCGTTGGTGAGCGCGATCAGCGCGACGAACGAGATCAGCATCGCGATCACGTTCATCGCGAGGTGCAGCCCTTCGCCGGTGCCGCGGCCGGCGGCGTCGATCACGTTGACATCCGTCTTCGCGACCTCGAGACGCACAGTACCGAGCGTCTCGGGCACCGCGGTCTCAGGCACGAACATCTTGGCCATCATCAGCGTGCCCGGCGCGGTCATGATCACCGCGGTGAGCAGGTGCTTCGGCTCGATGCCGAACGCGATGTAGGCCGCCATGATGCCGCCCGAGATGTGCGCCATCCCCGACGTCATCACCGTCATGAGCTCCGACTCGGTCATGCGCGGCAGGTACGGCCGGATGGTGAGCGGCGCTTCCGTCTGGCCCATGAAGATGCTGGCCGCGACGTTCAGCGACTCGGCGCCGCTTGCGCCCATCACCTTGTTCATCACGAGCGCAAACAGCCGCACGACGAGCTGCATGACGCCGAAGTAGTAGAGGATCGCGAAGAGCGCCGCGATGAAGATGATCGTCGGCGCAATCTGAAAGGCGAAGATCGTCCCGTACTGGGCGCCGTCCTTGCCGAGCACCCGCGTCATGATGTCCGTCCACACCGGCTGGTTGCCGATCGGCCCGAAGACGAACGACGATCCGATCGCGGAGAAGCTCAGCAGCGCGCGAATCTTGTCGCCCAGCACCTCGAAGACCTTTTGACCGACGCTCGTCTTGATGACGATGAGCGCGAAGAGAAACTGGAGGCCGAAGCCCCATGCAATCGTCCGGGCCTTGATGGCGCGCCGGTTCGTCGAGAGGGCGTAGGCAATGAGCGCGATCAGCACCAGGCCGCAGAGCGGTTGAAAACGGGCCATAGACTCCTCAGAGGTGAAATGACGCCGGGAGTAGTTTTTACAATTTACCCGGAACGTAAATTGTAAAAACTACTCCCGGCGTCATTTCACCTCACTGTCCCAATCACCAGCGGACGCGCCGCCGGCGGCGCGTCCGCTGGTGATTGGGACAGTGAGG
>DATEGZ010000198.1:0-10380 GCA_035279905.1 Vicinamibacterales bacterium
ATCACGGGTATCGTCACGACGCCGACCGGATGATGTTTCTCGCCGGACGCGTGATGGCGCGTACGCTCGTGGGACGCGCGCTCGACGTCGCGCCCGGCGCGTGGCGATGGCGCGAAGGGCCGCGCGGCCGGCCGGAAATCGCGGCGCCCGACACCACGCTCCGCTTCAACCTCGCGCACAGCGCCGGACTCGTCGCGTGCGCGCTGGCGACGGGCCGCGACGTCGGCGTTGACGTCGAGTACCTGCGGCGGCGCCCGGTCGACGCGCAGATCGTTCCGCGGTACTGCGCGCCGGACGAAGTGCGCGACATCCAGGCCCACGGGCCGCACGGCTGGCACGATCGCTTTCTCCTCTACTGGACGCTGAAGGAGGCTTACCTGAAGGCGCGCGGCCTCGGGATTTCCGTGTCGCTGGCCGACATCAGCTTCGTGGTCGATGGCGCCGCGCCTCGCATCAGCTTTCTCCGGTCGCTCGACGGCACGGACGACCGCTGGATGTTTCACGTCGCCCAGCCGACGACCGAGCACGTGCTCGCGGTGGCGGCGCCGACGACGCCAACGCGGCCCGCGATCGCCGTCGCGCCCTTCCCCCTCGATCTCGCGTAGCCGCTCGCACGCATGCGACTCCTGGCCATCAGCGACCTGCACCTCAGCCATCGCGCGAACCGCGAGGCGCTCTTCGACCTCGGCGATTTTCCGGAGGACTGGCTGATCGTCGCCGGCGACGTCGGCGAATCGCCGGAGCATCTCGTCCTCGCCCTCCGCGAGCTCACGCCGCGGTTCCGCAAAGTGATCTGGACGCCCGGCAATCATGAGCTCTGGAGCCCGCGGCACGCGACCGATCGCACCCGCGGCGTGGGACGGTATGACGAGCTCGTCGCGATCTGCCGGGACTTCGGTGCGCTCTCCCCCGAGGATCCCTACCAAACGTTTCCCGGCGAGCCGGATACGTACGTTGTGCCGATGTTCCTGCTCTACGACTACTCGTTCCGGCCGGCCGACGTGCCGCTCGAAGGGGCCGTCGCCTGGGCGAGGCAGAGCGGCGTCGTCTGCGGCGACGAGTTCATGCTCGATCCGCAGCCGTTCGCATCGCGGATCGCATGGTGCCAGGCGCGGCTGGCCGCGACCGAAGCGCGGCTCGACACCCTGCCTGAGCAGGCGCGCACGGTGCTCGTCAACCACTGGCCGCTTCGCGCCGACCTCGCGACGCCGCCGCGCATTCCGCGCTTTTCGATCTGGTGCGGGACGACGGCGACCGAGGGCTGGGCGCGCCGCTATCGCGCGCGCGTCGTCGTCTCCGGCCATCTTCATCTGAGGACCACGCTCTGGCGGCACGGCGTGCGGTACGACGAAGTGTCGCTCGGCTATCCGCGCGACTGGCGGCACGAGCGCGGCCTCGCGTACTACCTGCGCGAGATCCTGCCGGGCACGAGCGCAGAGGCGCTCAAGTTCACGCCGCCAAGAGATCCGTTCAGGCACTAGCCGCTGCACGTCTGCTGTTATCATTCACGCTCGTGAGGAAGTTGCGCGTGCTCGTCCTCATGCACGACTACCAGGTACCGCCCGCCGACGTGTCGGGGCAGGACGTGGAGACGGCGTCGTGGCGAACGGAATACGATGTCCTCAAAACGGTGCGCGACGAGCTCGAGCACGACGTCCACGTGCTCGGCGTCAAGGACGACCTCGCCGGCATTCGTCAGGCGAACGACGAGTTCAAGCCGCACATCGCCTTCAATCTGCTCGAGGCGTTTCACGAGGTCGGGACGTTCGATCAGAACGTGGTCGCGTACCTCGAGCTGATCCGGTTGTCGTACACCGGCTGCAACCCGCGCGGCATGCTGCTCGCGCGCGACAAGGCGTTGTCGAAGAAGTTGATGCACTACCACCGCATCCCCGTGCCGGAATTCACGGTTGTCCCGCGCGGACGGAAGGCGAAGCTCCAGAAGAAGCTGACGTTCCCGCTGATGGTGAAGTCGCTGACGCAGGACGCGTCGATCGGCATCGCGCAGGCCTCGGTCGTCGAGGATCAGGCCAAGCTCGCCGAGCGCGTGCAGTTCATCCATGACTCCATTCACACCGACGCGATCGTCGAGCGGTACATCGCGGGACGAGAGCTCTACTGCGGCGTCATCGGCAACCAGCGCCTGCAGGTCCTTCCGGTCTGGGAGATGACGTTCGCCAACATGCCCGAGGGCACGCACCGCATCGCCACCGAGCGCGTGAAGTGGAATCCGAAATACCAGGAGAAGATGGGCGTGGCGACGGCGCACGCGAAGGACCTGCCCGACGGCGCGGCCGACGAGATTCAGCACGTCTCGCGCCGCGTCTACAAGACGCTCGAGCTCAGCGGCTACGCGCGAATCGACCTCCGGCTCGACGAGCAGGGGAACGTCTACGTGCTCGAAGCCAACCCGAATCCGCAGATCGCGAGGACCGAGGACTTCGCAGCGTCCGCGGCCACGGCCGGGCTGCCCTACCCGGCGTTGATTCAACGGATCCTCACGACTGGACTACGATGGGAGCCGGAGCGCGCGGGATGACGAGATCGTCTGCTGCTGTCCTCGCCTTGGCCGTCGCCGTCGGCGCCGGCGTGACCCTCGCCGCGCGCGCGCCGCGCCCCGCACCATCCGCCCCGATTCCCGTGGTCGTCGAGCTCTTCACGTCGGAGGGCTGTTCGAGCTGTCCCCCGGCGGATGCTGCCCTCATCGATCTCCTCGAGCACCAGCCGATCGCGGGCGTGCAGGTGATCGGGCTCAGCGAGCACGTGGATTACTGGGATCGGCAGGGCTGGAAAGATCCGTTCTCCGACCATCTCTTCACGCAGCGCCAGCAAGGCTACGCCACGGCCGCCGGATCGACCGAGGTCTTCACGCCGCAGATGTTCGTCGATGGCGGCGCACCGTTCGTCGGCAGCGATCGCGCCGCCGCGCTGGCGGCCATTCGACTCGCGGCGTCGCAACCGAAGCCCGGGATCGATTTGAACGTCTCGGGCGGGTCCGCGTATTCGGTGGCCATCGCGCCGAGTCGCGCGCTCGCGGGCGCGCAGGTGTGGCTCGCGATCGTCGAGGACGGACTGGCGTCGAAGGTCACGGGCGGCGAAAACTCCGGCCGCGCGCTTCGGCACGCCGCGGTCACGCGACGCCTCACGTCGTTGGGCAAAACCGGCAAGGACGGCGCCTTCGCGCACGAAGGCCGGCTCGATCTCGATCCGCGCTGGAAACTCGCCGCGCTCCACGCGATTGTGATCGTGCAGCCGGGATCGTTCGGGCGCATCGCGGCCGCGCGATCCGTGCCGCTCGGTGTGTAAGTTCGTCGGCACGATCGACACGATTACACGTCGCGCACACACCTCTCCGCACGGCCCATCCCGACAACTGACCTGACCCGTGATACTTGCGGGGAGTCTCGGGATCCGATCGCCCCGGAACAGGAGTTGCTTGTTCAACTCTGGCACCAGTCAGGAGCATCCGTGAAAGGCGTCTACCTCCCACTGGTGGCGTGCCTCATGTTCGCCGCTGCGTGCGGCCAGAACGCGGCCACGCCGACATCGCCCGCGCCGACAACGGCGGGCGCAATACTCAACGGCTCGATCGTCTCAGGCCAGGGCGGAGGATCCTCCGCCATGACTGCCGGTCCCGCCGGTCTTCACCTCAACGTGTCCGTCGTGGGCACAGCGCTCAACACTTCCGTCGACGACAAGAACACGTTCGTCCTTCGCAGCGTGCCCGGCGGCGATGTGCAACTTCGCGTCTCCGGCTCGGGTGTCGATGGCCGCGTCACGCTCACGGCCGTCTCCACGCAAGACACGATCGACCTGGTGATCAGCGTGAACGGCGCGACGGTGGCGATGCAGTCCGAGCACCGCAACGGCGCCGCCGATCCTCCAAACGCGCGCGAGCTGAACGGGGTCGTGGCCGCATTCACCGGCACGCCGGCGGCGTTTCAGTTCATGGTCGGCAGCGACCTCGTCAAGGGCGACGCCGGCACCGCGTTCCAGGACGGCGCGTTTGCGAACCTCGTCAATGGGGCGCGCGTCGAGGTGAAAGGCACACAGCAGTCGGGGTTCGTACAGGCGACGCGAATCGAATTCGACGACGATGCGCGGCCGGTGCCGCCGCCGGCCGCGACTCCCGCGCCGGCTCCGGTGCCCACGCCGGCTCCCGTGCCGGTTCCCAATGACGAGGACGCCGACGGCGCAATCGCGTCGCTGACGGGCGGGATCCCGAACCTGACGTTTGTCGCGGGCGGCGTCACGGTCCACACGAACGCTGCGACGCTCGTCAAGCGTCAGGGTGTGACGCTCGATCTCACCGCGCTCCACACCGGCCTCATCGTCGAGGTCGAGGGCGCGCGTCAGAGCGACGGATCGCTGCTCGCGCGCAAGATCCAGATCGAGGACGACGAGAACGAGAACGAAAACGAGGCGGAAGTCGAAGGCACGATCGCGAATCGCGCGGGCACGTGTCCGGCGATTCAGTTCTCCGTCAGCGGCGCGGTGGTGACGACCAGCGCCGCGACCGAGTTCCGGACAGCGTGTACGGCGCTCGTCAACGGCGCGCGCGTCGAGGTGAAAGGCAACCGGCTGGCAAACGGCGTCATCAGCGCCAGCCGCGTCGAGATCAAGCACTGAACACATCGGCCGCCGGATCCCGACACGATCCGGCGGCCGTTCGCGCTCCCCCGTCTGGAGGTCATGTGCGTCGAGTCATCATTCTTTGTCTCGCGCTTTTTACTCCGCTCCTCGGAGGCATTGGTTGCGGCAGCTCGTCCATGGGTTCGCCAGACGGCCCGTCTAGCACAGGAAACGGCGCGCTCATCAGCGGCAGCTTGAGCAGCGGACAGGCGGCCGCCGCACTGATGAGCGTGAGCACCTCCGGCGGCCCGGCCGGGATGGGCGTCACGGTGACGATTGCCGGGACGTCGATGAGCACCACGGTGGACGCCACGGGTCACTTCACGTTCAAGAACGTGCCGGGCGGCCACGTCGTGCTGCAGTTCAGCGGCGGCGGCATGAACGGGCAGGTCGATCTGCCGGACGTCGGCGACACGGAAACCATCACGCTGACGCTCACGGTCAACGGCGCGTCAATCGAGCTCGAGGACGAGCATCGCCGCGGCGGACCTGAAGATCAACTCGAGGGCAAAGTGCAATCGCTGCCGCCCGCGACGGCCGCGGGCACGTTCATGGTGGCCGGCCAGCTCGTCGTGACCGACGCGAACACGCGCCTCTTCAACGGCGGTGCGTCCGCGCTGTTCTCGAGCCTGACCGTCGGCCAGCGCGTGCACGTGAGCGGACACCTGAACGGCACCAGCCTGCTCGCGAGCACGATTCAAATCCAGGGGCCGAACAACAATTCGGGCAACAACAACCCCGTGGCCGGCACGGCGGCGCAGCTCGACGGCCCGATGGGCGGCGTGAAAGGCAGCTGTCCCAACCTCACGTTCGGCGTGAAAGGGACGACGGTCTTCACCGGCGGCTCGACCGTCTTCACTCCCGCGTGCTCGACGTTCAAATCTGGCGACAAGGTGACGGTGATCGGCGTCGTGCTGGTGGACGGCAGCGTCAGCGCTTCGACGGTGACGAAGCAGTAGGCCGTTCCGAGCGTACAATCGGCGGCGCCATGACCTGCCCGCAGTGTCACGCGCCGATGCTGAGCCAGACGCTCGAAGGGCACGGCGGCGCGTCGGTCACGATCGACGTGTGCCTGCCGTGCGAAGCGTTCTGGTTCGATCATCTCGAGAGTCTCCAGCTGTCGTCGGCCGCAACCCTCCAGCTGTTTCGTCTCGTCGGCGATCATTCCCACCCGCGCAGTGCGCCCGCCTCGGTGCCACCGGCGTGTCCTCGCTGCGCGGCCACATTGCTCGTCGCGCACGACCTGCAGCGCAGCACGCGCTTCGAGTACCTCCGCTGCCCCAAGGGGCACGGCCGGTTCATCTCGTTCTTCAATTTTCTGCGTGAGAAGGATTTCATCCGGCCGCTGCCCGCGGCGGATGTCGAAGCCCTGAAGCGGAACGTCCAGGTCGTGAACTGCTCGAACTGCGGCGCGCCGATCGATCTCACGAAGGGATCGACGTGCACGCACTGCGGTACGGCGCTGTCCATGATCGACATGAAACAGGCCGAGGCGCTCGTCCATCAGTTGCAACACGCCGATCAGCCGGATCGCCGCGTCGATCCGCTGCTCGCGCTCCGCCTGCAGCAGGCACGCCGCGAGGTCGAGCAGGCGTTCGCGTCCTTCGATCGTCAGCCCAGCTGGTCCGACGACGTCGCGTACGGCGGGGTCGTCGGCGCCGGAGTGAAAGCCATCGCGAAGTGGCTCAAAGGCTGACCTACTTGTTCAGACTGTTGATCAGCACCAGCAGGACGATCGCTAGGATCACGAGCAGCGCGATCTTGATCCAGCTCCACGGGCGGCCGCCGGCGATCGACCCTGTCACGCCGTTCATGACCACCTGATACGACGTCGCGCCGTACACGTAGGTCAGCAGCCACACCGGCACGAGGATGTGCTTGAACGTCTGATTGGAGTAATCGGCGTTCACCCGCAGGTTGCGGTAGGTGTCCCCTGGCACTTGCCGGGCGCACATCTCCTCGAGCTCCGCATTCATCTGGTCGCGCGACTGCGACGCCGCGGCGACCAGATCGATCTGATAACGCTCGACGGTCCAGCCCGAGAGATACCCGGGATCGTACGGAATCAACGTCGCCGTCGGGAACGGCTCGACGCGCCGCAGCTTTGCGGCGTCTACGCCGCGCGACGCGCACACCAGGTCATCGTCAAACACGTGCGAGAGCTCGCCGGCGGCGGGCGACCAGCGCACCTGTCGAACGTTCTGGTTGCCCTGGCGCACCCAGTAGTACTGGCCGGATTCGGCCGTCCAGGTGGCGTCCGCCTTCGCGTCGAAGGTCCAGTACGGCAGGTAAATGCCTTTGACAGTGTCGGTGAGCGCCTTCAATCGAAAGCGATTCGGCGCGAGCCACTGGCGTCCGTACCAGCCACGAATCGCGTCGCGTGCCTGCGGCTCCGAGACCTTGAACGGCAGCAGCGATTCGGGACGAAACACGTCCTTCGTCTGCTCGTACGGCACGAGCGCCGTCGACCCGCAGAAATCACAGCGGCGCGCGACCTTGTCGGGATCGAATACCGAGATCGCGCGGCAGCTCTGGCACTGCACGGAGATCTTCTGCGCCTGCCATCCGCGATCGGAGTCCGGGATGCTGCGCAGCGTCGCGACGAGGTCGTGCTCGACGATGACCGTGTCGGCGCCGCGCTGTTCGAGCTTGGCCGGCGACACGGTGCCGCAGAACGGACAGACGAGCGCTTGTTTGGCGGGCGTCCACACGGCCTCGCCGCCGCAGGCGGGACAGTGATATTTCTCGCGGGCCGTGGCGGAGACGTCCGCCGGCGTCGCCGGCGCGCCCTGAGCTGGGTCGAAGGGCGAAGGCGCGTCGGTCACGGCGTCGCGCCTACTTGAGGAACTCGGCGATGGCGCCCTTGGTGACGCGCCACTGCGTGCCGATCTTCTTGCCCTTCAGATCGCCGGCTTCGAGGCTCGCGACGACGTCGGCTTCCGACACGCCGAGCAGTTTCGCCGCGTCAGCCGGACCGAGCGTCTCGGGGATGCCCGCGCCAGGCGTCGCCGGCGGACCGCCGGCCGATGGCGTCGCTTGCGCCGTGATACCGCCCGGCTGGTTCATCATCTGCTGCGCCATCGCCATGCCGACGGCCATCTCCGCGCCGACGCCGCCGACGCCCGGGCCGCCCTTCTCGAAGCCCTGCGCCATCTGATACTTCACGTAGTCGTTCAGGTTGCCGATCGCGGCCATGCTCGAGCGCTTGTCGATCGCCTGCTCGACCTCGGGCGGCACCGAGACGTTCTCGAGCACGAACGTCGGCATCTCGAGGCCGTACTTCTCCTTGATCGCGGGGTTGATCAGCGGCAGCAGCGCGTTGCCGAGCTCGCTGTAGCGCGTCGCCACGTCGAGCACGGGCACCTTCGCGGAAGCCAGCGCCTCACTGAAGACGCTGACGATGCGCGAGCGCATGACGTCGGCAAACTCGTCGAGCCGGAAGTGATTATCGGTGCCCGCGACTTCCTTCAGGAACTTCTGCGGGTCGACGATCTTGAAGTCGTAGGTGCCGAACGCGCGCAGGCGCACGATGCCGAAGTCCTGGTCGCGCACCATGACCGGGTTCGACGTGCCCCACTTGTTGCCCGTGAACAGGCGCGTGACGAGGAAGTACACGTCGGCCTTGAACGGCGACTCGAAGCCGTACTTCCAGCTCTTGATCCTGGTGAGGATCGGAATGTTGTCGGTCGTGAGCGAGTGCTTGCCCGGCCCGAACGTGTCGCCGAACTCGCCGAGGTACACGAACTGCACCATCTGCGACTCGCGCACGATCAGCTGCGCGCCGCGTTTGATTTCCTTGTCCTCGTCGGGGAACCGGAACGACAGCGTGTCGCGCGAGTCATCCGTCCACTCGATGATGTCGATGAACTGACTGCGGATGAAATCGGTGATTCCCATCGTCGCGCTCCCGGGCGATCAGGCCCTCTTGAATGCCATACGTTGTCAGGCTCCGGCGGTTCCGTCAACCGTCAGGGTCGCGTCATCGTGACAGCCAGCTCGCGTACAGCTCCGGACGCCGATCCTTGAGCAGCGTGCGACGGCCGTGTGACTTGTCGACGTCCGCCAGATCGACGTCTGCGTAGAGGATCGCGTCGTCGCCCTTCGGCGCGCGCGCCCGCACAGCGCCTTCGGGCCCGCACACGAACGACTCGCCCGCGAACGTCAGCTTCGTCTCCTGCCCCACGCGGTTGCAGAGCGCGACGAAGTAGCCATTCTGAAACGCTGCCGTGCACATCTCGCCCTCGAAGAGCCCGTCCGGCCATTCGTCCATCACCCCCGCCTGCGGGACGACGACGAGCGACGCGCCGTTGAGCGCGAGCGCGCGCATGTACTCCGGAAAGTGGCGGTCGTAGCAGATCGCCACGCCCACGCGGCCGACGCGCGTGTCGAAGACCGGTGCGCCGAGCGTGCTCGGCCGGTAGTACTGCTGCTCGTGGAAGCAGGGGTACTCGGTGATGTGCACCATGCGCGTTCGCCCGAGCAGGCGGCCGTCCGCGTCGATGACGGGCGAGCAGTCGTACGTCGCGTCGCCGTCGCGCTCGAAGACGTTCAACACAATGACGACGCCGAGCTCGCGCGCGAGCGACGCGAACGCCTCAGTCGTCGGGCCCGGCACGGGCTCGGCGAGCGTCCTGACGTCGGCGGCGGGCGGCGTCTGCGGGTAGAAGCGCGTGAACGCCAGCTCGGGATACGCGACGAGCGTCGCGCCGTTTGCGGCGGCACGGCGCGCGGCGTCGAGGCCGCGCTGCAGATTGAGGGCGCGATCGTCGGTCGCGTGCTGTTGGACCAGGGCAATCCGCATCAGGGGACTCCGGCGCACAGCCGCTCCCACCCGGCGAGCGGCAGCGTGAGCGGCCAGTACTTCTTGCGCAGCGCGATGACACGATCGATGTAGTCCGGCTTGGCGATCTGGCCCGCCAGGAGCGCGTCGCGCATCCGCCGCAACTCGTAGCGGTACAAGTCGTTCAGCGCGTCGCGCACGACCGACGGCGGCGTGCCGCGGCCCGGCGCGAGACCGAAGGATCCGAGCGCCAGCAGGAGCTCATCCGGGTAGTTCCACATCGACCCCGTCATGTATCATTCCCGCGCCCGGTCATTCTCTCAAGGAGACGTGTCATGTTGCGCAAGATGTTCGCGCCCCTGCTCGCCGCCGGCCTCGTGGCCGTCACCGTCACGGCCCAGTCGCCGGAGAAAATCGACGCGGCGATCAACGCCAGGATTCGCGCGGAAGGCATGGATCGGTCGCAGATCATGCGCATCGAGCACATGCTGACCGACGTCTACGGTCCTCGCCTCACCGGATCCCCCAACCACGAGAACGCCGGCAAGTGGGCGATCAAGGAAATGGAATCGTGGGGCATGAAGAACGGCAAGATGGAGCCGTGGAACTGGGGCCATGAGGGCTGGCTCAACGATACGGCCGACGCGCACGTGACGTCGCCCGTCCGCATGAACCTCGTCTTCGCCGTGCAGCCGTGGACGCCGTCGACCAAGGGCCGCGTCACCGCGCAGGCCGTCAACATGATCCTGCCGAACGGCGCGCCGGCCACGTGGGATCCGAACGCGTCCTGCGGCGGCGGCCGCGGCGCCAACGCGGCACCGCCTCCTCCCGGACCCACGCAGGCCGATCTCGACGCGTACTTCGCGCAGATGGCGCCGAAGGTGAAGGGCGCCGCCGTGCTCGTCGGCGCGCCGTGCGTGCCCGACTTCGTCGAAACCGAAAACGCCAAGCGCCGCGACGATGCGACC
>DATEGZ010000199.1:0-23570 GCA_035279905.1 Vicinamibacterales bacterium
TGTCCGGCAGGGGCATCGCCACCGACGGCAGCCCAGGGAACTTGGCGGCAAACGTGCTGAGCCCCCACAGCGACACCGCGACCAGCACGAGGATCGGCAGCCAGGTCCACGTGCCGAGCACGCGCACGCTCCACGGCTGACCGAGGCGCATGCGGAGCCACAGCACGCCGATGAGCAGCACGGCCGCGAGTGACGTCACATCGCCCGCGCCCGTGTGCCTCTCGAAGATCGCGGTGCCGAACAGCGCCGCGAGCCCCGTGACGATGTACCGTCCGGCGACAATCCCGAGCACCGAGACGAACAGCAGCCGTTCGAGCAGCGCGGCCGCGGCGGCCATCATGGCCAGACGAGGACCGAACGCCTCGTTCACGCGGCCGGCCAGGCCGCCCGGAATGAAGAGCGCCCAGTTCTCCACCTCGACGACGCGCACGATGAGGCCGAGCATCACGGCCACGAAGACGAAGTACGGCCCGGAGGCGCCGTACCGCGCTTGCGTGATCCCGCTGACAAAAAACGCCGCCGCGCCCAGCTCGCTGAGCGTGAGTACAGTCGTCCGCCATGTCGGCAGAAACGCCCGCACCGTTGTGGTCAGTACGAGCGGCGGCTTCGGACGAACCGGTGGCGCGTTGAAGGGCCGCATGTCGCGGTCCTCATGATAGATCGCGGTTCTGACGAATTACCGCTCTATTGGCACGATCTGCATCGCGGCATCGGGCACTTCCCGGAGGAAGCGGTCGATCACCGAGCCCTTGAGCAGGACCTCGAACCGCGACCGCTGACTCTGTCCGAAGATGACGTGCGTGATGCCCTCGCGACGGGCGAACTCGATGAGCCCGTCGGCCGGGCGGTCCGCGTGGACGCGCACGAGCGTCGCGCCGAGTGATTCGGCGAGAGCAATGTTGCGGGCGAGCGCGTCCCGGCTCCTCGTGTTGATGCGATCCGGCCGCTCGCGGGGTGTCTCGACGTAGACGGCATACCACCGGGCCCCGAGCCGTCCGGCGATGCGCGCCCCGGTGCGCACCACGCGCGGTGCGTCTTCGCTGGCACTCATGCAGACCATGACGCGCTCCGGAATGACGGCGGGCTCGAGTCCTTCCCGGACCCGGTAGCTGGCCGCTTTCTCCCCCACTTCATCGGCCACCGCCCGCAGCGCGAGCTCCCGGAGCGTCGAGAGATTCCCTTTGCGAAAGAAGTTGCCGAGCGCCTGCTCCACCTTCTCGGGGCGGTAGATCTTGCCTTGCTTGAGGCGCTCGCGCAGCTCCTCGACCGTCACGTCCACATTGATCACTTCGTCGGCGCGGTCCAGAAACGTGTCGGGCACGGTCTCACGCACGCGAACGCCGGTGACGCGTGACACGGCGTCGTTCAGCGTCTCGAGGTGCTGGATGTTGACCGCCGTCATGACGTTGATGCCGTGGTCGAGCAGCTCGAGCACATCCTCGTACCGCTTCGCGTGCCGGCTGCCGGGCACGTTCGAGTGCGCCAGCTCGTCGACGACGGCCACCTGTGGCTTGCGCGCCAGCACGCCGTCGAGATCCATCTCCTCGAGGACGACGCCGCGATATTCGATGCGGTGCTTGGGGATGATTTCGAGATCGCCCACCTGCGCGTCGGTGTCCTTGCGCCCGTAGGTCTCCACCAGCGCGACGACGACGTCGAGGCCCTGACCGCGCAGCTGGTGGGCGTCGCGAATCATGCGGTACGTCTTGCCGACGCCGGGCGCCGCGCCGATGTACACGCGGAGCCGCGGCCGTCCTTCGGCCTGGATCCTCGCGAGCAAGTCGTCAGCCGACGGCTGGCGCGGCGCGTCCATGCGCCAATTGTACGGGCGGCAAATCGGCCTCTCCGAGGCACTTACGGACTTCTTATGTCTTTCTGACGGCTCCATCACCGGTCGCGGCGGTACCGTCGGAGCTGGAGGCGGCCGGCATGAGTCCCAGCGTGTTGATGCTCGTCGCGACCCTGGTCAGTCAGGCGCCGGCGCCTGCGCCGACTCCCCCGCCCAATCCGCTCGCGGGTTGGACGTTGTCGGCGACCTTCGAGGGCTACTACGAGTGGAACGCGAACCAGCCGCCGAATCGTGTGAACGTGCTGCGCGCGTACGACACGCGGGCGAACACGTTCAGCATTCAGCAGGCCGCCGTGGTCCTCGAGACCGCGCCGGATCGGAGCGCGAGCCGGCCCTTCGGCCTGCGCGTGGACCTGCAATTCGGCCAGGCCACCGACACAGTGCAGGGTTCGCCGGCGAATGAACCACGGCCTGACGTGTACCGGAATCTCTGGCAGGCCTACGGCTCGTACGTCTTTCCGGGAGCGCATGCGGTCCGCATGGACTTCGGCAAGTTCGGATCGAGCCTGGGATTCGAGACGAACTACGCGAAGGACAACATCAACTTCTCGCGCGCGCTGCTCTTCGACTTTCTGCCGTTCTACCACAACGGTCTGCGACTGCAGGTGCCGGTCGGCGACAAGCTCGCGCTGAGCTACATGCTGACGAACGGCGTCCAGCAAACCGAGGACTTCAACAACTTCAAGTCGAACCAGTTCATGGCCGTGCTCACCCCGATCAAGGGCGTCACGTGGACGGTGAACTACTACACGGGTCAGGAACAACCCGACCACGGCCGGCCTGACGGCCCCGACGGCTGGTTCCACGTGTTCGACACGTACGTGACGTACGCGCCCACCGCCAGTGCGTCGTTCGCGGCGGACGTCAATCACACGGTGAACCAGGTGCACGCCGGCGACGCGTTCGGCGCGCTCACGGGATTCAGCGGCTACGCGCGCTACCAGGTAACGCCGCCCGTCGCGGTCGCCACGCGCTACGAGTACCTCAACGACGCCGGCGGGCTGTACGGCGGCGTGAAGCAGGTGCTGCAGGAGATCACGCTCACGCTGGAGCACAAGCTCGCGGACGGATTTCTGGTGCGCGGCGAGTTTCGCAGCGACTGGTCCGACCGCGCGTACTTCCCGGCACACGACGGCACGCTGAACACGCGGCAGCACACGTGGCTCGTCGGGCTGGTGTGGTGGATGGGTGGCAAGTCAGGCGGATGGTAGGCCAATGCTCGACATCATCTTTCTCGTCGTGACCATCGCGTTCTTCGCGCTGTCGCTCGGCTACGTGCTGGCCTGCGAGCGTCTGGAGCCGCGCTGACATGTCGCTCGAGTACATCGTCGCGCTCGTCGTCAGCGTGCTGTTGTTGGGCTACCTCGTGTACGCCCTCCTCAAGCCGGAGGACTTCTAGATGACGGCCAACGGCTGGGTGCAGATCGCGTTGTTTTTCGCGCTGGTCATCGCCGTGACCGTGCCGCTTGGCCGGTTCATGACGCGCGTGTTCGCGCGCGAGCGCACGTGGCTCGATCCCGTGCTGCGCCCGATCGAGCGCGCGATCTACTCGCTCGCCGGCGTGGATGAGACTCGCGAGATGCGTTGGACCGAGTATGCCGCCGCGATGCTGCTCTTCAGCGTCGTGTCGATGGTCGTGCTCTACGCGATCGAGCGTCTGCAGGGCGTGCTGCCCTTCAATCCGCAGAGCCTGCCGGCCGTGCCGCCGGCGCTCGCGTTCAACACCGCCGCGTCGTTCACGACGAACACGAATTGGCAAGCGTACAGCGGCGAGTCGACGATGAGCTATCTGACGCAGATGGCGGGGCTCGCGTACCACAACTTCATGTCGGCGGCGGTCGGCATCGCGCTCGCGATCGCGTTCATCCGCGGCATCGCGCAGCAGGCGAAGGACACGATCGGCAACTTCTGGGTCGACACGACGCGCGCGGCGCTCTGGGTCCTGCTGCCGTGGTGCCTCGTCGGAGCGTTGGTATTCGTGTCGCAAGGCGTCGTACAGAATCTGCGGCCGTACGACACGGCGCATGTCCTCGATTCGACGTCGGGCGCGACGCAAACGATCGCGCAGGGACCGGTCGCCTCACAGGAGATCATCAAGGAGCTCGGCACGAACGGCGGCGGCTTCTTCAACGCCAACAGCGCGCATCCGTTCGAGAATCCGAGGCCGCTCACCAATCTGATCGAGATGGTCGCGATCTTCGCGATCGGCTCTGCGCTCACGTACACGCTTGGCCAGATGACAGGCTCGCGCGCGCACGGCTGGGCCGTGTGGGCGGCGATGACGTTCCTCTTTCTCGCGGGGGTGACGACAGCGTACTGGGCGGAAGCGCGCGGCAATCCCTTAGTTGCCGCGGCCGGCGCGGATCAAACGGTCACCGCCACCTCGCCCGGCGGCAACATGGAAGGCAAGGACGTCCGCTTCGGCATCGCGAACTCAGCGTTGTTCGCGACGATCACGACCGATGCGTCGTGCGGCGCCGTCATCGCGATGCACGATTCGTTCACGCCAATCGGCGGCCTCGTGCCGCTCGCCAACATCATGCTGAGCGAGGTCGTGTTCGGGGGCGTCGGCGCGGGCATGTACGGGATGCTCGTCTACGTCGTGCTCGCCGTCTTCATCGCTGGCCTGATGATCGGCCGCACGCCGGAGTATCTCGGGAAGAAGATCCAGGCCTACGACGTGCAGATGGCCATGCTCGTCGTGCTGGTCTTTCCGATCGTGATTCTGATCTTCGCGGCGATGGCCGTGGTGTCACCGAGTCTCGGGCTGTCGAGCCTGAACAACGCCGGTCCGCACGGTCTGTCCGAGATTCTCTACGCGTACACGTCGAGCGCCGGCAACAACGGATCGGCGTTCGCGGGGCTCAACGCGAACACGGGCTGGTACAACACGACGCTCGCCATCACGATGCTGGCCAGGCGCTTCCTGATGATCGTCCCGATGCTGGCGATCGCCGGCAACCTCGGCCGCAAGACCCGGGTGCCGCCGTCAGCCGGCACCTTTCCAGTGACGACGCCGCTGTTTGCTGCGCTCCTCGTGAGCGTGGTCGTCATCGTTGGCGCGCTGACGTTCTTTCCAGCGCTGAGCCTTGGCCCGATCGTCGAGCATCTGCTGATGCACGCGGGCCACACCTTCTGAGGACGATCGCCGATGACGAAAGCCAAAGCTCTCTCCATCTGGGATCCGAAGATCACGCGTGCGGCGGTCTCATCTGCCGTGCGCAAGCTGCATCCGCGAACGATGATGCGCAACCCGGTGATGTTCGTCGTCGAGGTGGGGAGCGTGCTGACGACCGTGCAGCTGGCGCTGGACGCCTCGCACGGCACCGGGCATCTCGGATTCGAGCTCCAGATCACCCTCTGGCTGTGGCTGACGGTCCTCTTCGCCAATTTCGCCGAGGCGATGGCTGAAGGGCGTGGCAAGGCGCAGGCGGACACGCTCCGCAAAGCGCGGACCGAAACGGTGGCCAACCGGCTGCGGGCGGACGGCAGCGCCGAAACCGTGCCGGCCAGCGCGCTGCGCAAGGACGATGAAGTGGTCGTCCGCGCGGGCGAGTTCATTCCGGCGGACGGCGAAATCGTCGAAGGCGTGGCGTCGGTCGACGAGTCGGCGATCACCGGCGAGTCGGCGCCCGTGATTCGAGAGTCTGGCGGCGACCGGTCAGCGGTCACCGGCGGGACGCGCGTGCTGTCGGACTGGATTCGCGTCCGCGTGGCGTCGGACCCGGGCCACACGTTCCTCGACCGGATGATCGCGCTCGTCGAGGGCGCCGAGCGCCAGAAGACGCCCAACGAGATCGCGTTGAACATCCTGCTCGCTGGTTTGACGATCATCTTCCTGCTCGCCGTCGTCACGCTGCAGCCGTTCGCGATCTACTCGAACGCGCCGCAGACGATCTTCGTGCTCGTGTCGCTGCTCGTGTGCCTGATTCCGACGACGATCGGCGGGCTCTTGTCGGCGATCGGCATCGCCGGCATGGATCGGCTGGTGCAGCGCAACGTGCTCGCGATGTCGGGCCGCGCGGTCGAGGCGGCCGGCGACGTCCACACGCTGCTGCTCGACAAGACCGGCACGATCACGTTCGGCAATCGTCAAGCCACCGAGTTCGTGCCCCTGGCGGGCGTCAGCGCGGACGTGCTCGCCGACGCCGCCCAGCTCTCGTCGCTCGCGGACGAAACGCCGGAAGGCCGATCGATCGTCGTGCTCGCCAAGGAAAAGTACGGCATCCGCGGGCGCGAGATGGCCGGACAGGGCGCGACGTTCGTGCCGTTCACCGCGCAGACGCGCATGTCGGGCATCGATTTCCGCGGCCGCGAGATCCGCAAGGGCGCGGGCGACGCGATCGCGCAGTGGGTGCTGGCGAAGGGCGGCACCGCGCCGTCCGAGCTCAAGACGATCGTCGATCGCATCGCGCGGGCGGGTGGCACCCCGCTCGTGGTCGCCGAGAACGGCCGCGCGCTCGGCGTCATCCATCTCAAGGACATCGTCAAGGGCGGCATTCGCGAGCGGTTCGCGCAGCTGCGCGCGATGGGCATCAAGACCGTGATGATCACCGGCGACAACCCGCTCACCGCCGCGTCGATTGCCGCCGAGGCCGGCGTCGACGACTTCCTCGCGCAGGCGACGCCCGAAGACAAGATGAAGCTGATCCGGAAGGAGCAGGCGGACGGCAAGCTCGTCGCAATGACGGGCGACGGGACGAACGACGCGCCGGCGCTCGCGCAGGCCGACGTCGGCGTCGCGATGAACACGGGTACGCAGGCCGCGAAGGAAGCCGGCAACATGGTCGATCTCGACTCGAGCCCGACGAAGCTGATCGACATCGTCGAAATCGGCAAGCAGCTGCTGATGACGCGCGGGGCGCTGACGACGTTTTCGATTGCGAACGA
This sequence comes from Vicinamibacterales bacterium, assembly GCA_035279905.1. Taxonomy (GTDB): domain Bacteria; phylum Acidobacteriota; class Vicinamibacteria; order Vicinamibacterales; family SCN-69-37; genus DATEGZ01. The sequence continues at coordinate 6,740 of DATEGZ010000199.1, forward strand.
TGTGGCGAAGTACTTCGCGATCATCCCCGCGATGTTCGCTGTGGCGTTTCCCGTGCTGACGACGCTCAACGTCATGCGGCTGCGAACGCCGGAGTCCGCGATTCTCTCGGCCGTGATCTTCAACGCGCTGATCATCGTCGTGCTCGTCCCCCTTGCGTTGCGCGGTGTGATGTACCGGCCGCTTGGCGCGACGGCGCTGCTGCGCAGGAATCTCTGGATCTACGGCGCCGGCGGGCTCGTCGCGCCGTTCGTCGGGATCAAGATCATCGACCTCGCGATCACGTGGCTGAGGCTGGCCTAGGAGCCGAACATGAACCTGGTCCGCCATGCCGTCACCGCGCTGCTCATGACCGTCGTCACGACGATCCTGCTCGGGCTCGTGTATCCGCTCGTGATCACGGGACTAGCGCAGCTGCTGTTCCCTGATCAGGCGAACGGGCAGCTCATCGCGCGGGATGGACAGATTGTCGGGTCGCGGTTGATCGGTCAGACATTCTCGTCGGCGAAGTACTTTCACTCGCGGCCGTCCGCGGCGGGCACCGGCTACGACGCGACCCGCTCGGGCGGGACCAACCTGGGACCGACGAGCAAGAAGCTGATCGACGCCGTCACGGCCAACGTCGAGGCCGCGCGAAAGGACAACCCCGGGGCGCCGGTCCCGGTGGATCTGGTCACGGCGTCGGCGTCCGGCCTCGACCCGCACATTTCTCCGGCGGCGGCGCGCTTTCAGGTACCGCGCGTCGCGCGCGAGCGCGGGATGACGGAGGCCGACGTGCAGGCGCTCGTCGACCGCTTCACCGAAGGCCGCCAATTCGGCGTGCTCGGCGAACCCCGCGTCAACGTGCTGGAGTTGAATCTGGCGCTGGGGGACGGGGCTTTTTTCCACAGAAACCGCTAGTCGGGTGCCGGAGGTCGGCGCGCGACCTCCGGCACCCGAGAGGCGGTTTCTGTGGAAAAAAGCCCCGTCCCTAATCCATCAATCGATATCCCACCCACGGCTCGGTCAAGAGACGGGTCGGGCGCGCGGGGTCGTCCTCGATCTTCTTGCGCAGCTGGCCGACGAGCACGCGCAGGTGTTCGGGTTGATCGACGCTGTGCGGTCCCCAGATCGCGCGCAGGATCGCGCGATGCGTCACGACCTGGCCCGCGCGCGCGGCCAGGAGCGACAAGAGATCGAACTCCTTCGGCGTGAGGTGCACGTCGCGGCCGCCGACCGTCACTTCCCGGCGCTCGAGGTCGATCGCGATCGATCCGGCCGCCAGCTGGCCGCGAGCCGACTGCTCCTGTCCGAGCGCGCGTCTCAGCGCCGCGCGCACCCGCGCGAGCAGCTCCTCCGGACTGAACGGCTTGGTGATGTAGTCGTCGGCGCCGCGATCGAGTGCGGCGATCTTGTCCGGCTCGGTGAGTCGCGCCGACAGGATCAGAATCGGCACGTCGGATCGCGCGCGAATCCGCTCGCACACGACCGTCCCGTCCATGTCCGGCAACCCCAGATCCAGCACGACCAGGTCCGGCTTCTCGGCATCGATGGCCGCGAGCGCGTCCTTCCCCGTTTCCGCCGTCGTCACCGAGTAGCCGCGCGATCGCAGCAGCGGCACCATCGTCCGCTGAATCGCTTTTTCGTCGTCGACGAACAGGATCAGCGCTGGTCGCATGGCACGGCGATCGTGAACACCGCCCCTCCCTCCGGGTGATTGTCGGCCCAGACGCGGCCGCCCTGCGCCACGAGCAGGCCCCGCGTGATCGCCAGACCGAGGCCCGATCCAAACGGGTGCCGCACGCTCTCGAGCCCGCGATAGAACCGGTCGAACAACCGCGCCTGTTCCTCCGGCGCGACGCCGCCGCCGTGGTCGCGCACTTCGAAGCGCGCCTCGCCGTTGTCCACCGACGTGACGATGTCGACCGGCGTGCCGGAGGGCGCGTATTGCGCCGCGTTCTCGAGCAGGTGCGCCAGCGCCGTGGACGTCAGCCGCGGGTCGATCCGCAGGATCGCGTCGCCCGTCCGGTCCATGACGCGAACCTCGCGCCCCACCAGCGCCGGCTCGACGAGCCTTTCGGCGGCCTCGACGACATCGGCCGCCGTCACCGGCTCACGCTCGGGCGCGACCGACTCGGTGTCGATTTGCGCCATGTCGACGATGTTCTGGAAGAGCCGCGTGAGCCGCTGCACTTCCTGCTGGATGATCGCGATCTGCTCGGCCCGCTGTTCGGCGGGAAGCTCCGGCGCGGCGACGTTGGTCGCAGCGACGCGAATCGCCGTGAGCGGCGTCCGCAGGTCGTGACTGACCGACGCGAACAACGCGCTCCGCAAGTCCGCGGATCGTTTGACGACTTCCGCCTGTCGCCGTTCGTCGAGCAGCGCGAGGCGCTCGACGGCGACCGCGGCCACACCCGCGATCGCGTCGCGCGTGCCGGGATCGCACGGCGGCCCCTGAATCACCAGCAAGCCGAGAATCTCGGCACCGCGGCGGATCGGCACGATGGCGCGTTCCACGCCATTCGGGCGCGCCTCGACCTCATGGCCGGCGTACGTCCGCGTGTGCGCGTCGAACTCGAGCGTCGCGCGCGATCGCGCGAGCACGCGGTCGAGGTTCGCCTCGGGCTCGCGTGCGAGGTCCGGCTCACCGTGCTGCTCCCAGCCGTCCGGCCCGAGCACGCACACGAGCACCTGGTCGAGGCGGAATCGTCGCGCGATGAAGCGCGATACGTGATCGAGCGCGTCCGGTCCGCCGGACACGAGCAGGATGTCGCGCGTCAGATCGAAGAGCCGCGTGACCTCGTCGCGGCGCGAGCGCGCGTCCGCCGCGTCTCGCCGGGCCGCGGACGACAAATTGCTCGCGACGAGACTGACCCCGACGAAGACGAAGAGCGCCACCCAGTTCTGCGGATCCGCGATCGTGAACGTCCCGACCGGCGGCAGGAAGAAGTAGTTGAGACAGGCGGTGGCCGTGCACGCCACCGCGATCGCGAGCCGCAGCGTGGACAGCGTGGCCACGGCCAGCACGATCGTGAGGTAGGTCAGGGTGATGATCGCCGCGTTCGACACACCCGCGGCGCGGTAGCCCCACGTCACCGCCGCCGTGGCCAAGGCCGCCACGGCCAACGCGCGGAGCTCGGCACGCCCGACGCCAGTCATCGACTGTAAGTCTAGCGATATGATGGCCGCCAGCAGCAATCACCCATGTTGTCGCCTGGATCTCAGGTCGGCGCCTACCACGTCGTGGCGCTTCTCGGCGCCGGAGGCATGGGCGAGGTCTACCTCGCGGAGGACACGCGGCTGCGGCGGCGCGTCGCGCTGAAAGTCCTCCCCGCGACCCGATCGGACGACGAAACATCGCAGAAGCGCCTGCTGCGGGAAGCGCAAACCGCCGCCGCGCTCGAGCATCCGAACATCTGCACGGTGTACGACGTCGGCGAGACCGACGGCCACAGCTACATCGCGATGCAGTACGTCGAAGGCGAGACGCTCGCGTCACGGATGGCGCGGCAGCCGCTCGACATCGCGACCGCGATCTCCGTCGCTACACAAATCGCGCGGGCGCTCGCCGAAGCGCACCGCCAGGGCATCGTCCACCGCGACCTGAAACCGCAGAACGTGATGCTCACGACGGCGAACCAGGTGAAGGTGCTCGACTTCGGTTTGGCGAAGATCACGAGCCTGGCCGACGGCAGCGCGGCGACGGTCACGCTGCTGACCGAAGACGGCGCCATCGCCGGCACCGTGCCGTACATGTCGCCCGAGCAGGTTCGAGGCGACACGCTCGACGCACGGACCGACATCTTCAGCTTCGGCTCGCTGCTCTTCGAGATGGTCGGCCGCGCCCATCCGTTCGCGTCCGGCACGCCGGCCGACACGATGTCCGCGATTCTCACGCGCGAGGCTCCGACGCTTTCGCCTGCCGTGCCCGCCGAGCTGCAGCGCATCGTCCGCAAGTGTCTCGAGAAGGATCGTGATCGGCGGTATCAGACGGTTCGCGATCTGCTGATCGATCTCGAGAATCTCGCGGGACCTCGCCCCGCGCTTCCGCGCCCGCGCGGATCGCGCACGGCACTTCTGGCGGGAATCGCGGCCGCCGTGATCGCAGTCACGCTGGCCGTGGTGTTCTGGCCGCGTCCGGGCGCCCGGCTCCCGTTGTCGTCCGCGACCTTCGAGCAGCTCACGAATCTGCCCGACGTGGCGTCCGCGCCCGTGCTCTCTCCCGACGGACGCATGGTGGCGTTCATTCGCGGCGACTGGTTCCTGAGCACGGGCCAGATCTACGTCAAGCTGCTGCCGAGCGGCGAAGCCGTGCAGCTCACGAACGACGTCCGGCCGAAGTACGCGCCGACGTTCTCACCCGACGGGTCACGCGTCGCCTATACCGTGATCGACGCCGACCGCGAACACTCGTCGTGGGACACGTACACCGTGCCCGTGCTGGGCGGCACGCCGACGCGGCTGCTGCCCAACGCGGCCGGGCTGACGTGGATCGGCGGACGCCGCGTGCTCTTTTCGGAGGTCAAGGCCGGGAGCGGCCTGCACATGGGTCTCGTCACCGCCGGCGAAGATCGCAGCGATCGTCGGGAGATCTACTTCCCGTCGCACGAGCGCGGCATGGCGCACCTCTCGTATCTGTCTCCGAATCAGAAGTCGATCCTCAGCGTGGAGATGGACGGCACCGGCACGTTCCAGCCGTGCCGCGTCGTGCCGTTCGACGGATCGTCGCCGGGCCAGGTCGTGGGCCCGGTCGGATCGTGCACCGGCGCGGCGTGGTCGGCCGACGGAAACTGGATGTTCCTGAGCGTGATCGTCAACGGCGTCGGCCATCTCTGGCGCGAGGGCTTCCCCAACGGTCCGCTCGAACAGCTCACATCCGGCTCGGCGACCGAAGAGCTCGGGATCGCGATGGCGCCCGACAGCAAGTCGCTCATCACGTCTGTCGGGCGGACGACGCGATCGCTGTGGGTGCACGAGGGGCAGGCGGATCGCTTGCTGTCCATCGAGGGCTACGATTCCGGCGCGCGCGCGTCGGCCGATGGCCAGCGTCTCTACTGTCTGATTCGGCCGGCCGGCGCCTCGTCGGAGCGCGGGCTCGCGGTCATGGACGTCGCCTCGGGCCGCGTCGATCGTTTGCTCGCGGACTTCCCCATCCTCGACTTCGACGTGTCGCGCGACGAGCGGCAGGTCGTGTTCACGACGCGCCGCGACGGCGAGCAGCAAATCTGGCTCGCGGATCTCGACCGCCGGTCGCCGCCGCGTCAAATCGCGACCAACGGCGATCGCGCGCACTTCGGCCGCGCGCAACACGTCCTCTATCGCGCGTCGACCGGACGCGAGAACTACATTCATCGCATCGACTTGTCCTCGAGCTCGCCGCCGCAGCGCGCGGTGGAAATGCCCGTCCTTCACGTCGGCAACATCTCGCCGGACGGCGAGTGGCTGATCGCCACGAGGAACGTGGAGTCTCTTGGAGGCGTCGGCACGGTGGCGATTCCCGTATACGGAGGCGAACCGCGACTCGTATGTCGGAACTGGTGTTCGACCGAATGGTCCGCCGACGGGAAGCACTTCCTGACGCGCCCGCCACAGCCCAACGGCCGGACGCTCGCGGTGCGCCTCGCGCCGGGGCAGATGCTCCCGGCCACGTTTCCGGAGGTCCCGGATATCGCCGGGTGGACGAAGACAGCGGGCGTCGAAGTACTCGACCGCGACGCCGTCGTCGCCGGCCCGAGCCTGACGTCCTACGTCTTCGAGAAGTCCACGCAGCTGCGCAACCTCTACCGCGTTCAGCTGCGGTAGAGGCTGCGCGAGCGGCGGGGGCTACTTCAACTCGATCGTCTGCACCGTAATCGTGTCGCCCTTGCGCTCGCCGGTGACGGTCGCGCGCACGTGGTCCTTCGCCTTGCTCGCCTTGAGCGCGGCGACGGCCTTGTCGTTGCCGGCCTTGTCGAACTTGAGGAACGTGCCGTCGGCCGCGATCAGGCCGAACCCGCTCGTCGCGCACTGCAGCCCGCACTCGCGCGTGTGCGCGTCCGGGTTGTCCTTCGCCTTCGTGTGGCACGAGACGTCCACAACGGGCACGTTGCCCCAGGTCTCCGCGGCGGCGGCGCGCGCCGGCGCGGTCATCAGCGCCGCGATCACCGTCATTGCAATTCCGACAAGTACTCGTGACATCAGGCAGCCTCCTTGGCTTCTCGGGAAAGGGGTCTCACGGCCACGGCCTCGCGCGCCTCGGTCAGGCGCGCGAGGGTGAAGGCGGCGACGGACAGCTCCAGATCGCGCACCGCGACATCGAAGAACATGCCCGTCGTGAGGAGGTTGATGGCGATCCCGACGAGCCACGCCATGGCGACATACGCGCCCAGACGCGTCCACTTCGTCAGAATCGCCAAGCCCACCACCATCTCGACGACCCCGAACACGCGCATCAGCGCGGGCCCCGACAGCGGCGACAGCTGCTCGGCCAGGGGGCTCAGATACATCGGCCAGTTCGTGAGGAGATTGAAGAACTTGTCCAGCCCCGCCAGGAACGCCATCAAGCCAATTGCGGTCCGCAGCACCAGCCACGTCGTGTTCATGTGTCGATCGAGCGCCATTTCTGTCCTCCACCCATACAGAGTCCGGAAGCGCGGGAAGGTGACAGACAGGGGGTAAAGGGCCGAAAAACCGGGGGTGGGAACCTTTTGGGGCCGTGTGACTCTATAGATAGAGACGGTATGTCCGACGAGGAGCTCGTCCGCCAGATCCGCGAGGGCAACACGGCGCTGTTCGAAATCCTGATGCGCCGCTACAACACCCGGCTGTACCGGGTGGCGCGCTCGATCCTCCGCGACGATGCGGAGGCTGAGGACGTGATGCAGCAGGCCTACGTGAATGCGTACATCCACCTGGACCAGTTCGCAGATCGCGCGAAGTTCTCGACGTGGCTGACGAAGATTGCCGTCTACGAGGCCCTCGCGCGCACGCGCAAGGCCAAGCGAGAGACGAGCGTCGCCGACACAGGCGACGCGGAGGGCACCTTCATGGACCGTCTGCCGTCACCCGACCTCACGCCGGAAGCGAGCGCGTACGGCCGAGAGCTCGGCGGGCTGCTCGAGGGGGCGGTCGCCGCGCTGCCCGAGTCGTTCCGGTCGGTCTTCATGCTGCGCGACGTCGAGGGCATGAGCACGAGCGAGACCGCCGAGTCCCTCGGCATCAACGAGGACACCGTCAAGACGCGGCTCTTTCGCGCGCGCGCCCACCTGCGCCGCCATCTCACCGCCCAAATTGGCGTCGAAGCGCCCGGCGCGTTCCAATTCCACGCGACGCGCTGCGACCGCGTCGTCCGCGCCGTGATGGAGCGCATCGCGTCCCTTCCCCTCGCAGGCCTGCGCTAGACTGACGGCTCCCCGGCTCTTCCGCGTCCGTGGAGCCCTCGATGGCGACGATCAACCAGCAGAAGATCTACACGCACACCGGTCTGGCGGCCGGTGCGAGCGTGACGTACACGTGGAAGAACTACCCGCAGCACACGACGCTCTCCTACTTCGCCGAACCGGTTCCGCCGCCGGCCTCGGGCCCGCACGGCGCGACGAGCGGCACGGTCGAGATCACGCGCGTCGTCGTCACCTACCAGCGGAACAACTACGAGGGCGACCACCGGCACGTCGAGATCCACGTGAAGAACAGCGGATCGGGACCGACCGGCTTCGATTTATGGGAGAGCTGGATCTCGTAGTGCCTCTTTACGACCACTGGTAGTAGCCAGTATTCGGCGCGTAGATTGGGCCTCTTCGACGTCTTCTCATGCGCGCCCCAGATGCACCCACCACCGGTCTTCTCCAGGTTTCCGGCCTGACGAAGAGCTACGGCCGATTCCTTGCGCTGTCGGACGTCGCGTTCTCGATTCGCCCCGGCGAGGTGCTCGGGCTGATCGGCCCCAACGGCGCGGGCAAGACGACGCTGTTCGAATGTCTGGCGGGCGTGCTGCCGACCGATCGTGGCGTAGTGACGCTCGACGGACGTGCGCTCACGCCGCGCGACATCAACGCGCAGCTGTTCTACGTGCCTGACGGCGTGGCGCCGTGGCCGTCGCAATCCGTGCGCTGGGCGCTCGACTACGTCATCGGGTTCTTCGGCGGACCGGCCGCGCGTCGCGAGCATGTCGTCAAGCAGCTGGACCTGACGCCGCTGCTCGGTTCATCAGTGGGCACGCTCTCGAAGGGCCAGCGGAAACGCGTCGGGCTCGCGATCGGCATGCTGGCGCCGCAGCCCGTGTTGCTCGCCGACGAGCCGTTCGACGGTCTGGACCTGCGCCAGAGCCGCGAAGCGGCGACGGCGCTGCGCGCGCACGCCGCCGAGGGACGCACGCTCGTCCTGTCGATCCATCAGATCGCCGACGCCGCGCGCGTGTGCGATCGCTTCGTGCTGCTCTCGGGCGGGCGCGTGTGCGGGGAAGGCGCGACGACGGAACTCGCCGCGCTGGCTGCGTCTCGCGGGCACGTCTCGGCCGGTCGGAATCTCGAGGAGATCTTCCTTGCGCTCACCTAGCGGCGCCTTCTCGTGGCTGCTCGCGAAGGAGTGGCGGTTGCTGATGGCCTCGCGCTCGTGGTGGATTCTCCTCGCGCTCGTCGGCCCGCTCGTCGGCGTGTCGTTCATCGGTGCGGTGCACTCGTACGCGGAGATCAGCGCGGGCGCCGGCGCAGGCTGCGGGATCGTCTGCGATCCGCTGATTGGCATCTGGGGCCCGACGTTCGGCGCGTACGAGCTGGCCGCGGTCTTCTTCCTGCCGTTCGTCGCCATCCGCGTCGTCTCCGGCGATCGTCTGAGCGGCGCGCTCAAGCTCGAGCTCCAGCACACGATGCCGATGGCGGCGCGCGTCGCGGCGAAGGTCTTCGTCATCCTGGCCGGCTGGCTCGTGACGTACGCCGCCGCCCTCACGGCGATCGTGCTGTGGCGAGGCTACGGCGGCTCCGTGTATGTGCCGGAGCTCCTGGTCGTCGCGCTCGGGCACACGCTCAATGCCGCGCTCACCATCGCGCTCGCGGTCGCCGTGGCTGCGATGACCGAGCATCCGTCAACCGCCGCGATCGTCACGCTCGCGATCACGATCGGCACGTGGATCATCGATTTTCAAGCCGCGGTGCACGGTGACTGGTGGGAACGCCTCGCCGCGTTCACGCCCGCGGCGATGGTCGCGACATTCCAGCACGCGTTGCTGCTCGTGAACGTCTCGCTCATCACGGTCGTGTTGTTTGCGGTGGGCGTCGCGCTCGCGGGAATCTGGCTGCAGCTCGGTGCCTCAATCCGCCAGCGAGTTCTGCGGAGCGCCGCAGTCGTCGCGGCCGCGGCGATCGTCACCGCGGTCGCCGCCCTGGTGCCGGGCTACTGGGACGCGTCGGAAAGCCGGCTGAACTCCTTCCCGGAGCCCGCACAAGAAGCGCTTCACGCGCTTCCGGCTCCGCTCACGATCGAGGCACACCTGGCGGCTCAGGACCCGCGACGCACGGAGCTCGAGCGCGTGGCGCTCGCGAAACTTCGGCGCGCGCTGCCGGGCGTGAAGGTCGTCTACACGTCGCGCACGACGACGGCGCTCTACGAGCAGTCCGATCCGGGCTACGGCGAGATCTGGTACGAGCTCGGCGGCAAGCGCGTGATGAGCCGAATCATCACGGAAGAGGGCGTGCTCGAGACAATTTTCGGTCTCGCGGGCGTGACGCCGGCCGAGGAATCTGAAGGGCTGTTTGCCGGTCATCCGCTCGTGTCGCGCCCGGCGGGCGCGGCGTGGGCGTTCTACGGCATCTGGCCGGTGCTGGTCGCCGGCGCGTATTGGGTGATCTCCAGGAGGCAGGTATGACGACGAAGACGAGGCGGGCGTACGCGCTCGCCGTGGCGGCCGCGCTCGCGATCCCGCTCGCGGCGGTGCGAGCCCAGGACGTGAAAGTGGATCTGAGCAAGGAAACGGTCGGCAAGACGCCGGTCGTCTTCGAGCCGATGATGGGGATGTGGTTCGTCGCGCAGGACGGACCCGACAAGGTCATCAAGGTCGACGGCGCGGCATACAAGGCCGCGCTCAGCACGCCGGCACGCCTCGCGCTCGAGAACGCCCGCAAGATGTACGGCACGTCGAACGAAGAGCTGATGGACAACGCCAAGCAGTTCACGGTGTTTCCAATCGCCGTCCTCAAGACCGTGGACAACTTCACGAACGGCACGATCAGCGTGAAGTTCAAGACGATCGCCGGCGACGCGGACCGGGCCTCGGGCATCCTCTTCAACGTCAAGCCGAACGGCGACTGGCTCGTCGTCCGCTACAACGACACCGAGCACAACCTCGTCATGTGGGAGTTCCACAACGGGATCCGGCGGCCGCTCAACCACAAGGGCGACGGACAACTGCTCTCGGCCCCTGGCGATCGAGAGAAGTGGCACGACCTGAAGATCCAGGTCGAGGGCGCCGTGGTCACAGCCTTCCTCGACGGCACGCAGCAGTGGACGTACCAGCTGGACGGGGCGCCCGGACCGCAGCGCCGGGGCGCGCCACCGAACCCGGATCTGTTCGCCGCGAACAACCCCGTACTGCAGCCGCCGGTCAAAGGCCGCATCGGACTGTGGACGAAGACCGACAGCACGAGTGAGTTCAAAGACTATGTCGTAACCCACGGGAAATAAAGGTTCGGCGGGTTCGACGAGGTTCGACAAGTTCCGCGGGTTCGAGACATCGTGCCCGCTGAACCTGCGGAACCCCGTCGAACCCCGTCGAACCTGTATCATCCGCGTATGTCTCGCCGCGCCGTGGTCACACCGATTCATCGGCTCGCTCACGGCGCGAGCGAGACCGACGTCGATCTGGTGGCCGCCGAGGCCCCGCTCACGATCCAGCTGCATTCCTCCGTCACGTCGAGCCCGCGTTCCCTGGGCGTGCTCATGCGCACGCCTGGCGACGATCGCGACCTCGTGCTCGGCCTGCTGTGTACTGAAGGACTGATCCGCACTCGGGATGACGTCGCGGACGTCGCTCTGACGACGAGCGACGAAGTGGGCGACCTCGCCGACGTGCACCTCGCTGCCTCGATCGATCTCGACGCGGCGATCAGCGGACGAGCGCTGCCCGGCACGAGCGCGTGCGGGCTGTGCGGACGACTGTCCGTCGAGCGCATCGACGCCCTGGCGCGTCGTGTGACGCACGGCGCGCCCGTCATCTGGCCGGCCGAGCTCATCGTCGAGCTGCCTGCGCGGCTTCGCGCGGATCAGGCGGTGTTCGCCGAAACGGGCGGGCTGCACGCCGCGGGACTGTTTCAGGAGGACGGCACGCTCATCGCGATGCGCGAGGACGTCGGCCGCCACAACGCCGTGGACAAGCTCGTCGGCGCGGCGCTCGACGCCGGCCTGCTGCCGGCCGCGCGCGCGCTGCTGGTTGTGAGCGGCCGGGTCGCCTACGAAATCGTGCAGAAAGCCGCGCTGGCCGGTGTTCCTGGCATCGTCGCGGTCGGCGCCCCTTCGAGCCTGGCCGTCGAGGCGGCGAAGGCGGTGGGGCTGACGCTGATTGGTTTCGCCCGGGACGGCCGGTTCAACGTGTATACGGGCCCGGAGCGGCTGGGCGTAAACTCCCGACCGGCTTCGGATAGTATTTTGCGTCAATGACTCCTTGGTTTCCTCAGTCCAAAGATCGCGCGGCCGCCGCCGGCCGGCTCGGCCCGCTCGAGCGCCGGGTGCTCGAGGCCCTGTGGGCGCGGTCCGACGCGGCTTCCGTGCGTGATCTGCAGCCGGAATTCCGCGAAATTGCCTACACCACGCTGATGACGACCCTCGATCGCCTGCACCGGAAGGGCGTGCTCGCCCGGACGAAGCAGGGGCGGGCGTTCTTCTATCAGCCGCGGCTGACGCGCCCGGAGTACGACTCGGTGCGCGCGGCGGACGCGCTCAAGGTGGTGCTCGAGGGTGACGGCGCCGCGCTCACCCCGTTGCTCTCCTTCTTCGTCGAGGCCGTGGGCGATCGCGATCAAGAGCTGCTCGATGAGCTCGAGGCGCTGGTCCGCGCCAGACGGGCAGCGCTCGAGAAGCGCTGATGGGTTTCGATCTTCGTGTGATCGTCGTCGCACTCTCCTCGTTCGCGATGGGGAGCCTCGCGGGGTCCGCTCTGGTCCCGTGGCTCTGGCGTCGCGTCCAGGGCGGCACGCCCGCGGCGCGCGCGACGGCGCTGCTTCGGATTCGCGCGCTGCCGCTCGCGATGGCGACCGCGTCGCTTCTGCTCGCCGTCCTTTCATTTCTCTTCTTCGAACCGCGCCGCCAGGATGAGCGGATGGGCCTGGTGCTGCTCTCGCTCGCGGCCGTCGGGATCGTGTTCGTGACGTCAGCGGCGTTCCGCCTCGCGCGCCTGCTGAGGCTCACGAAACGGCTCGAGCGCGAGTGGCTCGCAAGCGCCGACCCGCTCACGCTCGATGGCCTCACCGTGCCGACCTACGCGGTGTCCTCCACGTTCCCGATCGTGGCGCTCATCGGCTTCTTCCGGCCGCGGATGGTCGTCGCGCGCAACGTGCTCGCCGCCTGCTCGGAACCGGAGCTGCGCGCGATCGTCGCGCACGAGATGGGCCACTTCGTGCGGCGCGACAACCTCGTGCGCGCGATTCTCGCGCTCTCGCCGGACGTGCTCGCGTGGGTGCCGCTCTCGAACCGGCTCGCGCTGGCCTGGCACGACGCGGCTGAAGAGGCCGCGGATGACCACGCCGCTGTGCTCGGCGAAGACGGCCGGCTGTATCTCGCGGAAGCCCTGCTGCGGGTCGCCCGCCTGGCGCCTCCCGGAACGAGCGCGATGATGATGCCCGCGAGCGCGTTGTACCGCGGTGAGAACATCGATCAGCGCGTGCGGAGGCTGCTCGGTCCGCCGGCGGCTGCCGCGGTGCCGTTGCCGGCGGCCTGGCGCGCGCTGGCGACCACCGCGATCGTCGCGTCCGCAGCGCTCGCGCTGCACGCCATCCACGAGCTGCTCGAAGCTGCCGTAACCTTTCTTCCGTGACGTGATCTGGCGAGTCTTTCGAAGAGCTTCACGCAAGCCTCAAACCGATTCCTGGTGGCGTGACGCAGAGCAGGCGGCGGCAGCTCCGTCGGCCGCCGCGCTCGACGCCCTCCACGCGCGCGTCGCGCCGGCCGCTGCCGACCTCGACGAGGTCGAGCGGCAGGAGGAGATGATCGACGGCCTGCGTCAGATGCTGGCCGTCGCGGAGACGTCCGATCTGCCGGTTGTCGTCACCCAGCACCGCGTGATCGGCGCGGACGCCTGCTACTTCGTCGCGCCCGTCAGCCTGGCGGGCGACGTGGCCGTGCCAGGCAAACTGTTTTTGACCGCCGATCGGCTCATCTTCGCGAGCGGCAAGGTGCAGGCGTGGCCCTGGCATCGCATCCACGAGGTCGCGCGCGCCGGCCGCTTGCTGGCCGTGGTGCTCAGCGGCGGCGCGGAAGGCGCCCGGCTCCAGTGCAACACCTACGGCGACGCGCTCGTCGTCTGGCATCTCGCGCAGCGGCTGCGTAAACGCTGAGGGCCGTCGGTCCGATATCCTTACCGGCCATGCCCGTCGTCCTCGGTTCGGACATCCTCTTCGATCGCCAGTTGCTGCGCGGCCGGACGATCGGGCTCGTCGCGAATCCGGCGTCGGTCGACGCCCGGCTGCGGCACGTGGCCGAGCGCGCGGAAACCGCCGGCGTCCGCATTGGCGCGCTGTTCGGCCCGCAGCACGGTTTCACGTCGGATCTGCAGGAGAACATGATCGAGTCGCCGCACGCGACCGACGCGCGCCGTCGCGTGCCCGTGTACTCGCTCTACAGCGAGACGCGCGAGCCCACCGCGAAGATGCTCGCCGGCCTCGACGCGCTCGTGATCGATCTGCAGGACGTCGGCACGCGCATCTACACCTACGTCTACACGATGGCGAATTGCCTGCGTGCCGGACGCGCGCATGACGTGCCGGTGGTCGTCTGCGATCGGCCGAATCCGATCGGCGGCGTCGCCGTCGAAGGCCCCGCGCTCGATCCCGCGTTCACCTCGTTTGTCGGCCAGTTTCCGATCCCGATGCGTCACGGCATGACGATCGGCGAGCTCGCGAAGATGTTCAACGAGCACTTCGAGCTCGGCGCGAAGCTCGAGGTCGTGACGATGCAGGGCTGGTCGCGCGATCAGTATTTCGATCAGACGGGGCTGACGTGGATCCCGCCGTCGCCCAACGTACCGACGCTCGACAGCGCGATCGTTTATCCCGGCACCGTGCTGCTCGAGGGCACCAACGTGTCGGAGGGGCGCGGGACGACGCGGCCGTTCGAGTTCGTCGGCGCGCCGTGGGTCGATCCCGAGCCGTTCGCGTCCGGCCTCAACGCGCTGGGCCTCGCCGGCGTGCACTTCCGCCCGATCGCGTTCGAGCCGACGTTTCACAAGCACGCCGGGACGCTCTGCGGCGGCTGTCAGATTCACGTCCTCGATCGCGCGACGTTCGAGCCGGTGGCCGCCGGTGTCGCGATCATCGACGCGTGCCGGCGCGCGGGACCCGATCGCTTCGCGTGGCGCGATCCGCCGTACGAGTACGAGTACACGAAGCCGCCGATCGACATTCTGTACGGATCGGCCGGGCTGCGGCAGGGTCTGGCCACGGGCCGATCCGCCGTCGAACTCGCCCGCGACCTGCGCGCGGACGCGGCCGCGTTCCTCGATGTCCGCCGGCGCTGGCTGCTCTACTGAGGGCGCCCGCTGGTATCATGACCGTCTAGTGCCGTTCCAACTTGTTGCCCCGAGAGGAAACGTGGCCAGCATTCGGCATCGCATGTTGGGTCGGACGTCGCATCGTTGGCGGGTTAAGTTGGAACGGCACTAGCTCGAAGGAGGAGGTCTCATGCGTCGATCGTGGATGTTGATTGTGCCGGCGGTGGTGGTCTGGCTGCTGGCGTTCGTGACCGTCGGCCGCGCCGACGTGCGCGCGGCACAAGGCCGCGGCGGCTGGAACATTCCGGCGACCGCGCGCACCGAGAAGAGCCCGCTGACGGTCGACGACAAGGTGCTCGCCGACGGCAAGAAGCTGTTCTCGAGCAAGTGCCAGCGGTGCCACGGGGCGAGCGGCAAGGGCGACGGTCCCGATGGGGATCCGGCGCACGCCGACGACATGAACCTCACGAACCCGGCGCGCGCCCAGCAGAATCCGGACGGCGTCGTCTTCTACAAGATCTGGAACGGCCGCTCGTCGCCCAAGATGCCGACCTTCTCCGAGGAGATCTCCAAGGAGCAGGCGTGGACGATCGTGGCGTACGTGCAGACGCTCCGCGCCAAGTAGCGCGCGCCTCGGACCCGTGTCCGATCCGCTTCAGGAACTCGGCGAGCGCTTCGAGCAGAGCCTCGTGATTGCCGCCACGCCGGCGGCAGTGCTCGACTGTTTCTTTTCCGCAGAAGCGCTGCGGGCGTGGTGGCAGGCCGTCCGGTCCGTCACCACGCCCGTGCCGCTCGGCGTCTACGCCGTCGAATGGGCGACGACGCCGTATCGTGACGACCTGCTGGGCCCGCTCGGCGGCGTCTTTCACGGCACGGTGATCGAAGTCACCCCCGGCAAACAATTTCTCGTCGCCGAGGCGTTCTGGATTCCGCCAGAAGGCGCGCCGCTCGGTCCAATGGCGCTCCACGTGACGGTCGAAGCCGAAGGCACGGGCTGCAAGCTGCACGTGCGCCAGGACGGCTACGAGCCGTCGCCACGCTGGCGCCGTTACTACGCCGTCGTCTCGCGCGGCTGGCAGATCTCCCTGACTGCCCTCAAGCGCTACGCCGAAGCGCCGCCGGCGCCGGCCAAGCCGATGAAGAAGGAAGCGCTCGGGTTCTAGCGTCTGATCCGCAACATTCTGCCCGCAGCAATCGCCAGCGGCGCCGCCAGAAAGCTCAGCAGCGCGCCGAGCTTGGCCTGGTCCTGCATCGTGCCCGCGGGAAACGCGGCGGTCGTGAAGAAAAGCGCCACGGTGAAGCCGATCCCTGCGGCGATGCCCGTCACGACCACGCTGGCGTCGTTCAACTCGGGCGCGCGCCTGAAGCCGGCGAGGTCCGCGATCCTCGTCGTGAGCAGGATGCCGATTGGTTTTCCCGCGACGAGGCTGACCAGCACGATCCACGTGCCCGGTCCGAAGCCGGTGACGGGCACGCCCGCGTTCGCGAGCCCGAAGAAGAACAGGATGATCTGCACGGGCAGACGCCACCAGTGCTCGAACTCCTGGAGCGTCGTGACGGCCTTGACGTCCGTCCGGCTCAACTCGGCGAGGTCGGACGAATGGTGCGGCATGAACGGCACGATCGGCACCATCGCGAGCGCGGGGTGCAGCCCGCCGCGGACGAGCCCAATCCACGAAAGCACTCCGGGGCCGAGCACGTACGCCCAGAATGTGGTCACGCCCCGCCGGCGCAGCAGCCACGCGAGCGCAATCGCCGCAGCGAGCCACAGGGCGAGCTCGATCGGGGCGACCGGACCGCTGGGATAGAACACGGCGAGCACGATCAGGCCGAGCGCGTCGTCGGCGATGGCCAGCAGGAGCAGGAACGGAATCGCCGGATGCCCGGGGCGGAAGATCAGCCGCACGACGAGGTACGCGAACGCGATGTCCGTTGCGGTGGGAATCGCCCAGCCGCGCGCGAGCTCGTCGTGGCCCATCCCCGCGGCGAGCACGGCGTACAGCCCGGCCGGCACCAGCATGCCGCCGGCGGCGGCGACCCCCGGCAGCACACGGCGCGGCCAGGTCGAGAGCTGGCCGTCCAGCATCTCGCGCTTGATCTCGAGCCCCACCAGCAGGAAGAACACGGCCATGAGGCCGTCGTTGATCCAGGCGTGGAGGGTGAGCGTCAGCGCCGCGCCGCCCGCG